>NZ_JASJCS010000001.1 GCF_030065885.1 Ilumatobacter sp. | reverse complement strand
CCCGGCGGGGATCTGGTCGGTGGAGAAGGTGTAGACGCCGTCGCCGTCGATGTCCTGCAGCCACGACTGCAGGCACCACGGCTGCCAGTCACCCGAGCAGCCGAGCTCGCTCTGGAAGCTGCCCGCCGCGGTGGCGATCGTCGAGGTCACGTCGTCGGTGACCCAGTGCGTCTCGTGGTCGTAGTAGAACTTGACGTCGGCCGCCACCGGGATGTCGAACGCGATGTTGGCGCCGTCCGGCACGGCGCCGGCGCCGTAGTTCTCGTCCCAGGAGTCGTTGAGCGCCGCCTTGTACTCGTAGGAGCCGGCGGGCAGCGAGAACGTGGCCTGCCACACGTCGTCCTCGGCGTCGTACGCCAACTCGGTCGCCGCGCAGTCGGGTTGCCAGTCGCCCGTGCAGCCGAGCTCGTCCTGCAGCGACCCGGCGATCGCCACCGAGGTCGGGGCGGGGGTGTGGTCGGCCGATGCCGTGGCGGGCAGGACGGTCGAGACGAGCAGACCGGCGGTGACGGCGCCGGCGATCAGACGACGAGTGAGCATGTCGACTCCCTGGGACGTAGCGGCTGCGGGTCGCCCGTGCGAGGCGGCCCGAGTCCGATCTTGCTCCACCTGCGGCCGCGATGAAAGCGTTTTCATCGGTTTTCAGAAACTTGACGATTCGTTGACAAATCGTCAGGTGGACACGTGCCGTCGGCGGTCCCGATCCCGTGCCGACGACGGTCGCCCGACCGCGGTCGGCGGCGCTCAGCGGCCGCGGAAGCGGCCTCTCCCGATTCCGGTACAGGCCTCTACCGATTCCGGTGCAGGCCTCTACCGATTCCGGTAGAGGGTGATCTTGTCCTCGCCGACCCGCTCGCGGAACTCGGGGTCGTCGATGCCCAAGCCCTCCTCGGGTGCCAGGCACAGCACGCCGAGCTTGCCCTCGGCCTTGTTCTGGTGGACCGCGAGCGCCGCCTCGCCGACCCGGTCGAGCGGGTACACGTCGCTCATGATCGGGTGGATCTTGCCCTGGCAGATCAGCTTGTTCGCCGCCGCCGCCTCGTGGTAGTTGGCGAAGTGCGACGAGATCAGCCGCTTCAGCTTCATCCACAGGTGGCGGTTGTCGAACTCGACCATGTAGCCCGACGTCGCTGCGCACGTGACCACGGTGCCGCCGCGCTTGACGGCGAAGACCGAGGCGCCCATCGTCGACCGCCCCGGATGCTCGAAGATGATGTCGGGGTCCTCGCCGACCAGCTCGCGGATCTTCTTGCCGAACCGGCGCCACTCGGACTCGTCCTGCGTGTGCTCGTCCTTCCAGAACTGGTAGCCCTCGGCCCGTCGGTCGATGACCGCCTCGCAGCCCATGTCGTTGAGCAGCTGCACCCGCTCGGGTGACGACACGACGCCGATCGGCGTGCCACCGCCGTTGAGGATGTACTGGATCGCGTAGCCGCCGATGCCACCGGTGGCCCCCCACACGAGCACGACGTCGCCCTGCTTCATGCGGGCCGCGTTGCGCCCGACGAGCATCCGGTACGAGGTCGAGTTGCAGAGCGCGTTGACCGCCGCCTCCTCCCACGTCAGATGGGTCGGCTTCGGCATCAGCTGGTTGGCCTTGACGATCGACAGGTCGGCGAGGCCGCCGTAGTTCGTCTCGAACCCCCAGATCCGCTGATTCAGAGCGAGCATCGAGTCGTCGTGGGCAGTCGGGTCCTGGTCGTCGACGTGGTTGCAGTGCACCGTCACCCGGTCGCCCGGCTTCCAGTTGCGGACCTCGCTGCCGACCTGGAGGATCACGCCCGACGCGTCGGAACCCATGACGTGGAACGGCTGGTCGTGGCGCCGCGCCGACTCGGACTCGCGGCCGAGCCGCTGGAGGAAGCCGAACGTCGGCAGTGGTTCGAAGATCGACGTCCAGACGGTGTTGAAGTTGATCGACGACGCCATCACCGCGACGTAGACCTCGTCGTGTTCGAGCTCGGGGGTGGGCACGTCGTCGATGTGGATCGACTTCGTGGGGTCCTTGTCGGCGGACGGCACCCCCTCGAACATGTCGGCCTCGTCGCGCTTGACGAACGCGGCCCGGAACGACTCCGGGATCGGGAGGTTGGCCAGCTCCTCGCCGGAGGCCCCGGCCTGGATCGCTTCGAGGATGTGTTCCATGGCCCCAGGTTACTCCCCGGTAACCGAGCGACGGAAGCCGGCGACGGGGTCGAGGGCACCGGCGGTGTCCTCGTACGATGCGTCCGTGGTGGCGGGGACGTGGCCCTGCGTCGGACGCGACGCCGAGCGGGCACGGATCCGCGACGCGTTCGAGTCGGCCGTCGACGGGAGCGGCGGCGTCGTCGTGATCGCCGGCGCCGCCGGTGCCGGGAAGTCGCACCTCGTCCAGGCCGCACTGGGGGACACCGAGGGGATCGAGATCTGCGCCGCGCCGTGTCGCGGCGTGACGGCGTCGCCGTTCGGCGTCGTGCTCGAGGCGCTGGGCACGTCGCTCGGCGAGCTGTTCGGCCCGACGTTCCGTCGCGGTTCGCTGGTCGAAGCCGGTGCCGGCGACGTCGGGCGCGTCGTCATCGCGGAGCAGCTGCACGAACACCTCGAGACCCGGTGCGGGTCGGGCCCGGTCGCGATCGTGATCGACGACCTGCACGTGATCGACGCTGCCTCCGCGGAGTGGTTGGTGAACGTCGCCGAGCGCGCCGCGTCGATCGGTGTGGCGCTCGTGGTGGCGAGCCGTCCTCCGGCGGCCGGCACGCCGGCCGCACACCTGTGGGACCGCCTCGCCGCGGTCGCGACGTCGCTCGAGCTCGGCCCGCTCGCGGATGCCGCCGTGCAGGAGCTCGCCGAGTGGCACGTGGGGCGGGCGATCGGGCCCGAGCTCCGGCGCGTCCTGGCAGCAACCGGGAACGTCCCGCTGCTCGTCACGGCACTCCTCGAGGCGCTCGGCGACGACGACCTGGTCACCGGTCCGGCGACGTCCGACGTGACGGCCACCACCAGTGCGCGTCTCTGCGACGACGCTCCCCACGCGACGCTCGCCCGGCTGCGCGATCTCGACGCGCCTGCTCGCAGCGTCCTCCAGGTCGTCGCGCTCCTCCAGCCGGCGTGCACCGCGGCGCACGTGGGCCAGGTGCTCGGTCACCCGATCGCCGAGGTCGTGTCGACGATCGACCATCTCGAGCGGATCGGCCTCGTGGTCCTGCGGTCGTCGCACGTCGAGATGCGACACGATCTCTACCGAACCGGGGCGCTCGCCATCATGTCGCCCGCCGCGCGCAGCGCACTGCACGCCTCCGCCGTCGAGGTGTGCGGCGCTCTCGGCGATCCGGTGCACGTCGTCGCGCACCACGTCGTCGAATCGGGGGTCGGTGGTGAACGGGCGGTCGACCTGCTCGTTGCGGCAGCGCGGGACGTGGTCGACCTCGACGCCGTCCACGCAGTCGAGCTCACGGACCGTGCCATGGAGCTCGCCCGTGTCGCGCCCAGGGAGCTCACCCGCGTGCGCGTCCGAGCGCTCGCCAACCTCGGCCGGACGGCGGAGAGCGAGGTGCTGGTCCGATCGTTGCTCCGGGACGCGAACCCGCTCGAAGAGGCCGAGCTCCGTCGCGACCTGGCGTTGGCGCTGTTCCAGCAGGGCAGGGCGACCGAAACGATCGAGGAGATGCGGGCGGCGCTCGCTGCGAGCAGCGACCCGTCGGCCTCGAGCCGCCTGGAGGCAGAGCTGTCGTTCGCGCTGTTGCTGTCCGGGGACTTCGAGGGCGCCGACGGGATCGCGCGGCGTGCCGCCGACACCGGTCGGGCGATCGGCGACATCGCCGCGGTCGTCGCCGCCGAGATGGTCGGTTGCCTCACCGCCCACTACCGCAACGACGCCGACCGCGCGGCCGAGCTGGCCGACGACATCGTCGCGCTCGCCGCGCTCCCCGAGGCCGCCGACGCCGTCGTCTATCAGCCCTGGTTCGCCGCGTCGCTGTTCCGTCTCGAGTCGGATCGACCCGAGCTGGCGCTGCGCATCAACGCCGACGGTCGGCGGCGCGTCCGTGACGGCGGCCAGCTCTGGATGCTGCCGGCGTACGACGCGCTCGACGCGCTGGTCGCGCTCCGTCAGGGCGAGCTCGCCGATGCTGAAGCGGCCGCTCGCGGAGCTCTCGCCTACGGCGTCGAGGATCGCCTCGGGGTGGCCGTGTGGTGCCACGGCTTCCTCGGCCGGATCGCGCTGCACCGCGGCGACGTCGAGTCGGCCGAGGCGTCGCTCGAACGCGGCGATCGGCTCGTCGCCGAGGGGCGGGCGCAGCTCGGATGGGAGCACCTCGCCCTCGTCCGTGCCGGCCTGCTCGAGCGTCACGGTCGCCGCGGCGAGGCGCTCGCCGTGCTCCGTGAGATCTGGGAGCTGTTCGTCGCTCTCGGCGTCGCCTCGGGCCTCCAGGACCTGGTACCGGCGATCGCCCGGCTCGCTGCACCGCTCGACCCCGAGCTGCTCGGCGACGTCCGTGCGGTCAGCGAACGCTGGGCGTCCGAGCTCGGCGTGCCGACGTGGCGGGCGAACGCGCTCGTCGCCGGCGGCTGGGTCGACGGCGAGTCGAGCCTGCTCGGTGACGCTGCCGAGGTCTACGCCTCGGCCGGCCGGCGACTGCAGGCGGCATCGGCGCTGCGCAGTGCCGCCGAGCTCGCCGACCGGATCGGCGACGACAACCAGGCCACGCGCTGGCGCCGGGATGCGGTCGACGCGTTGGCGGCGTGCGGCGCGCACGGTGATGCCGCGGCGCTCTCGGCGTCGGTGGCCAACGATCCGGCGTCGGGCGCGTCGGCGTCGCGTCCCGCCGGTCTCGCGCCGTTGTCGAAGCGCGAGTACGCGGTGGTCGAGCTGGTCGCGGCCGGCCTCACCAACTCCGAGATCGCAGAACAGCTCTACGTGTCCCGGCGCACGGTCGAGAGCCATGTCTCCGCGGCGTACCGCAAGCTCGATGTCGCGAATCGCGTCGAGCTCGCCCGCCGCGGACTCGGCGTCGCCGATCGCACGACGACCTGAAGCTCGCCACCGGCTGGTCGTCACCGGTCGGTACCGGTCGGTGGCGGCTGGGGTGTCACGGGCGCGGGCTGGCGCAATGAGCACGGGCCAGAATCCGTGCGCGCACGGAGGTTTCGCGGGAACCGCTTCCGTACTGTCGATCGGACGGTGGCGTGATGAGCGGGACGACGGCATGGCTTGGGGTGATCGCACACGTGGTCGCCGTGGTGTGGACGACCGCCGCGGCGATCGCGATCGGGGGCGTGGCCTGGCTCGTGCTGACCGGTCACTCGCTGGAGGTCGTCACGACCGGCAGCATGGCGCCGTCGTCGCCACAGGGCGCGCTGGCGATCCTCGAGGACGTCGATCCCGCCGACGTGCGGGTCGGTGACGTCATCACGTTCGAGCACCCGGACCTCGTACCGCTGCTCATGCACCGCGTCGTCGACGTGCACGAGCAGGACGGCGGTCGCTTCTTCCGAACGCAGGGTGATGCCAACGCCGCGGCCGACGGGCGCGCCGTGCCGGCCCGCGACGTACGAGGTCGGCTGCGATGGAGCCTGCCGCACCTCGGAGCGGCCGCGACGTGGCTGCGACCACCGCGCGGACTGATCGTGCTCGTCGGCGTGCCGCTCGTGGGGACAGCGCTCGCCGAGGCCCGCGCCCGCCGCTCGTCCACGACCCGTGGTGACCGCATCGTCGGCGGCCGAATCGGCGGTGACGAGCACGGTGGTGACCGGTTCGGCGGCGCCCAGATCGACGGTGGCCGTGCCAGTGGTGACCGGACCGGCCTCGACCAGACAGGAGCAGGAACATGGACGGATACGGACGACTCGTCGGCCGGCGGCGGGGTGCACGATCTCGCATCGGCGTCGTCGGGGCCGGGCTCGGCGTTGCACTCGCTGCCACGCTCGGTGCCGGCGTCGTCGCACTCCTCGCCGACTCGGTGACGATCGAGGACAACAGGATCGTCTCGGGCGAGCTCGACTTTCGGGCGCTCGACGTGATCGCCGGGTTCGCGACACCTGGCGAGACCGGCTGCCCGAAGGGCGCTGACGGGCCGGTGCCCGGCGACGTGTTCGACGTCGCGCTCGAGGTGCAGGCCGACGCATCGGTCGAGGGCGAGACGACGCTGACGCTCTGCTACCGCAACGTCGGCGACGAGCCGGCGTTCATCCAGATGCGGCTGGTCGGCGTCAAGTCGATCGAGGGCGCGGCGTGCAGCCCGGGGGAGGCCGACGCCGACGACGGCTGCGCCGACGGCGATGTCGGCGAACTGCTCCCGACGACCGTGAGCTGGGCCGGCTGCGGCGAGGCAGGCTCGAACCCGTTCGCCGGCGATGGCACCATCGTCTGGGACCGCGACATCGCCCAGCCGGGCGAGGCATGCGATGACGTGAAGATCACGTTCGCGTTCGAGGCGCCGCCGGCGACCGCTCCGGCGTTGCAGTCCGACGCGCTGGTGTTCGACATCCGCCTCGACGCGACGGAGCCGACGCCGTGAGCGGCCGGTTCGTCGCGATCCGATCGCTGGGACGGACGACGCTCGCGCTCGGCGCGGTCGGCAGTGTCGCACTCGGCGCCGGCGTCGTCGCCCTCCTCAGCGACCGCGTCGACCTCGCCGACCTCCGCCTCGACCTCGGTACCGCCGAGTCGAGCATGGACGTGCGGGCCGGGCTCGGCGACGACTGCTTCGCGGAGGGCTCGGTGCTCGGCCGGCAGGTCGAGGTCGACATCGCAGTGGAGCCGGGTGGCGATGCGGTGATCGAGGACAGCTTCGAGCTGTGCGTTCGCAACCTCTCGGAACGCCGGGCGGGGCTCACTGCGTCGATCGCCGACCTCGTGTCGTTCGAGATCGGCGAGTGCGCAGCGGACGAGATCCGCTTCGGGGATCGCACGTGCGGGGACGGCGCGCCGGGCGAGGCGTTCGACGTCGCCGATCGGGTCGAGATCCGCTTCGAGGTGACCGGCGGCTCGAGCGCGTCCTGCCTGTCGGGTCGCACCGCACGGCGCGAGCGCGCCGTCAACCATGTCGCGCCGCTCGGTGCCATACCACCTGGTGCGGTGTGCCGGCTCCGGGCGACCTACCAGCACGTCCTGGCCCGAGACCCGGACGCCGAGCTGGCGGCCATCCTGGCGCAGACCGATGCCGTCCAGTACGACCTGGTGATCGAGGGCAGGGACGCACGCAACACCCTTGCCGATCCGGAGGGCTCGTCATGACCGGGCGGCTCGGTCGCTGGTCGATTCGCAGCGCGCTCGCCGCCGGGCTGGCGGTGAGCCTCGTGCTCGGCGCCGGTGTCGTGGCGCTGCTCAGCGACGTGGTGACGATCGGCCCCATCACGCTCAGCAGCGGTGAGGTGGACCTCGCCCACGACGTGCGCGTCGGGTTCGCCGACGAGGCGGACCCGACCTGCGCCGAGGGCGTCGACGGCCCGATCACCGGGCTCGTGCGCGATCTCGAGTTCGAGGTCGTCAGACAGGACCGGGTCAACGCGACCGCAGCACCGCTCGAGCTCTGCCTCGCCAACGTCGGTGCGGTTCCCGCCCGCATCGACATCGAGTGGGCGCTGCTCTCGGACGCGGAGTCGGGCGCATGCACCGACGTCGAGCGAGAGCTCGGTGGAGACGTCACGTGTGAGGACGGCGACGACGGGGAGCTCGTCGAGCTGCTCCCGAGGTGGCGGCTCCGAGCCGAGGCCGACTGCACGGACTCCTCGACCGGTCAGTTCTCGGGTGGAGGCGTGGTGGTGCCGCTTCGGATGTCGTTCGACGCCGGCGCGTCGTGCTCGCGGCTGGGCCTGACGCCGTTCCTCCGGGGCCTGACGCTCGAGCAGGCCGCTCGGGCGCAGACCGACAGCGTGGTCCTCGAGATCCGGGTGATCGCGACCGACGTCCGGTGACGTGACCTTCGCCGATCAGTCGGTGCCGGCCAGCGCCTCGCGGAGCTTCAAGCGTCGACCCGTGCTGACGATCGCCCGCCTGAACACGACCGCGCCAACGCGACTGGCCAGAACGACCGCGGCGATCAGCAGCAGTATCGAGGCGCCGTACTCGATCGGCGAGCCGGCGCCGATCGCGATCCGGTAGGGCTCGACCATCGGCGACAGGAGCGGGATGTACGCGAGCACGGCGCCGAGCGTCGAGTCGCCCGCCGTGATGGCCAGCGCGTAGCCGAGGATCAGGAACAAGGTCAGCGGCAACACGACGACGCCGGTCTCCTCCTGCCGGGCGACGAGTGCCCCGAGTGCGCCGGCCACCGTCAGGTAGAGCGCGAGTCCGGCGACGAACCAGATCGACGACGCCACGATCGTGCGGCCGAGGTCCTCTGGGAGGTCGCCGCCGGCGAGCAGCCGCACGATCACCGGCGTGGTGCCGGCGATCAGCGTGAGCAGGCCGATGCAGCCGACGCCGATCACCTTCCCGAACAGCAAGGACCTCGGCGGCACGATCGCCAGCAGGACCTCGCTGACCCGGTTCGACTTCTCGACCGCGACCGCCCCCGCCACCTGACTCGAGAGGATGACGATCAGGATGTAGAGCATCATCGTCACGCCGAACGCCGCGCCCTCACGGGCCTCGCGTTCCGGTTCGATCGGCTCGACCTCGGGGACGGCGGCCACGAATGCCGCGTTCACACGCGCCGGGTCGATGCCTTCGTCGGTCAGCCGGGCGGTGACGACGCGGTCGGCCACGATCTCACGGACGATGACCACGAGGTCGGAGTCCTCGTCCTCGACGAGCAGGTTCGGGTGGCCGCCGAGGATCACCGCCATGTCTGCGTCGCGGTTGGCGATCGCCTCAGCGCCGTCGCGGCGGTCGATGCCGGTGGACACCTCCAGGTCCCGCACCGGCGTCGACTCGAGCGCGGCCACGACGCCGAGCGTGTCGGGCCCGACCACCATCACGCGGTTGTTGTCGTCGTCGGGGATCAACTCGGGTGCCAGCACCAGCGCCGTCGAGCCGAGGAACGTCAGCGCGATCAGCGCCCAGACGCCCTTGCGGCGGAGTGCCTCGCGCAGCTCGCGCTCGATCACGAGCCGCGTCGCCCGGGCGCTCACCGCCGGACTCCGGTCGCCGCGAGGAAGAGCTCTGACAGCGTCGGCGCCTCGACGCCGAAGTCGACGAGCTCGCTGTGGCGGCGGACGGCGTCGAGCACGACCGTTGCATCGGCACCGGGCTCGAGCAGGATCCGGCTACCCGCCGCGTCGCCCCGCACGTCCCGGACGGGAAGCCCGGTCAACCAGTCGGGTGGCACGTCGACGTCGACGCGCAGGTAGCGGTCGGGGCTCGCCGCACGCAGCTCGCGCACGGGTCCGCTCATCACGACGCGGCCGCGGTCGATGAGCACGATCGACTCGCAGAGGTCCTCGACGAGGTCGAGCTGGTGGCTCGAGAACACGAGGTGGCCACCCCGGTCGACGTGCTCGCGGATGACGGCGGTGAGGAAGTCGACGGCGCCGGGGTCGAGCCCGGCGAACGGCTCGTCGAGCACCAGCAGCTCGGGCCCGTGGACCATTGCGGCTGCGAGCTGGACGCGCTGTGCCATCCCACCCGACAGCTCGCGGATCGGATCCCGGGCGCGGTCGCCGAGACCCAACTGCTCGAGCAGGTCGATCGCCCGTTGCCGGGCCTGCACCCGGTCGACGCCGTACAGCCGGGCCAACCAGACCAGGTGATCGAGCGTGCGCATCTCGCGGTAGAGACCGCGTTCTTGTGGCATGTACCCCCACGTCCGGCGGGTCGCACCGCCGACCGCGCCGCCACGCCACCGGACCTCGCCCTCGTCGGCGTCGAGCACGCCGAAGATGATGCGCATCAGCGTCGTCTTGCCGGCGCCGTTCGGCCCGAGCAGGCCGACCACCGTGCCGGGCGGCACGTCGAGATCGACGCCGTCGAGCACCCGTCGACCGTCGAAGCTCTGCACCGCCCCGATCACCTCGAGCGATTCGGACACGGCGCCACGATCGCACACGGCAGGTGGAACCGCAGGACATGAACGGGTCGCGACCGCCCACTTCCGGCGGGGAGCTACCGCGCGGTAGCGTTCGTCCATGGCTGGATCCGTCATCGTCGCCGGCGCTCGCACTCCCATCGGGAAGATGTCGGGCGCGCTCTCCTCACTCACCGCCGCCGACCTCGGCGGGCACGCGATCACCGAGGCGCTGCAGCGCGCCGGTGTCGCACCCGAACAGGTCGACCACGTGATCATGGGCCAGGTCCTCATGGCCGGCCAGGGTCAGGTGCCGTCGCGCCAGGCGGCCGCCAAGGCCGGCATCCCCATGAGCGTGCCGGCCGTCAACGTCAACAAGGTCTGCCTGTCCGGGCTCAACGCCGTCTACCAGGCCGACCAGATGATCCAGTCCGGCGACGCCGACATCGTGGTCGCCGGTGGCATGGAGTCGATGACCAACGCGCCCTACCTGGCGGCGGGTGCGCGGGGCGGGTTCCGGTACGGACACACCGAGCTGACCGACGCCATCATCACCGACGGTCTGTTCTGCGCGTTCGACTCCTGCCTGATGGGGCTGGGCACCGACCGGTACACCGGTGACTCCATCAGCCGTGCCGAGATGGACGAGGTGTCGGCTGCCTCGCACGAGCGGGCGGCGACCGCCACCAAGGACGGCGTGCTGGCCGACGAGATCGTTCCGGTCTCGATCCCGCAGCGCAAGGGCGACCCCGTGCTCGTCGAACACGACGAGGGGATCCGTCCCGGCACCACCGCCGAGAGCCTCGGGAAGCTGCGACCGGCGTTCGACCCGGAGGGGTCGATCACCGCCGGCAACGCGTCGCAGATCAGCGACGGCGGTTCGGCGCTCGTCGTGATGTCGCGGGCTGCCGCGGACGCCGCAGGCGTCGAGCCGCTCGGCGAGATCGTCAGCTACGGCATGGTGGCGGGGCCCGACAACGCCTCGCTGAACCTGCAGCCCGCCAACGCGATCCACAAGGCGCTGTCGAAGACCGACCTGGCGGTCGGCGACCTCGACCTGTTCGAGCTCAACGAGGCGTTCGCGGCCGTGGGCATCGCGTCGACCCGTGAGCTCGGCGTCGGGATGGACGTCGTCAACGTCAATGGTGGCGCGATCGCGCTCGGCCACCCGATCGGGATGAGCGGCAACCGGCTGGCGCTGACCCTGCTGCACGAGCTCCGCCGCCGCGGCGGCGGTACCGGCGCGGCCGCGCTCTGTGGTGGCGGCGGGCAGGGCGACGCGATCATCCTGCGGACGCCGTGACGACGGTTCCCTGACGGGTCGGGGTTTCGTCGAGAACGTCGTGATCGCACCCGCGCTCCCCGCCGGCTTTTTGCAGAGCCCTGACGCAACGGCGGTTGACACTGTTCCGTCATTTCCGTAACGTAATCGTCACATACGGGGGACAACTCTTCCGTATGAACGAGGCGTCATTCGCATCGAGCCGGCCCGTCCGCCCGCTACCGGCTTGGTGAGGATGGCGCCTCGTTCGCGTGCCCTCCGGGCGGCGTGGGAGCGCCCTGCGAGCCCACGGATGGCTGACCCGGGGCTACGTGTCGATCGACCGCCGGCCCTCGAGCGCTCGCCCGAGGGTGAGCTCGTCGGCGTACTCGAGGTCGCCGCCGACCGGCAGGCCCGACGCGATGCGGGTGACCTCGAGCCCGAGCGGCTTGAGCATCCGCGCCAGGTACATCGCCGTGACCTCGCCCTCGGTGTTGGGGTTGGTGCAGACGACGACCTCCTCGACGCCCTCGGGGCCGAGCCGGTTCAGCAGTTCGCGGATCTTGAGCTGCTCGGGACCGATGCCCTCGAGCGGGCTCATCGCGCCGAGCAGGACGTGGTAGCGACCCTTGAACTCGCCGGTCTTCTCGATCGCGACGATGTCGCGCGACTCCTCGACGACGCAGATGATGCTCGAGTCGCGGCGGTCGTCGGAGCAGTACGAGCAGAGCTCGGACTCGGACACGTTGAAGCACCGCTCGCAGAACCTGACCTTGTCCTTCGCCTCGCGGATCGCGCTCGCCAGGCGGTTCGCGTCGTCGACCGGGACCTTCAACAGATGGAAGGCGATGCGTTGGGCCGACTTCGGTCCGATGCCCGGGAGACGCCCGAGCTCGTCGATCAGGGCCTGGACGGGGGGTGTGTAGGCGCTCGCCATCGTTCGTGTCGCTCGTGTCGCTCGTGTCGCTCGTGTAGCTCGTGGTCAGTCGTCGCTGATCAGCTCGGAGCCGGGGAAGGCCTCGGCCAACCGGTCGATCGGTGTCTGCACGGATTCGGGCGGCGCGTCGGTGAGCTCGCCGAGGTCGATGTCCTCGTCGGCCTCGGGCGCCGCGGCGGTGGCCGCGACCGGCGCCGCGTCGCCGGCGGCATTGGTCGGGGTCGGCACCCCGTCGGATGGCGGTGGCGTGCCGGGTGCGGCGGGTGCGTCGGCGCGTCCGGTCGGCTTGCCGCCGACGACGAACTCGATCGTGACCGCGGCGCCGACCGCGTCGGACAGCGCAGCTTCGACCGCCGGCCGGTGTTCGGCGCACTTCTTGCCGTGCGGCTCGTTCGGGACGTCGAAGTGCCAGGTGTCGCCGTCGTTGCCGACGAACGATCCGGCTGAGTAGAGCGCCCGGACCAGCGGCTTGAGCTGCCCCTTGACGGTCTGCTCCCAGGCGTCCGCGACCGAGACGGCAGCCACGGCCGCGGCTGCGGGCTGGGCCGCCGCGGCCGGTGCGGGCTCGGGCACCTCGGCGGGTTGTGCGGCAGGTTCAGCGGTCGGAGGTGCGGCGGCCGCCGCCGACGTCGGCTCGCTCGCCGGTCGGCGGGCTGCGCCGCCGAGGAGTGCCCGACCGGTGGCCGGGTCGGTGGGCGCCGCTGCAGGCCGCACGGGGGCATCGGCGAGCTCTTTCACACGTTGCTCGAGACGGTCGATGCGGCCGAGCAGCGCGGCCGCATCTCCGGCCGTGCTGTCGTCGGTGAGCTGGACCAGCGCCACCTCGACCAGGATCCGGGGGTCGGGCGCGTGGCGCATGTCGACCAGCGCCGAGCCCAGCCGCTCGATGGCCCGGACGAGCGTCGCCGGGCCGAGCTGCTGCGCACGTGCGGCCACGGTGTCGAGTTGGTCGGGCGGCATGACGACCAGTTCGGGTGCCATCAGCGACAGGAACGCGTTGCGGAGGTGGCGCACGATGTCCTCGGTGATGGTGCGGGGGTCGTGGCCCATGCTGACGGCATGGCCCATGGCGGTCAGGATGCGACCGGCGTCCTGGTCGATGAGCGCGGCGAGGAACTCGTCGAGGTCGGTCACGTCGCTGACGTCGCCGCCGGTCGACGCCAGCAGCTCGAGCGCCGACAGCGTGTCGCGCGCCGAACCCCCGCCCTGGAGCAGCGCGGCGTCGAGCGCGGCCTGTGAGAGATCGAGGCCCGCGTCGTCGGCCACCCACTTCACGTGTGCGGCGAGCGTGTCGCCCGGCAGGAGGTGGAACTGCAGGTGCTGCGTGCGCGACCGGATCGTGTCGCTCATCTTCTGCGGGTCGGTCGTGGCCAGCACGAACACCACGTGCGGCGGTGGCTCCTCGAGCGTCTTGAGCAACGCTGCCTCGGCCGCCCTGGACAACATGTGGACCTCGTCGAGGATGTACACCTTGTGGCGGCCCGGCGTGCCGAGCGACGCCTTCTCGACCAGGTCGCGGATCGCGTCGACGCCGTTGTTCGACGCCGCGTCGAGCTCGTGCACGTCGTAGCTGGTGCCGCGCTCGACCGCAAGGCACGATTCGCACTCGCAGCAGGGTTCGCCGTCGTGCTCGTTGTCGCAGTTGAGGACCTTGGCGAGGATCCGCGCGGCGGATGTCTTGCCCGTGCCGCGCGGGCCCGAGAAGAGGTACGCCTGGCCCTCACGACCCGACGCGACCGAGTCGCGGAGGGCCTTGACGACGTGGTCCTGCCCCTTGAGCTCGTCGAACCGGCGCGGCCGGTAGCGGCGGTAGAGCGCCTGAGTTGCCATCGGAGCCGAGCCTACCCATGGGGTGTGAACCCGGCGGAGAACGACCGTGGCAGCCGACCTCGGCGCAGCGCTCCACCTGCCGGGATGTCAGAGGGCGCACACCTCGCCTGGCTACCGTGTTCGGCGTGAGTGTGCGAGCCCGTGTTTCCGCACGCCTGGGCATCCTGCTGGCGGCGACGACGACGTCGCTGATCCTCGTGGCGCTGTTGCTGCCCGGCTCGGCCGCGGCACAGGACACCAACTCGCTGCAGTCGATCGAACCGGCCGACGGCGTCAGCCTGCCGGCGTCGCCCGAGCAGATCGTGCTGTCGTTCAACCAGGAGCTGGAGGACGACGATGCCCTCTCGCTCACGCTCAACTGCCCCGAGCTGCAGAACACCGGGATCCCCGAGGTCAACGACGACCGCCTGATCGTGACCGTCGCCGTCAACACGCCGGTGCCCCGCGGGTCGTGCTTCGTCACCTGGGTCCTCCGCGACGGCCTCGGCGAGATCATCGTGCAGGGCCAGTCGACGTTCTCGGTCACTGCCGACGCGCCGGTCGCCACGAACGGTGCGACCACCACGGCCGCGCCGTTCATCACGGTGCCAGCGATCGCGCCGAGCGCTCCCACTGCGGCCGAGCCCGAGACCCAGGGGAGCATCGGCGCCACGCTCTGGTTCGGCCGCCTGGTCTCGACGCTCGGGATCCTCGTCGTCTTCGGCGGGCTGGCGCTCATCAGCGTCGGGTGGCCCGAAGGGCCCGAGTACATCGTCACCGTCCGCTTCCTGCGCTCGGCGTGGCTCATCGCGTTGCTCGGCACGGTCCTCTACCTGATCGCCTACGCCGCGGACTTCGGCAACATCTCGTTCGGCTCGGCCGTCAACCCGGGCAAGTGGCTCGATCTCAACGACGACGGCTGGCCGGGCCGCGGCGCGTTGTTGCGCCTGTTGTTCATCGCGACGTCGGGCTGGGTCGCCATGCGGCCGGAACGGATCATCGACCCGCAGAGCGCCATGTGGGCGTGGGCGCTGCCAGGCTTCGGCCTGATCGCCGTGGCGATGAGCCGGGTCGAGGGCCCGGTGGCACCGATCGGCTTCGGCGTCAACGTGATCCATGTCCTCGGATCGGCCGTCTGGATCGGCGGGGCACTGCTGGTCGCCCGCGTCGTCCTCGCCGGGCCGGGTGAGGAGGACCTCGTCCAAGCCACGCGCGCGTTCAGCCGGATCTCGATGCCGGCGATGTTCGTCGTCGTCATCACCGGTCTGATCCAGCTCGTCCGTCTGGTGGGCGGTTCGCTGTTCAGCAGCAGCCATGGGCAGGTCCTCCTGCTCAAGGTGGTGGCGGTGGCGGCGATGCTGGCGGTCTCGCTCGCGGCGCGCCAGCAGGTGACCATGCGCCTCGACCGGGCGCACGAGCTGACCGCACCGCTCGCCGATCGATTCCGCCGCGCCTTCCATGCGGAAGCTGCGATCGGCATCGTCGTGCTGGCGTTCAGCGGGTGGCTCCTCGCGCTGACGCCCGCCAACGTCGACCCGCTCGACGACGACGGCGACTACCGGCTCGAGGTGGCCTTCAACGACTCGGCATCGGGCGTCGAGGCGACGGTGTTCATCGGTCCGTCCGCAGTCGGCCTCAACGGGATCAAGATCGAGGTCGAGGAGCCCGCCGAGGGCATCACCGACCTCCGGCTCCGCTTCCTCCCGCCGGTCGGCTCGCAGGCCGTGGGGTACGAGCAGCCGATCCCGCTGACCACCGCCGGCACCGCGGTGCTCGACGAGTCGGTGGGGCTCCCGTTCTCGGTCGCCGGCACCTGGACCATCCAGCTGGTCGCGACGACGACGATCGGGGTCCAGTCCGGGGCCGAGACCACCTTCCTCGTGACCAACGCGGACGGCACGACGGCCACCATCCCGCAGGTGGTCGGTACGACGCCGGTGCAGGTCGAGATCGTCGATCCCACGCCGGGCACGACGGCGCCGTTCGCGACGTCGACGACCACGACGCTGGCCCCGACCGACACGACCGCCGAGTCGGGCTGACCGACCGGATCCCTCCTGGCTGCCGACCCGCCGACCGGGCCTGCGACGCCGGCTCGGCCGGTCCGCCGGCCCGCGTCAGCCCGAACCCGTCTCGGCGAGCAGCTCGTCGAAGGGCACCGGCGCGGCGACGTCGAGCTGCTCGTACCGGCACGAGTCTGGCGTCCGGTCGGGCCGCCACCGCTGGAACTTGACGCCGTGGCGGAACCGGCCGCCCTCGAGCTGGCCGAACGTGACCTCGACCACCCGCTCGATGCGGACCGGCACGAACGACAGGTCCTTGTCGACGTTCCAGCGCGAGAAGCCGCCCGGCATCCGCTGGTCGCTGTGCGCCGCGGCCTCGACCCAGTCGCGCCACGGGTGGTCGTCGAGTGCGTCCTCGGTGAGCGGGCCGAGATCGTCGACCAGCTCGCGCCGGAACGCAGCGGTGAACGCGGCGCACACGCCGACGTGGTGGAGCCGGCCGGCGTCGTCGTAGAGACCGAGCAGCAGCGAGCCGACGCCCTCGCCGTCCTTGTGGATGCGGAAGCCCGCGACCGCGCACTCGGCGGTGCGCTCGTGCTTGACCTTGACCAGCGTCCGCTTGTCGGGTGTGTAGGTGCCGTCGAGGCGCTTCGCCATCACGCCGTCGAGGCCGGCACCCTCGAACCGCGTGAACCAGCGCTCGGCGATGGCCGGGTCGGTCGTCGCCGGGGTCAGGTGCACGCCGGCGTTCGGGGACAGGTGCTCTTCGAGCAGCTCGCGGCGGCGGCCGAACGGTGCATCGACCAGGTTCTCGTCGCCGAGTGCCAGCAGGTCGAACGCCACGAACGACGCCGGCGTCTGCTCGGCGAGCATGTTGACCCGCGAGGCGGCCGGGTGGATGCGCTGCTGCAGGGCATCGAAGTCGAGGCCCTTGCCCTCGGCGTGTGCGACGACGATCTCGCCGTCGACCACGCATCGATCGGGGAGCGCGTCGAGCAGCACGTGCAGCAGCTCGGGGAAGTACCGGTTGAACGGCCGCTGGTTGCGGCTGGTCAGCTCGATCTCGTCGCCGTCGCGGAAGACGATGCACCTGAAGCCGTCCCACTTGGGTTCGAACAGCAGGCCGTCGTCGCTCGGCATCGTCCGCGCCAGCTTGGCCAGCATCGGCTTGATCGGGGGTCGGAGCGGCAGCTCCATCACGCGGTGCCCGGGCGTCGGGCGTAGTCGATCTCCCAGTTGACGGTCCACGTCTCCCCGTCGGGCGACGACTCCCACCGCCAGTGGAACGAGTCGGGGGCGATGTCGGTGAAGACCATCCGCTTGAACGTCTCGTCGCGGTCGACCCGTTCCGGTGTGCCGAACGACGGCTGGCCGTCGACCAGCGAGCCGACGAAGTGCCAGTAGCTGCCGTCGCAGTCCACCCAGGTCTGGCGCCAGAGGTCGAGCTCGGCCTGGTACACCGAGTGGCTCGTGCCGGACCAACGGCGCGGCGTGTCCATCTCGAACCGCTCGGTCAGCACCTTGCCGTCGAACCCCCGGGTGATCGTGTTGACGGCGTGCCCGCCGTCGAACACGCAGTCCCACTCACCCAGCCAGAAGTCGAACGCGTCAGCCCCGAGGTCGCTCACCGCCTCGACACTAGATCTCGAACCGGACCCCTTGTGCGAGGGGGAGCTCGGTCGAGTAGTTGACCGTGTTCGTCTGGCGGCGCATGTAGCCCTTCCATGCGTCGGAGCCCGACTCGCGCCCACCGCCGGTCTCCTTCTCGCCGCCGAACGCGCCGCCGATCTCGGCACCCGACGGGCCGATGTTGACGTTGGCGATGCCGCAGTCGCTGCCCGACGACGACACGAACCGCTCGGCCTCGCGCAGATCGGTCGTGAAGATCGACGAGGCCAGCCCCTGGGGCACACCGTTGTGCAGCGCGATCGCCTCGTCGAGGTCGTCGTAGGCGACCGTGTAGAGGATCGGGGCGAACGTCTCGGCGCGGACGATGTCGGTCTGCGCGGGCATCGCCACCAGCGCCGGCCGGGCGTAGTACGCATCGGGCGCCTCGTCGGCGAGCACTCGCTCGCCCCCGACCACGAGCTTGCCGCCGGCTCCGGCGGCGGCCTCGAGCGCCGCCTGCATCCGGTCGTGTGCGCCGCCGTCGATCAGCGGGCCGACGAGCGTGCCGTCGGCGAGCGGGTCGCCGATCGGCAACGTGTCGTAGGCGGCGCCGATCCGCTCGACGAGCTGGTCGTGGACCGAGCGGTGGGCGATCACGCGCCGCAGCGTGGTGCACCTCTGGCCGGCGGTGCCGGCGGCCGAGAACACGATGCCGCGCAGTGCGAGGTCGAGGTCCGCGGACGGAGCGACGATCGCCGCGTTGTTGCCGCCGAGCTCGAGGATCGCGCGGCCGAAGCGGGCCGCGACGACCGGTGCGACCTTGCGGCCCATGGCGGTCGAGCCGGTGGCGGACACGACGGGCACGCCCTCGTGGGCGGCGAGCGCGGCGCCGACGTCGGCTCCGCCGAGGACGACCTGGAGTAGGTCGTCCGGTGCGCCCTCCGCCTCGGCGGCCCGGCGGAACAGGGCGGCGCAGGCGAGCGCGGTGAGCGGTGTCTTGTCGCTCGGCTTCCAGATGATCGGATTGCCGGTCACCACGGCGAGGGTGGCGTTCCACGACCACACCGCGACCGGGAAGTTGAAGGCGCTGATGACGCCGACCGGGCCCATCGGGTGCCACGTCTCCATCAGCCGGTGCCCCGGCCGTTCGGAGGCGATCGTGAGCCCGTGGAGCTGGCGTGACAGCCCGACCGCGAAGTCGCAGATGTCGATCATCTCCTGGACCTCGCCCTGCCCCTCGGACCGGATCTTGCCGGCCTCGATCGAGACCAGCTCGCCGAGGACGTCCTTGTGTTCGCGGAGCAGCTCGCCGAGGCGGCGGATCACGTTGCCGCGCACCGGTGCCGGCGTCGTGCGCCAGACCTCGAATGCCGTCGCGGCGCGTTCGACGGCTGCGTCGAGATCGCCCGCGGAGCCGGCAGGGCCGAGCGAGCGTCCGGTGATCGGGGTCCGAGCGAGCTGGTCTCCGTCGGACCGGTCGGCGCCCATCGCTCGGAGCAGCCGGTCGGCCGCGGCAGCGACGGATTCGTGGGACGGGAGTGTCATGTCACACCTCGTTCGTGGAGGATGCTGAGGGCGGAGCGGCAGGGCTGGCGCATCAGGACAGTGCGGCGAGCGTGTCGGCGATGATCGAGACCGCGGCGTCGGCCTGTGCCGCCGTGATGACGAGCGGTGGCGCGAGCCGCACGCCGCGCCGGCCGCACGTCAGCACGAGCAGCCCGCGCTCGAAGCAACCGCGCTCGACGGCCACCGCAGTGTCGTGGTCGACGAGATCGAACCCGATCATGAGCCCCCGCCCACGGACCTCGGTGATCAGCGGCTGGTCGGCCGCGATGCCGCGGAGCGAGTCGATCAGATGTGCGCCGACGGACGCAGCATTGGCGGCGAGCTCATCCTCGACCAGGTCGAGTGTGGCGAGCGCGGCGGCGCAGGCCACCGGGTTGCCGCCGAACGTCGAGCCGTGCTTGCCCGGCGCCCACTGCATGATGTCGTCGCGGGCGATGATCGCTGCCAGCGGGAGCCCGCTCGCCAGGCCCTTGCCGGCGGTGATGATGTCGGGCGCGACGCCGTCGTGCTCGCACGCCCACATCGTGCCGGTGCGCCCGATGCCCGACTGGACCTCGTCCACGACGAGCAGGATGCCGTGGCGGTCGCACAGCTCGCGCAGCGCGCCCAGCCAGCCAGCCGGCGGCACGATGTAGCCACCCTCGCCCTGGATCGGCTCGACGAAGATCGCCGCCACGTCGCCCGGCTCGGTCATCCTCTCGAACAGCACCTGCTCGATGTAGTCGGCGCCTGTCAGCTCGCCGTCGAAGGCGAACGGGGCGTGGTAGCTGCCCGGCGTCACGATGCCGAAGCCGCTCCGGTACTTCGCCTTCGACGACGTCAGCGACAGGCTGCCGAGCGAGCGCCCGTGGAACGCGCCGTAGAACGCGATGACGTTCGGACGCCGGGTGTGGTGGCGGGCCAGCTTGAGCGCGCCCTCGACGGCCTCGGTGCCGGAGTTGGCGAGGAACACGCGGCTCGGACCCATCGGGGCGGTCGCGGCGAGCCGCTCGCACAGCTCGGCGTGGACCGGGTGGTAGAAGTCGGACGAGCAGTAGTGCAGACACGCGTCGACCTGCGCATGGATCGCGGCGTTGACGACTGGATGAGCGTGGCCGGCGGCCGCGACCGCGATCCCGGCGTTGAAGTCGAGGAACCGGTTGCCGTCGACGTCCTCGATGATCGCACCGTCGCCGCGTTCGACGACGAGCGGGTAGACGCGCGTCAACGACGGGCTGCACACCCGCTCGTCGCGCTCGATCACCACCCGCGCCCGCGGGCCGGGGAGCTCGGTGAGGATCCTCGGCGCGTGGGCGTTGTCGGCGTCGACGAGGGTCATCCCGAGAGTCTGGCAGACACCTACCGGATTGTCACCCGGGCTGGAACGAACGTTCCGAACCCGCAAGCGGTTCGGAATCGTCCCGTAGCATCGCCCGGCGTGGGACGGCGGCGCGATCGACGGGCGCACGAGGCGGCCGAGCGCGAGTGGGCGTCCGTCGTGATCACCGCTGCCGAGCGGTGGGGCCATCGCGGCAAGGCCTACCACGACCCCACGCGCGGCGCGGTGGTGTTCGTCGGAGTCGGTGAGGTCGACGTGGGCGACGCCGACGGCAAGCTCGCCGGCTGGGATCCCGAGCAGCAGGTTCGCGAGATGCAACGGCGGACGCATCGGCTCCTCGAGCCGCTCTTCGAGGTGCCGCCCGAGTGGGTGACCGGCGATCGCGAGCTCGACCGCATCATCCGGAGCGACCTGCTCGGCCTCCGCAAGTTCCCCGACTCGGCGCCCGTCCACGAACGGGTGGCGCGGCTCGAGCGCCAGCTCGGCCTCGGCGACTGGCGGGCGCGGCTCGCCTGGGCGGCCGACCGCCACGTGGCGATCGGCACCGAGAAGCGCTACCTGAACCACGTCAGGAGCGGTGGCCTGTTGTGGGCCGAGCTCGGCGACACGGAACGCGCTCGTCGAGTCGGCGATCAGGTCCTGCGTCGTCGCGCCGGGCCGTCGCCCGTCCGTGGCTACCGTCGGACGGGTGACGGCTGCGATCGACCTCGTGTGCTGGGACTTCGGTGACACGCTCTGCGACGAGCGGTTCATGCGGATCCCTCCCGACGAGGTCCCACAGTGGACCGCCGTGTACGACGGCGTCGTCGACGCCCACCCGGCGTGGGTCGCCGACTGGATGCTCGGGCGCGCATCGCTGAACGACCTGATCGCACCGCTTGCCGAGAAGCTGCCGATGTCGCGGGCTGCGATCGCCCGGCACCTGCGAGCCGTCTGGCGTCGCATCGCGTGGTTCCCCGAGGCTCGTGCGTGGCTCGAACGGTTGGACGGCGCCGTGCCGCAGGCCGTCGTGACGGTCAACCCCTGGGAGTTCGCGGGCATCGCGGCCGCGTGCGGCCTCGACCGGCACGTCGACGTGATCGTCACCAGCGCCGAGATCGCGTCCGAGAGCAAAGTCGCGATGGCGCTCCGGGCGCGCGAACTCCTCGCGCTGTCGGGCGACCTGTCGACCACGCTGCTGATCGACAACCGGTCGGACAACGTCGACGAGTTCGTCGGCGCGGGTGCGCTGGCGATCCGCTACGAGCCGGGCACGTTCGAACGTGAAGCCGCCCGGTTGCTCGGCCCGCTGCTCGCCCCGTGATCGTCGCTCAATCGGTCCGAATGGCCTCCGGCTGCACGAGGTAGAGGTAGTACACGCTGCACCCGTCGACGGTGGCGATGTCGTGTTCGACGCCGGCCGGGATGTGGACGTACGAACCGGGTCCGAGGCGCCGGCCGAGCAGTTCGGCGTCACCGTCGAGCACCCACATGTGGTGGTGGCTCGCCTCATGGGTGTGAGCGGGCATGCTGCACCCGGGGGCCAACGTCAGCACGCCGGCACGCGACGTGCCGTCGTGCCACAACATGCGGTGTTCGATGCCGTGCTGTCCGCCGAGTTCCTCCGTGGGGAGTGCCTCGATCGAGCCAGCAGTCAACACCGTCGGGATCTGCATCGTGATCGCGGTCATACCTCCAGGGTGCCCGGGTCCCCGACCCCCCACCAGGGCACTTGGGCCCGGGCGGATGTCACATCGATGACGTGCGGTGTTGTTGGTCGGGGGTGGCGGGATGGTTGGGTGTGGTGGGGCGGATGTCACATCGATGACGTGCGGTGTTGTTGGTCGGGGGTGCCGGGATGGTTGGGTGTGGCGGGGCGGATGTCACATCGATGACGTGCGGTGTTGTTCGTGGGTCGGGGTTGCGGGATGGTTGGGTGTGGTGGGGCGGATGTCACATCGATGACGCGTGCCCCGCAGCTCACCGCTCGACGTGCCAGCATGAGCCGATGATCGGTGATCGACCACCGGCCGGCCTCGGCTCCCGAGGCCGGCCCGCTCGCGTGGCGATGACCGTGTCGGCCGTCGCGTTGCTCGCCCTCACCGCGTGCTCGCGATCCGACTCGGTGAGCAGCTCCGACGGTACTGCCCCGGCGGCGACCACCGCCTCGACCGGACCGACGATCCCACCACCGGCGACCACCGCGCCGGCTGCCACCACCACGCCGGTCGACACCACGGCGCCGGCGACCGCGCCGGCTCCGGCGACGACGGCGCCGCCGACCACGGCACCGATGACCGTTCCGGTCACGACGGAACCGCCGGTCCCGACGACGGCACCAGCCCGCGACGACGGCGGGACGCCGACGCCAGACGGGCCGGCGCCGGAGACGGCATTCGTCACCACCGGGACCGACCTGGTCGAGATCGACGTGGCGACCGGCACCGTGCTGCGCGTCGTCGAGGAATTCTTCAACGGCGACGGCGTCTTCCGTGGCGGGCTCCGGCTCACGTCCGACCGCCGGAGCGCCTACTTCAACGAGGGCTACGAGGACTCGTGGTACGGCTGCGAGTCGTCGAAGGGCTCGATCGGGCGGATCGACCTCGTCAGCGGTGACATCGACAGGGTCGCCACCGGGTCGTGGGTGGGGCTGTCGACCGACGGCACGCGGCTGGCCTACGTGACCTCCGACCTCTGCCTCCCCGACCCCGAACAGCCCGACCTCTGGGTGCTCACGCCCGCCGATCGCGTGGTCGTCGAGACCGTCGGCGGGGTGGTCCAGTACGTCACCGCATCACCTCCCGACTCCTACGATGCGCCCACTGCGATCGACTGGGCCGGCTTCGGCGGCGACGACCTCCTCGTGCTCACGGCTGCCGGCGATCTGCATCGCATCCCGCCCGACGGCGCGCCCGTGGTGCAGGACAATCCGATCGTCGGATCCGGCCTCGCCGTGCTACCCGTCGGCATGCTCGGCGGCCGGCTGCTGGCGATCGAGCTCGGTGACGAGGGCAGCGCCGATCTCCAGCTGATCGACCTCGTCACCGGCACCGTGACCCCGCTCGCATCGGCCGAGTCGTTCATGAGCGCCGGCATCAGCGAGGGCGGTCACGTGGCGGTGGTCGCCTTCAGTGACGTCACGGTGGTGCCGGGCGCGCCGGTCACGGTCGTCACGCCGCCGCCCGACGACTCGTACTTCGACATCGACTGGTAGATCGACCGGCCGTCGACACGTTCGTGACCGACTCGTGCCGGCCCGGAGCGCATGAGGAATCTGGCGTCCGCACATGCCACCATCTCGACATGTCAGTCGTGAAGATCAACGCGATCGAGGTGCCCGAGGGTGCCGGGCCCGAGCTCGAGAAGCGCTTCGCCGCCCGCGCCGGCATGGTCGACCAGGAGCCCGGGTTCGAGGAGTTCATGCTGCTGCGGCCGATCGCCGGTGACGACCGCTACTTCGTCGTCACCCGGTGGGAGTCCGAGGAGGCGTTCCAGAACTGGCGCACCGGCCAGGCCTTCCAGCACCAGCACCGTGAGACGCACGACGACGACGGCACGGGCGAGGCCAAGCCCCAGCACGCCGTCGCGACCGGTGCGAGCCTGCTCGAGTTCGAGGTGGTCTCGCTGGCCATGCCGCCGACGTCCTGATCCGGCCCGGGCGGGCCGCGCCGGTCCTGGTGCGAGTTTCCGAATCGGTGGCGAGGGTCGGCGGCGACGCGGCATAGGCTCCCGTACCCGTGGCACTGATCGTTCAGAAGTACGGCGGCACGTCGGTCGCCGATCCCGATCGCATCCGGGCCTGCGCCGACAACGTCGCCATCACGAAGCGGCACGGCAACGACGTCGTGGTCGTCGTCTCGGCCATGGGCAAGGCGACCGACAACCTCATCTCGCTCGCCGACTCCGTCTCGGACAACCAGCCCGGCCGCGAGATGGACATGCTGCTGACCACGGGGGAGCGCGTCACTGCGGCACTCATGACGATGGCGCTCCACGACCGTGGCGTCGATGCGATCAGCTTCACCGGCAGCCAGGTCGGGATCATCACCGACACCGAGCACCGCAAGGCCAAGATCATCGAGGTCAAGGGCGACCGCGTGAGGAAAGCACTCGGCGAGGGCAAGGTGTGCGTCATCGCCGGGTTCCAGGGCGTGTCCACGGCCAAGGAGATCACCACGATGGGCCGCGGCGCCTCCGATCTCACCGCCTCGGCCATGGCGAAGGCCCTCGACGCTGCGGCCTGCGAGATCTACACCGACGTCACCGGCGTCTTCTCGGCCGATCCGCGCATCATCCCGCAGGCCCGCAAGCTCCAGCGCATCAACTTCGACGAGATGCTCGAGATGGCGGGCGCCGGGTCGAAGGTGCTGGCGCTGCGCTCCGTCGAGTTCGCCCGCAACCACAACGTTTCGCTCCACGTGCGCTCGGCCTTCACCTGGGAGTCCGGCACGTGGGTCACCACCGAGGAGCCCTCCATGGAAGATCCGATCATCCGCGGCGTCGTCACCGACACCACCGAGGCCAAGGTGACGGTGCTCGGTGTGCCCGACCGGCCTGGCATCTCGGCGGCGCTGTTCGAGCCGCTCGCCGGTGCCAGCGTCAACGTCGACATGATCGTGCAGAACACCTCGACCGACGGCACCACCGACATCAGCTTCACGATGCCGATGTCGGACATGAAGGTGGCCGAGGACATCGTCGCCCGCGTCGCCGAGGAGATCGGGGCGAAGGGTGTCACCCACGACAACGACATCGCCAAGGTGTCGCTCGTCGGGGCCGGCATGAAGTCGTCGCCGGGCATCGCGGCCTCGATGTTCCGCACGCTCGCCGACGAGGACGTCAACATCGAGATGATCTCGACCTCGACCATCCGGATCTCGGTCGTGGTCGCCAGTGCCGACCTCGAGCGGGCCGCGCGGGCGCTGCACACCGCGTTCGGCCTCGACTCCGGCGAGGGGTACGCCGGGCCGCTGCCCGAGCGCCGGTGAGTGGGCTCACCGACGCGGAGCAAACCGCCGACCGGTCTGGCACAATTCGAGCCCATGCGGCGGCGTAGCCAACTGATCCCCTGGAAGGCGGCGGGCCGCGTCTCCGAGCGCATGATCAGCGGCGACGACGTCGTGCGCGAGACCGGCTGGGTGTTCAACAACGCCACCGGCGACGAGCTGACCCTCGCCGAGTTCGTCGCCACCGGCGACGACGAGGTGCCCGCGTACCTCGAGACGTTCGGGCTGCGCGACCCCGAGAACCAGCAGCGCACCGTGGTCGAGATCGGCGCCGGCATCGGTCGCATGACCTGTGCGTTCACCCGCGAGTACGGGTCGGTGATCGCCTGCGACCTCGATCAGGGCTTCCTCGAACGCTGCTACGAGACGGTCGGCCGGTTCGGCAAGGTCGAGCGGCTGACCACGCTCGAGGTACCCGACGGCCGAACGCTCGACCTGGCCCCCAACACCGCCGATCTCGCGTTCAGCTACATCACGCTCCAGCACTGCGACGAGGACGACGCGCTCGAGCTCGCCTCCGAGGCCGTGCGCGTGGTGCGCCCGGGCGGCAAGATCGCGCTCAACTTCCGTGGGCATGCCGCTGCCGACCCGATCGTCGTGCCCGCCGGGTCGGTCGTGCGCAGCCTGTATCGAGTGCCCCGTGTCGGCGACTGGCTGTCGCGTCAGCGCTTCGTCACCCGGGTCGCATGGCAGGCCTCGCGGCTGCATCCCGACGTCGTCACCGGCCCGCTCGCGCCGCAGCTCACCAAGATCGAGGTCTGGACCAACCCGAAGAGCAAGCTCCGGGCGATCGACGCGTCGATGCGCACGTTCGAGGGCGTCAACCCCCGCCACTGGTGGTTGGTCGCCGAGGTGACGTAGCCGCGAGCTCGCCCCTGCCGCGCCAGATCCACCGGCCGCCCCGCAGCGCGGCTGCGAACACCAGCAGTCCGCTCGCCACCATCGACGCCGCGAGCGCGAGCGACCAGCCGATGCCCCCGCCGGTTGCCGGCAAGGTGCCGACCGGCACCCGGGCGACGCTGATCGGGAGCAGGGTCACGCTGCTCGGACTGGACTCGTCGACCGGGACGATCGCGACGTCGTGGTCGCCGATCGGTGCGTCGGCGGGGATGGTGACGGTGACGTCGACGACGCCCTGTGCGTCCGCGCTGGATGTGCCGAGCACGATCGGATCCGACCGCAACTCGATCCGCACGGGCTCGAACGGCCGGTAGCCGCCCGCTCTGACTCGGATGTCGTCGCCGGGCCCGGTGATCCGGTCGTCGCCGACGAGTGCCGCAGCGGCGTTCCGTTCCTCGACCACGGTGACGTCGAAGCGCTCGACGTCGGTGTTGCCGACCGAATCCTCTGCCGTGCACTCGACGCGAGCGGTGCCGAGGGGGAAGCCGGCGCCCGACGCCGGATCGCACACGACCGCCACCGCACCGTCCTCGTCGTCGATCGCGTTCGCGGTCCAGCCGACCTTCGTGAGGCCGGTCGTGCCGTCGGGGACGACCACGACGAGATCGGCCACCGGCGAGATGCGCGGCGGGCCGTCGTCGAGGATCGTCACGGTGATCGACGAGTTCGACATCTCACCGCGACTCGTCTCGAAGTCGACGAGGAACGTCTCGTCGCCCTCGGTGATGCCATCGGCGACGGTGTCGATGCGGATCGTCCTGGTGGACGCGCCGGGCGGGAACACGGCGGTCGACGAGTCCTCCGCGTAGTCGGCTCCTTCGGTCGCGGCCCTGGACCCGCTTCCGTCGGCCGTCGCCCAGGCCACTTCGACCGGGAACTCCGACGGATTGCTGAGCTCGATGTCGAGGTCGACCGAATCGCCCTCGACCACCGACGCGCCGGCGACGTTCACGACGATGTCGTCGTCGTCGAGGATCGTGACCTGGGCCGACCCCTTGGTGACGCCGGCCCCGCTCGTCGTGATCTCGACCCGGAACGCCTGATCGCCCTCCTCGAGCAGGTCGCCGACGATCGGGATCTCGATCGTGCGGCTCCACGGAGCGGGCTGCGGCGCCAGCGATCCCTCCGTGTGCTCGTAGTCCTTGGCGGGGAGTGCCGCCCCGCCGGGCGCGTCGCCGCCGGGCAGCGTCCGGTACTCCACCCCGACGGGAACGCCGAGGCCGCTCGCCGAGACCGTGACCACCGCAGTCGTCGACCCGCCGGTTCCCTCGACCACGGTCACGTCGGCAACCGAGACCTCGGGCGCGTCGACGTCGACGATCTCGACCTGCACCGTCGCGTACACCTCGGGAGCGAGCAGCTGCTCCGGCGTGGCCGGCGGTCGGGCGAGGAGCAGCGAGAAGGAGCCGTCGTCGTCGAGCGGCGTGTCGCCGCAGATCGTCACGTCGACGTCGAAGCCCGATGCGTCGGCCGGGATCTGGACGATCTCGCCCGGGAGCGGTTCGAAGTCGGCGGGTGAGCCGGGGAGGCACACGCCGGGCGTCGCGTCGCCCGACGGCGGCGTGAGCACCAGCACCGAGCGCACGTACGACACCGGCACGACGCCGATCGAGACCTTCCGAGTGGCATTCGTGGACGACTCCTCGACCGTCACGCCGGTCGTGGTGATCGTGGGCGGCTGGTCGTTGTCGAGCACGGTCACGGTGGTCGAGTCGACCGAGCCGTCCGGGGCGACGAGCACCAGGTCGTAGACGGCGGGTGCCTCGAACAGGTTGTCGGCGCACACCACGACGTCGACCTCGGCCCCCTGTGGTTCGACGACCGCCGACACCGACGGCGAGCCGACGAGGCGGAGGCCGACGTCCTGCCCGGTGCCGCCGAGGAGCGGTGAGCACGTCGCTCCGACGCCACCCGTGCCGGCGAGGAGCACCTGCGCGGGCGGGGACGAGTACCACGGCGGCCGCCCGTCGTCGAGCCGTCTTGTGACCTCGCCGCCGGCGAAGGAGAGATCGACGTCGGCCTCCCGGATGGTGATCGGTTCGAGGTCGTAGCGGTCGTCGTCGCGGATCGTCAGCGTTCGCGAGAGGACCACGGTCTCGTCGCCCGGCACGTCGCCGGGCACGACGAGCTCGACGAGCAGCGTCGCGTCGCGCTCGACGTCGTCGTCGCGGCACACGACGATCGGCAGCGCGGACGGACCGGTGCCGACGGTCACGTCGGTGTCGTCGCCCGCCGCATCCCGACCGAACGCGCACGACGACGCCATCACCGCAGGCCGCGACAGCAGCGTGGTCGGCCCGGTCGGACCGACTCGCAGTTCGACCTCGAGGGCGCGTGCGAGGTCGCCGGCGACGCTCCACGGGCGGTTCAGCGGGCCGGCGCTGTCGCCTTCGACCGCCACCGCAGGGGTGACCGTCAGGGTCGTCGGCTCGACGACGACGTCGACGGTCATCGGCGTCGACTCGTTGCCGCCCGCGTCGACCGCCACGACGCGCAGCGTGTTCACGCCGACATCGGTCATCACCACGTCGAGGTCGGGCGTGCCGGTCGTCCAGCTCCGGCCCGACGGCTGGAGCGCCCACCGGTACTCGACGATGTCCCCGTCGCCGTCCACGGCGTCGGCGGCGAACCGGTTGCGGAGCGGCGACGGCCCAGCCTCGAAGTCGGCGAGCACGTCCTGGATCACCGGCGCAGTGTCGTCGTCCTCGACCACGACGTGGACGAGCAATCGACGACCGCTGTCCACCTCCTCGATCGCCACGACGAAGCCCTCGTCGGCCTCCTCGAGCCCGTCGGCGACGAGGCCCAGTGAGACGGTGTGGCGCAGGGTGCCGGTCGGCAGCGTCACGACGCTCGACGCGCCGGCGACGTCGGCCGGCGACGCCGGGTCCGGGAGCGCACGAGCACGGGCAGCCTGCCCGTAGGCGTCGCCGGTGAGGATCTCGACCGCCAGCTGGTAGCCCGCCGGTGTCGGCTCGTCGAAGCCGAGTCCGATGTTGAGCGGTGTGTCGGCGCCAGTGCCCTCTGCGAGCACGCGTGTCGTGCCGCCCGCTGCGAATGCCGGCCGGGTCGGCGCCAGCGCGATCGTGCAGATCGTCAGCTCGGCCGCTGCCACGTCGATCGTGCCGGGGCCGCAGTCGCCGGCGGGTGTCGCATCCCAGAGGTCGTCGAACTCGTTGTCGAGCGCCAGGGCGTAGGAGCCGGCGTCGACCGGGACGAACCGGCGGCACGTCGCCGGCAGGTCGTCGACGGTCGTGTCGGGTTCGCTGCAGTCGAGCGCCGGCTGGTCCTGTGGTGGCAGCGCGTCGGCGTACGCCGCCTCGGCGACTGTCGTCGCGCCGTCGACCAGCCGGGCATCGACCCGGATGTCGGGCCGCGGGCCGAGCGGTCCGAAGAAGGCCTCGTCGGGGTCGATCGACCATTCGAACAGCACGCCGCCCCGCTGCTCTGACGCCACGTGGACCACCTCGCAGATGACCAGCGTGCCCGGCGCGATCGTGCCCAGTTCGCCGGTCGGGCCGCAGTCGCCGAGCAGGTGCGTCTGCCAGCCCGGGGTGGGTTCGACCTCGATCGTGACGTCGGCGCCGTCGCCCACGGGGAGCGCGACGAACGCCTGGCAGCCGGCGTCGTGACTCGGACAGTCGTCGACCGCCGCGACACACGCAGCGAGGGCTTGCCCGGGCGTCTGGCCGGCGGCGGGCGGCGGGCAGGGAGCGTCGAGGATCGGGTCGACGTCCAACGGCGCGGGCCCGAGCGTGACGACGCCCGCAGTGGTGACCGTCACGTCGGGCGACGACGCGGTGTCGGGCTCGCCGACCCAGCGCTGTGTCAGGTGCAGCGCGGCACCGGTGGCGTCGCCCTGGACCGTCCGCACCATCGACACGCGGCACGTCGGCGACCCCGTGGCGTCGAGGTCGATCACGGCGCCGTCGGCGATGGGCGCGCAGTCCCCGGCGAAGAGCGGGAGCGCGAAGTCGGACGAACCGGTGGCGTCGAGCCGGAGGAGCTCGCCGGTGCCGATCGTGACGTCGAACGCTCCGGAGCAGCCGGGCCGGTCGAACTCGAACCAGTCCGAGAGCACGCCCGAGCAGCTGTCGGGGTCGGCGAACGGCCAGCCGGCTTCGACGGCGAGCGGCTCGGACGCGAGCGCGCTGACGGCGTTCGGGAAGGAGACGGCGGCGTCGAACCCGACGTCCTCGACGGGTCCGCCGAGGAACTCGACCTCGATGGTCACGTCGCCGGCCAGGCCCGCGACGTCGATCGAGACCAGCCCGACGTCCGAGCCGAGGTCGCTGAACACCCGGTACTCGAACGTGTCGGTGCCGACGAACTCGGGCGTCGGCGTGTAGCTGAACGAGCCGTCCGCCGAGAGCGTGAACGCGGCGGCGTGGGCCGGCGGTGTCGCACTGGTCACCAGCACCGGCGCGTCGCCACCGTCGTCGTTGCCGAGCACGCCGGGAGCGGCGACGTCGAGGGTCGTCGCGAGGTCGACCTTGAACGCGTCGTCGACCGCCTCCGGCGGCCGGGGCGGTGGTACCGGTCCGGCTTCGATGGTGGTCGTCGCCGACGTCGTCGACCGGCCGAACAGGTCGGTGGTCGTGACGGTCACGAACCACCGGGTCGCGGGAGCGACGTTCGGCAGCGTGGTGGCGAGCACCGGTTCGCCCTGCGTCAGTTCGAACGGCGTCGGCGGGGCGACCGGGTCGCCGGCGGCGTCGAACGATTCGCCCGTGAACGAGAACCGGTAGCTCTCGATCGTGTTGACCGGGCCGGACGACGAGGCGTCGAGCGTGACGTCGAGTGGCACGTCGCCGGCGACCGGCGTCGCCTCGAGGAGCGCCGTCGGCGCCGGGATGGGCTCGGACTCAGCGATCTGCCGGAGCCGGATCGTGCACGTCGCCCGTTCACCCACGCCGGTCAACAGCTCGACGACGGTCGCGTCACCGTCCTCGCCGACCGCTGCGCACCGTCCGTCGGCGACCGGCAGCCATGCGGCGTTGGCGTCGAGATCGACCCGATCGCCGACGTCGTGGACGATCAGGCCGGAACAGCCGGTTGGCAGTGCGCCGGGCTCGGCGCACGGACCGCCGGCGCCGCTCTCACGGAGGAGCTCGGTGACCGAGCCCGATCCGTCCGAGAACGTGATCGTGGGGATCGCGTCCGGCGCAGTGCTCTCGAACTCGCCGATGCCGGTCCAGACCAGCTCCAGGTCGGTCGTCGGGCGGCCGGGTTGCACGGCGGCCCCGGTGTCGACGAGAGCGACGTCGCACGTCGAGCGGGCGCCGGCGGCGACCTCGAACCAGCCGCTCGGTGACCGGCTGCTCGACGCCTCGAACGCGCAGTCGCCCGAGAGGCGGAACGTCCAGCCAGGCGGCAACCCGCGGACGTCGACGGCGTAGGTGCCGGGCGGGGCGGCGACCGAGCCGAGACATCCGGTCGGGCTGGCCGTGTCGCAGGGCAGCGCGACACCCGACCAGAGGTCGTCCCGGCCGACGCTCGTCGTGGCGCCGCCGTCGGCGGCGAGCTCGATCGACGAGAACGCGGCCGGGACGCTCGGAGATGTGACGGTCAGGGCCACGACGCCCGCCGCACCCGGTGTGCCCGCGCCGATCTTCACGAACGTGATCGTGCACGTCGCACGGGTCGCCGGCGCGAGCCTCACGGCCGGACCGCCGGGGCCGTCGGCGCAGTCACCGGTGAACGTCGCGGTCCAGCCGTCGGGCCCGTCGATCGTCAGCGTCCCGTCGAGGTCGGGGAGCGGCACGCCCGTGGCCTCGCACCCGTTGACGATCGCCTCGTTGCCTGCGCAGCTCGATCCGGACGACCGATCGACCAGCAGGGCGTCCAGATCGGTGCTCGCCGGTGCGGTGCCGACCTCGAGCGACCATGCGCCGGCATCGGCGCCCGCGTCGGGCTGGTCGCTCTCCCACCGGACGGTCAGGCCGAGCAGCGCGCCGTTGGTCGGGACCGGCGACGGGTGCTCGATCAGCACGATGCGGCAACCCAGGCGCGAACCCGGCTCGACGCTGAACCAGCCGCTGCTGCCGTCGACGGCGGCGCCGCCGTCCGCCGTGGAGGCACAGTCGCCGTCGAGCAGCGTCGACCACGTGATGGGGAGGTCGGCGACCGACGGGAGGTACCCCGGAGCGACCGATGCCGGCACCGCGGCGCGTCCGGCGCAGGGGCCGCCGGGGTCCCCGCAGCCGGGGGACAGTTCGTCCCAGCCGAGGGTCAGCGTCGTGACGCCGTCGGTCAAGCGAAGGCCGGTGCCCGGCGCGCCGGTGTCGACGCTGGTCGCGAGCGGTCGCCACACGACCTCGACGTCGACGAGCCCGGCGGTCGGTGTGACCGGGTCGGCGCCGACGCGGACGAGCCCGATCGTGCACCTCGGTGTGGCGCCGGGCGTCACGCCGGCCAGCACGGCGGTCGTGGTGGTCAGGCCCGAGCAGGCGTCCGAGAACGTGGCGAGCCAGTTGCCGGGCACCCCCACCAACTCGACGTCGGGGGCGACCGTCACCGACGTGTCGTCCCACCACGCGCCGAGCGAGCACGCCGGTGGCGAGCACGAGCCGCTGGACACGGTCGTGCCCTGCAGCAGCAGGGTCGGGTCGCTGACGGCGTCGGCCGCCCAGTCCCCGTCGAACGTCACGTCGAGGGTCACCTCGGCGGCACCCGCAGCCGGAGGCGGCGGCGAGGGCTGGGAGATCTCGATCGTGCACGTCGTGCTCGACGAGGGCGCCACGTCGAACCAGCCGTCGGGCACCGCATGGGGACCCGGTGCACAGTCGCCGTCGAGCAGCCAGGTCCAGCCGGCCGGCAGGCCGGTCACGGCGACCGCGTACGGTTCACCGTCCGACGGCGGTACGACACCATGCCCGCTGCACACCGTCTCGTCCGAGACGCACGAACGCCGCGGGAGGTCGATCGTGTGCACCCCGTCGGTGTTCGAGAACCGCACGTCTGCGTCTGGCTGTTCGTCGGCCGTCGGCCAGCCGACCGTGAGCTCGACGAGGCTCGATCGTGGCGCCGGCTCGGGCAGCACGACGATGGTGGCCGTCGCCAGGTCGCTGACCGCACCGTCGTCGTCGATCGCCTGGACCGAGACCTCGTACGTTCCGGCCTCGGCGTACGCGAACCGCTGCGACGACGCGGCGACGGGCGTCGTCGCGCCGTTCCACAGGTAGCCGGTGATCGTCCCGTCGGCATCATCGGCACCGGCGCTCACGTCGACCACGATCGGCGCGATCGCCACCTGCGGGGACGCGTTCGGCTCGACCGTCGGCGGCGTGTTCGCCGTGAACCCGCACGTGCCGTCGCTGTCCGAGTTGCCACCGTTGTCGACCGCGAACGAGCCGCGGTCGAACGCACAGTCGACCGCGTTGCCGGTGATCGACGAGTTCGTGAACTGCAGCTCGTTGGTGTTCGAGGACTGGACGCCGGCGACCGAGTTGCCGGTGATCGTCACGCCGGAGAAGCTGCCGTCCGAGCCGGTGCTCACTCCGGTCTGCAGCGAGTCGAATGAACTGTCGGTGACCGAGAAGCCGGGCGAGCCGCTGATCGCCAACCCGGTGTCGCTGCGGCTCGACCCGCGCAACTCGACGTCGACCAACTCGGGCGCCGCAGCAGTGCGGATCACGATGCCGTCGGCGGGATGGCCGGACACGACGGTCGAGTGGATCGTGACGGTGCGCGGGCCCGTGCCGCCCGGGTTGGAGACGTCGATGCCGTTCGCGAACGAGTTGCCACGGCCGTTGGCGACGAATCGGCTGCCGGTGATCTCCACGGGCGCGTCGCGGACGAACACGCCGGTGGCGTGGCCGTCGTGGACGTAGGCGCCGCTGATCATCAGGCTGCCGCCGTCGACGTCGAGCGCCGTGCCGTCCATGCTCGCCAGCTCGGTGTCGGTGACGACCACGTCGCTGTCCGTCGCGTCGATGCCCCACCCACCGCCGTTCTCGTCGCCGAACGTGCCGATCAGCTCGACGCCGTCGAGCTCGACGCGGCCGTCGGCCACCCGGACGTACCCGATCTTGCCGGCGTCGCGCTGCTCCATCCGGATGCCGCGCAGCACGAGCGTGGCCGAGACGACGTCGAAGGGCCGGTTCTGGTTCTGGAACCCGAACTCGCCGTCGACGAGGAACGTCGCGGCCGAGGGATCGCGCGCCTCGATCGTCAAGTCGTCGCTCACGGTGCGTTCGAACGGGGCGTACGTGCCCGGCTCGACGATGATCGTCTCGGCGCCGACGCAGTCGTTCGCACGCGTGATCGCGTCCTGCAGCTCGCCGTCGGTGTCGACCGTCGCGCCCGGGCAGACGGCGGCGTGTACCGGCGATGTCGGGTTCGACGAGAGCGCCGGGGCCACGAGCGTGCCGACGAGCGCGCCGGAGACGAGGAGCCGGAGTGGTCGACGCCGGCCACCCGGCCACAGGGTGTGTTCCGCCATGCCGGCAGTTCACCAGGCGCCGCTTAAGCGTCGCTGAAGACAACCGGGCCTGCGCTCGCTACGGTGCCGACCATGAGCGGCGACGTCGCCGTCCAGGTGCTCGGTGGACTCCGCTGCCTGGTGGGCGGCAACGAGGTGTCGATCGGCGGCGAGCGGCGACGACAGGTGCTCGCGCGGCTCGCCCTCGCCGCGCCCGAGTTCGTGACGCCGGAGGCGCTCGTCGACGCGGTCTGGGGGCGAGGTGCCGGGGCGAAGGCCAAGTCGACCTTGCACGTGCACCTCTCGACGCTCCGGGCGGCGCTGCGCGAGGCCGGGGCGTCCACGGTCGTCGTCACCGGCGAGCAGGGGTACCGCCTCGCCGTCCCCGCCGACGCGGTCGACGTCCACCGCTTCGAGCGTCTCGTGGGCGAGGGCGTGCGCGCGGTCGTCGCCGGTCGCTACCTGCCCGGTCGGGCCGATCTCGCCGATGCGATCGATCTGTGGGCCGAGCCGTTCCCCGAGCTGGTTGCCGACGAGGAGGCGACCGCAGAGCGACATCGGCTCGGCCTCGTCCTCGAACGGGCCCAGGACCACCTCGTCGATGCCGAGCTCGGGCTCGGGCGCGCATCCGACGTCGTCGACGAGCTCGAGAGGCGGGTCGAGGTGGCACCGTGGCGCGAGCGGTCGGTCGAACAGCTCGTTCGTGCGCACGCTGCGCTCGGTCGCCGAGACGCGGCGGCGCTCGCCTACGACCGGGCGTGCGCCCGGATGCGAGCGGAGTTCGATCTCGAGCCCTCCGAGCGGTTGCGCGCTGCGGCCGGCCACCTGATCGCGTCGGATGCGAGCGGCGGTACTGCAGCCGGGCCGCAGCAGGCCATCGTCGACGACATCGTCGAGCGGCTTCGCCCTGCCGGCGCGTCGGTGGTGGTCGTCGCGGCGACGGCGGCCGCGCGAGCGGCGCTCGTCGCCGATGTCTGCCTCCGCGTCCAGCACGATCTGCGACGCACGCTCGTGGTGCGAACGTCGGCCTCGGATCGATCGCCGTTCGAGCCCGTCGACCGCGCGGTGTGGCCACTGCTCGACGTCGAGGGCCGGCCGGAGCACCCCGGCGCCGCCAACGAGGCGCTCGTCCAGCGCGTCGGTCCGGGTGGTGTCGTCGTGCTCGCCGACCTCCACCTGGCCGGCGACTCGATGTTGGCGTTCGCCGATCAGCTGATCGGACGCGCGGGCGAGCTCGGCATCGCCGTCGTGGCGTTCGCTGCGGAACCTGTGACCGCGATCGCCTTCGGGTCGACGATCCCGGTCGACGACATGGCACCGGCGCGACCGAGCGGCGAGCTGGCTGCCCGACTCGAGCCGGTGCTCACCGCCGCTGCGCTCGCCGGACCGGAGTTCCCCGTCGAGTTGATGATCCGGCTGCCGTCGCTCGGCGGTCACCGGGTGCTCGCCGACCTCGACGAGGCGCGACGCCGACGGCTGATCGAGGACGGCGCCGACGGGCACTTCCGCATCGCGGACGCGGCGATCGAGTTGCTCGACGTCTCGACGCCTCGGCCGGCGCTCCATCTCGAGATCGCGGCTGCAGCGGCGGCGACCTGGTCGATCTCCGGCCCGCGGCGGCGGACGCTGGTGGCCTGGCACCTCGGCGCGGCCCTCCCCGACGGCGACCTCACCCCGGCGGCCGACGCCGTCGTCGTCGCCGTCGACGACCTGCTCGCCTCGGACCTCTACCGCGACGCGTTGGTGCTGCTGCGCGCCCTCGAGCCGTACTGCGCCGAGCTCGAAGCGAGCGACCGCGCGCTGGCGGGCGTCCTGATCGACCGGCTGGCGCGCTGCCACGTCCGAGGTGGACGACTCGACGACGGTGAGCGCTGGGCGCGCGAGCTCATCGCGTTCGGTCGTCGCCACGACGACACCGAGCGGTTCGCCGAGGGGGTCCGCCTGCTCGGGGAACGGACGTCCCCGCAGCGTCACGGTGCCGAGCTGATGGCGCTGCAGCGCGAGGCGATCACACGCATCGGCGAGCCGCCGACCGACGCGTCCGTGCAACTCCTGACCGACCTCGCCGGTGCGCACTACGAGCGCGACCTGGCCGAGGCCCGCCGGCTCGCCGACGAGGCGGTCGCAACTGCCGACCGGGTCGGCCGGCGCGACACCGTCGCCCGTGCGATGACCGGCAAGCTCCAGAGCTTGCTCCGGCCGACCGACGCCGACGGGCGGCTCGCGCTCGCGATCGATGCGCAGGCCGTCGCCCGTCGAGCCGACCGGCCTGAGCTCCAGGTGCTCGCCTTGACCTACGAGATCTACACGCTGTTCGAGCTCGGGCGCATCGGCGCCGTCGGCCCGCCGTTGCGGTACGCCGAGGAGCTCGTGCGCGACATGCAGTTCGGCAGGGTTCGCTGGTGGGTCGAGGCGTGGTCGGCGCTCCACGACATCGCGACCGGGCGACCGGAACGCGGCGAATCGCGGGCGCACGCGGCACTCGAGCGCTGGTCGGATCCGGACAGCGGCGACGCCTACGAGTGCTACGTCAGCCAGCTCGTGACCATGCGTCTCCTGAGCGGCGACGGTGCGGCGGTGGCGCCGATCCTGGTCGGGCTCGCGGAGGCGGCGCCCGACCGGGTCGGCTACCGGGGCGTCGCCGCCCTGGCGCTCGCGCAGAGCGGGGACCTGGCGGCAGCCAACGCGCATCTCGATGCCGTCGCCGGACGCGGCATCGACGCGCTCCGCGACGACGCGACGTTCACCACGTCGGCGGCGCTGCTGGCGGAGTCGGCGTGGGTCTGCGGCCGTGCCGACGTCGCCGAGCTGCTGCACCCTCGGCTCGAACCGCTGGCCGATCGGCACGCCGTGCTGAACATGTGGGGCGGCGGCGGCATGTACTGGGGCTCGCTGCGCCACTCGCTCGGCCTGCTGGACGCCCTGCGCGGTGACACGGCTCGGGCGGCCGAGCAGCTGGCCGCTGCGGCCACGTCGGCGCGCCAGGACGGCACGACACCGTTCGCCGAGCGTGCGGAGTCCGCCCTCGCCACGTTGCGCTGAGCTGGCCTGACGTTCGCTCGCTCGACGCGGTCCGTGTGCGGCCGATACCTGCGGCGTGTCGCGGCGTCGGCCTCGTTAGCCTGGCGACCATGCGCGTTGGAGTCGTTGGTGCAACCGGGCAGGTCGGCAGCGTGATGCGCCGGCTGCTCGACGAACGCGGGTTCCCCGTGGAGGAGATGCGGTACTTCGCGTCCGCCCGGTCCGCCGGCACGACGTTGCCCTGGCAGGGCGCCGATGTGGTGGTCGAGGACGCCGACGTCGCCGACCCCTCCGGTCTCGACATCGCGCTGTTCTCGGCAGGGGCCACGTCGTCACGCGCCTACGCCGAGAAGTTCGCGGCGGCGGGGGCGACCGTCATCGACAACTCGTCGGCCTGGCGGATGCACGCCGAGGTACCGCTGATCGTCAGCGAGGTCAACGGTCACCTGATCCGCGAGGCGCCCAAGGGCATCATCGCCAACCCGAACTGCACCACGATGGCTGCGATGCCGGTGCTCAAGCCCCTGCACGATGCCGCCGGGCTGACCCGTCTGGTCGTCTCGACGTACCAGGCCGTGTCGGGTGCGGGCCTGTCGGGCGTCGACGAGCTCGACAAGCAGGTGCACGAGGTCGTCGACCGTGCCGCCGAGCTCACCCACGACGGTTCGGCGGTCGAGTTCCCCGCTCCCGAGAAGTTCGTCGAGCCGATCGCCTTCAACGTGTTGCCGATGGCCGGTTCGATCGTCGACGACGGCGAGTACGAGACCGACGAGGAGAAGAAGCTCCGCGACGAGAGCCGCAAGATCCTCGACATCCCCGAGCTGCTCGTGTCGGGCACGTGCGTGCGGGTGCCCGTCTACACCGGGCACTCGCTGTCGATCAACGCCGAGTTCGCCGAGCACATCTCGGTCGATCGGGCCTGTGACGTGCTGGCGGCGGCGCCCGGGGTCGAGCTGAGCCACGTGCCGACGCCGCTCGAGGCGGCCGGCCGTGATCCGAGCTACGTCGGTCGCATCCGCCAGGATCCGGGCGTGCCCGACGGGCGCGGCCTCGCGCTGTTCGTCAGCAACGACAACCTCCGCAAGGGAGCGGCCCTCAACGCGATCCAGATCGCCGAGCTCTTCCTCGACTGATCGCGCTGCGCACGGGCTCGGGCGAGCAGCCCTCGCCCGCCGGAGCTCGGCTGCGAACCAGGTCTCGTAGAGAACTGGCGCGCTCCTCGCCGCCGTGGCGGGAGTGATCGACGTCGCGACGTGGCTGGTTGCGAGCACTCTGGGCTCGGTCCACTCGCTTGGTGCGACGCGGTCGGCCGGTGAGACGGGCGCCGGGTGCTGCGCCGCCGGCCCCTGTTGCGACCGTGCTTCGGTGCTTCCGTTCGACGCTCGGCCGCTTGCCGCCCACGCAGTTGTGCCGGCGCGTCGAGGGCGGAGGCCCGAGGGGCGCTCGGTCGCACGGGGCCGTAGGCTTGCCGGGTCATGTCTCGCTCGTACGTCGTGCTCGTCGCCGCGCTCGTCGGCGTGGCGGGATTGGCCGGCGTCGTCGCGCTGACCCAGGACGACGCCGGGTTCGTCGCCTCCGCCGATGTCGACCCTCCCGCCGACGACGCCACCACCGACCCCGGTATCGCCGTCGGCGACGACGACGCCGCGGCGGCCGACCAGGCGGCCGACACGAGCGGAGCTGTCAGCGACGCCGCGGCCCAACCGATCGGCGCGGCTGCGATCGACGCTGCGATCCCCGGCGGCGAGTCAGATGCCGGCGCACCGGCGCTCGCCGACGAGGTCCGGCAGACGATGGGGCTCGAGCCGATCTCGGTCGTCGACCCGGAATGCACGCTGTCGATCCGGCTCGAGGTCGGCATGACCGACCCCGAGGTCGCCTGCCTCGAGTCGCAGCTCGTGGCCTCGGGTGTCCGTTTCGAGGAAGGGCCCGACGAGGTCTTCGACGAGGTCACCGAGGCCGCGGTCGAGTCGTTCCAGGCGCGGAACGGCCTGGTCGTCGACGGCGTCGTCGGCCCGCAGACCGCCAACCAACTCGGCGTGTGGGTCGGTCCCGACGTGTTGCCGCCCGACCCGGCGACCTGTCCCGGCAGCGGGCGTGCCGCGGTCGTCGACCGGTTCAACCAGCGCACCTGGTTGTGCGAGGCGGGCGAGATCACCGAGCTGATGCCGATCACGACCGCGCTGTCCCAGCCCGACCCGGGGACGTACGAGGTCTACGCGAAGGAGCTCGAGGCCTCGTCGACGATCTCGGGCGACTACTCCGAGATGACCCACTTCGTCGCGTTCACCTACGGCAAGTACCAGGGCGCGAGGATCGCGTTCCACAGCATCCCGACGTACCCGAACGGTGAGTACGTCCAGCCGCTCGACAGCGTCGGCACCGACGAGCTGCACGGCGCATCGGCGGGCTGCATCCGCGTGCTGCCCGAGGACGCCGAGCTGATCTGGAGCTGGCTCGACATCGGCGACACGGTCAAGGTCGTCACCTGACGACGCAACTCGCCGAGCCCGCGTGGTCGTTCCCGCCGGTTCGAGCCCGGTGGGTGCTCGTCGTCGGCCTGCTGGTCGTCGTGGCGTGCTCGTCCGGCGACGGAGCGGCCGGACCCGGTCAGTCGACGACCACCACCGGAGCGGCCGTGTCGAGCGCTCGCCTCGTCGAGCGCCCGGACTGGGGCGCGGTGTTCGAGGACGCCGGCATCGTCGGCACGTTCGTGCTGCGGGCCGTCGGCTCGGACGAGACGCACGTCTGGGACGCGGGGCGCGCCGACGAACGGCGCCTGCCGGCGTCGACGTTCAAGATCCTCAACTCGATGATCATCCTCGAGACCGGCGTGCTCGACGACGTCGACGAGATCGTGCCGTGGGACGGAGTCGAGCGCGACGTGGAGGTCTGGAATCGCGACCACTCGCTCCGGACCGGCATCGAGGTCTCGGCGGTCTGGATGTACCAGCAGCTCGCGAGGGAGGTCGGCGAGGATCGGATGCGCGAGTGGGTCGCGCGCTCCAGCTACGGCAACGCGGACGCCGGTGGTGGCATCGACCGGTTCTGGCTCAGCGGTTCGCTGCGGATCAGTCCACTCGAGCAGCTCGACGTGCTGGAGGAGATGCTGACGGGTGGGCTCCCGTTCCGAGCGGAGGTCGTCGACGCGGTCCGCGAGATCCTGATCCGCGAGCAGGGCGAGGGGTGGGCGTGGTCCCACAAGACCGGCACGGCGCTCGCCGAGGAGCGGGCGCTCGGGTGGTTGGTCGGCACGACGGAGTCCGAGGACGGGGCGTGGGTGTTCGCGATGAACATCGATCTCGAGGCGATCGGAGGACTCGAAGGTCAGGTCGACCCACTCGTCCGGCAGCACATCGCCCGGAGGATCCTCCGATCCGAGGGAGCGCTTCCCTGAGCCGACGCGGGACCGGCCCGTCGCTCAGCGGCGGGGCCCGATCGGCGACGCGGGCGGGTCGTGGCGACGCCAGTACCACCGCTCCCAGACGCCCTCGACGACGTACATCCCGACGGCGAACCCGACGAGCCCGCCGAACAGCACGCGCAGCACCGCCGCATTCGAATCGCCGAACAGCAGCCATGCGACGCCGGCACCGACGAGGAAGCAGATGACCGCGGCGGCCCGCCACGGCCCCGACGGCATCTTGGGGCGCGTCCGCTCGAACGGCTTCGAGGGCTGCATCCGGTTCCGGACGTAGATCTGCCGGAACCGGAACTGCTGATCGTCGCTCATCGTCGATGCTCGGCGGCGGTCACTCGTCGCCGTTGGTGGCGGCGCCGATCTCGGTGGCGGCGATCTCGCCGGCCTGTTGGTTGGCGAAGTTCTTGAACATGTCGGCCAGGTCGACGCCGAGCAGATCGCTGGCGAGCTCGAGCCCCTGGGTCACGTTCTGCGCAGCGTTCTTGGTGATCTGGCTGGCGCCATCGGTCGAGATGACGGTCATCTTGTCGACCGCCGACAGCGGCGCAGCGGCCTCCTTCACCAGTTCGGGCAGCATGTCGGCGAGCAGGTCGAGGATCGCCGCCTGGCCGTACTGCTCGTAGGCCTCGGCCTTCTTCTCCATCGCCGTTGCCTCCGCGTCGCCGCGGGCGAGGATCGCGGCTGCCTCGGCGTCACCCTCCAACTGCAGCGCCTCCGCCGCCGCGGCGCGCTGCGCCCGCTCGGCGGCACCCTTGGCCTGGCCCTCGAGCTCGATCGCCTTGGCCAGCTCCTCGCGGCGCTGTCGTTCGCCGGCACCGACCAGCCGGTCCTCCTCGGCGTGCGCCTGCGCGGCCTCGATCGACGCGATGCGGGCGGCTTCTGCCTCGCGGACGCGCTTGGTCTTCTCGGCCTCGGCCCGCTGCTCGACCGCGTACCGCTCGGCGTCAGCCGGCTTGCGGACCTCGGTGTCGAGCTCGCGCTCCTTGAGCGCCGCGACGCGTTCGGCGACCAGCTCTTGCGCCGCGATGACCTCCTGGTCCTTGGCGGCCTTCGCCAGCGGACCCGACGCCTGCGCGTCGGCAGCTGCTGCATCGGTCTCCGCGAGGATCTCGGCCTTGCGCAGCTCGAGCTCGCGGTTCGCGATCGCGATCTCCTCCTCGGCCTTGAGGCGCGCCTCCTCGGACTGCCGGCGGGCCTCGGCCTCGGCGATCGACGCCTCCTTCTCGGCGCGTGCCGCCTCGGGGCGCCCGAGGTCCTTGAGGTAGTTGCCCTCGGTCTGGATGTCCTGGAGCTGGAACGTGTCGAGCACGAGCCCCTGGTTGGTCAGCGACGACTCGGCTTCCTCGGCGACCTCGCGTGCGAACGCGGCGCGGTCCTTGATGATCTCCTCCACCGAGAGCCGGCCGACGATCGCCCGGAGCGAGCCGGCGAGCACCTCCTGGGTGAACGGCTCGATCTCGTTCTGCTGCCCGAGGAACCGCTGCGCCGACGCCCGGATCGCGTTCTCGGTGCCGCCGACCTTCACGATCGCCACGCCCTCGAGCGAGCACTTGATGCCCTGCGCCGACACCGCCGAGCCGACCGAGATCGCAATCTGGCGCGACGACAGATCGAGCACGGCGAGCTTCTGCACGACCGGCAGCACGAACGTGCTCGCACCCATCACGACCTTCTGGCCCGAGAGGTCGGTGCTGATCGCACCTGTCTCGGGGTTCGTCACCGCCTTGCCCTTCCGCCCCGTCACGATGAAGGCCTCGTTGGGGCCCGCGACCTTGAAGCGGCTGGCGATGAGCACGACGATCGAGACGAGCAGCGCTGCGATCACGATCAGGAAGACGACGACGGGGCTCATGGTGTCCTTTCGATGGAGCTGGGGTGGTGGATGTCGTGGTGGACGATGTGCTCGACCGGGCGGATGTCGTGGTGGACGATGTGCTCGACGGGGCGGTGGTCGTGGTGGACGATGTGCTCGATGGGGCGGTGGTCGTGGTGGGCGATGTGCTCGGCGGGGCGGTGATCGTGGTGGACGATGTGCTCGGCGGGGCGGAGGTCGTGGTCGGCGATGTGCTCGACCGGGCGGATGTCGTGGTGGACGTCGGCGGTTCGGGACGAGTTGGTCACGTCCAGAACTCCGCCTCGGCCTGGACGCGGACCTTGGTCGGCGACTCGACGGCGATCACGACGACCGAGGCGCCGGTCGGCAGGTCGGTATCGGCGGTCGCCGTGTACTTCGTGGAGGCGCCACCCAGCAGCACGAGGACCTCACCGATGCTGTCGGCGCGGACCGGCGTGACGACCTTGCCCGAAGCGCCGACGAGCGACGCGGTCGTCGGCGTCGCGTCGGTCGGCTGGTTGATCAACGCCATGGTGAGCCGGAACGTGAACGCCCCGAAGACGATGCCGCCGCCGATCGCCACCACACCTGCGAGCAACAGCGGTGCCTCCAGGCCGGATCCGACGAACCAGCCGAACAGCCCGAACGCGGCCAGGAAGGCCCCGATGACCGGACCGGAGATGAAGTCGAGGTCGGGGACGAGACCGTCGATCAGGTCGTCGAACAGCAGCGACGACAACAGGAGCACCGCCCCGACGACGCCGATGACGATGAACATAGACATCTGATCATGCCATCCCCGGGGTGGGCGACAACCTCCGGCGATGTCAGAACCGTGATATCGCCCGTCATCGATCCGTCATGGATCGCTGGCCGCTGCATGCGCCCACTCGCGTGCGAGATCGACCGCGTCCTGGGCCGCAGCTCGGCGATCGTCGATCCAGACCGATCGCTTCGTCGTCGTCGCGACGTCGGGCGGGGTCGGCGAGCGCCAGCAGGGCCCGGTGTGCGTCGGATCCCATCGTGCGGTCAGCAGGAGCAGGGGATCGAGTCGCACTTCGGGCAGCCGTCGCGATAGCGGTCGACGACGGCGGTCAGGTCGACGCCGACCTGGTTGGCGAGCGTGGCCAGCCAGGCGAGCACGTCGCTGAACTCGTGCTCGAGGTCGGCCTGTGTCCCCTTGCGGACAGCCTGGGCCAGCTCACCGAACTCCTCGGCCAGCCACGCCACGGTCGGCGCCACGCCCCGCTCGCGGTCGCGCTCGCCGTACGTGCGCTCGATCACGTCCTGCAGCTCGGCCAGATCCATCGCCCCGACCGTACCCAGAGTGACGAGGTGTGCCAGGCACACGTCGCGACCGCCCTGCATCCCACATCACGTTGTGTCTGACACAACTTGAACCGACTGGGCGCCCGCTACCACCAGGGGGTGCGCCAGTCGGGTGGGAGGGGGAACGCGAGGCGGCCGTCCTCGGAGCGGATGACGACGTCGGCGGTCTCGAGTCCCGCCCGGATGATCCTCGAGTTCGGCTCGTCGACATCGTGGACCCACGCTGCGGCCTGAGCACCGGTCCTGCCGTGCTCGATGTGACGAGCGATCAGCCGGACGATGCGGGCCGAGTACTCGCAGTCGACGTACCAGCACTCGTCGAGCAGCGGCCGCACTCGCTCCCACCCCTCGCCGCTGTGGAGCAGGTAGTTGCCCTCGGTGATGATCGTCGTGTGATGGGGCTCGATGGCGATCGCGTTGGCGATCGGCTCCTCGGTGTGGCGATCGAACCGGGGTGCGTAGACGATCTGGTCGCGCGAGGTCCGGATCCGCTCGAGCAAGGCGAGGTACCCGAAGAGGTCGAACGTGTCGGGCGCACCCTTGCGGTTCATCCGCCCCAGCCGGAACAGCTCGCGCTGGGCGAGGTGGAACCCGTCCATCGGCACGACGACCGACGTCTCGGGATGTTCGGCGGCGAGCCCTGCTGCGAGTGTCGACTTGCCCGACCCGGGGCATCCGACGATCCCCAACACGCGGCGCTCGGTGGTCACGTCCGACATCTTGGCCGATCTCCCAGCGGCGGTTCGCCGCTCGGCGAGAACACCACCACCGGCCGGTAGGGTCACGCTCCATGTCATCGATCTACGACCTCCAGATGACGAGCATCACCGGCGAGCAGGTCGACTTCGACCGGTTCCGCGACCAGGTGCTCCTCATCGTCAACGTCGCCAGCCGTTGAGGCCTCACCCCCCAGTACGCAGGTCTGCGTGCGCTCCACCACCAGTTCGACGACGTGCAGGTGCTCGGGTTCCCGTGCAACCAGTTCGCCGGGCAAGAGCCCGGCACCGAGGCCGAGATCCTCGAGTTCGTCACGTCGGAGTTCGACGTCGACTTCCCGATGTTCGCCAAGATCGACGTCAACGGCGCCGACGAAGCGCCGCTCTACACGATGCTGAAGGCCGCCCAGCCGGGCGACGGTGACAGCCCAGACATCACCTGGAACTTCGAGAAGTTCCTCGTCGACAGGCAGGGCAACATCGTGCGGCGGTTCGCCCCGCCGACGACGCCCGAGGACGTCGCCGAGGTCGTCCCCGAGCTGCTCTGACGAGATCGGCGTCCGCACCATGCCCCCGCGACTCGACCCGCGGGCCCTGGTCGGGGTGGTGGCGGTCCTCACCGCCGGCGCGTGCGGTGCCGACGGCACGTCGGCGCCGTCGGTCCCGGTGACGGTGGCGTCAGCGAGCCCGTCGGCTGCCCCGACCGTGGTGGCCACGTCAGAGGGTGACGGCGCCACCGCGTCTCCGGCGACCGCGTCCACGGGCGCGAACACGACCCGGCCGACCGTCGCACCGCCGACGTCGGCCCCCACGACGGTCGACGAGACCGTCGCACCGCTCGAGTCGGCCCCCACGGCGGTCGACGTCGGGGATCGCACGATCCTCGTGTTCGGCAACTCGGTCGACGCCAGCGCCGGTCACGGCGACGAGTTCCGGGCCCTCGCGTGGCCGACGCAGCTGCAGGAGCGGCTCGAGGCGCGCGACGACCTCGTGAACGTCACCGTCGTCAACGAGGCTCAGCCGGGCGCCACCGTGACCGCCGACAGCCAGTGGGGCTACTCGGCCAACCTGCGCCTGATCACCTACGTGCCCGAGGTCATGCCGCGCTACTCCGACGAGCAGCGTGCCGCGATGATCGCGATCGTCGCGCCGAGCGTCATCGACCTGCAGTTCAACGGAGCCGACGCGGACGCCACCGCAGCAGGTGTCGGCGACGTGGTCGCCCTGCTCGACGATGCGGGCGTCGGCACCGTCGTCGTGCTGCCGATGAATCCGGTGAGCCAGAGCATCGACGACATCGTCGACCTCAACGACAGCGTCGCAGAGGTCAACCGCCTGCTCGACGAGGCGGGTCTGCTCGCGACGCAGACCGCTCGCTCTCCGTTGATGGTCGACGGCTCGAGCGACGGCGACCGCCGGTTCTACGACGACTACCCCGGCCGCGACACCGAGGGGAACCCGGTCGGCGCCGACGGCCTGCACGTCGACGAGGAGGGCCACCGCGTCCTGGCGGCTGCGATCGAGCCGACCATCGCACCCTTGCTGACCGAGCTGCCCGAAGCCGCCGCACGACCCTGACGCGGACGCCGCGCCGTCGTACGCTCACCTGCATGCGGATCGGCATCAACGGCTCCGACAAGTTGGTCAACCCCGATCTCGACCGGATCATCGTCGACATCGAGGAGGCCGAGAGCGAGGGGTTCGCGACGTACTGGCTCGCACAGACGGGGCTGCTCGACGCCACGGCGACCCTCGGCCTCGCCGGGACGCGCACGTCGACGATCACGCTCGGCACCGCCGTCGTCCCCACGTGGGAACGTCACCCGCGCTCGCTGGCAGCGCAGGCGCTCACCGCGCAGGCGGCGAGCGGCGGTCGAATCGTCCTGGGCATCGGCCTCTCGCACCGGCCCGTCGTGGAGGGCCAGCTCCGCATGACCTGGGACCGTCCGGTCCGGCACATGATCGACTACCTCGACGTGCTGCTGCCCCTGCTGCACGAGGGCAACGTCAGCCATCAGGGTGAGATCTGGAGCTACATGGGCGGGGGCGGGCGGCCGACCGAGCAGGCGCCGTCGGTGATGCTGGCCGCGTTGGGCGAGCAGATGTTGCGCCTCGCCGGCAGCCGCACCGACGGCACGATCCTCTGGTGCGTCGGCCCGCGTACGATCGAGCAGCAGATCCGGCCGCTGATCGAGCAGGCAGCCGACGCGGCGGGCCGCCCGGCGCCGAGCATCGTGTGCAGCCTGCCGGTGTGGGTGACCGACGACACCACCGCGGCGAAGGACTTCGTCGGCTCGATCCTCAAGGACTACGCCGCGCTGCCGTCCTACCGGGCGATGCTCGACATCGAGGGCGTGCAGGGCATCGAGTCGATCTCGCTGATCGGGAGCGAGCAGCAGGTCACCGACGGGCTGGCGGCGATCGCCCAGGCAGGCGCGACCGACTTCACCGCGGTCGTGATGGGTGGCAACGCCGACGAGCTGGCGCTCACGCGTGAGACGCTCGCGGCCTATGCGGGTTGAGATCGTCTCGGGGAGTGATGCTCGGCTGAGCGCGACCGCCTTCACCGCGGTCGTCATGGGTGGCAACGCCGACGAGCTGGCGCTCACGCGTGAGACGCTCGCGGCGTACGCGGGTTGAGACCGTGTCGGGGAGCGATGCTCGGCTGAGCGCGACCGACTTCACCGCGGTCGTCATGGGCGGCAACGCCGACGAGCTGGCGCTCACGCGTGAGACGCTCGCGGCGTACGCGGGTTGAGATCGTGTCGGGGAGTGGTGCTCGGGTGAGCGTGATCGACTTCATTGCGGTCGTGATGGGTGGCAACGCCGACGAGCTCGCGCTCACACGTCAGACGCTCGCGGCCGACGCCGGTTGAGACGGCGTCCGGGGTGGGATCGCCGCGTAGGTTGGCGCGGCCGGGTCAGACGGCCAGCGCCGGTCGCGGGCAGCCGCCGCCCAGGTGGCTGATCAGGTCGGCCGCTCGCAGCGTGGTCCGGTCGTGCAGGTAGGGCCCGACGATCTGGACCCCGATCGGCAGGCCGTCGTCGCCGAGCCCGGCCGGCACCACGGTGGCCGGCAGCATGCCGGCGCCCGCCGGACCGGTCCATCCGAACAGGTCGAGGTACGGCCGTTCGACGCCGTCGATCTCGACCCGACGATCCCACTGTGGTTCGGAGTGATCGTGGGGGATCGCACCCCTGGGCTGCACCGGCAGCAGGATCACGTCGACGTCGAGGAAGAACTCGCGCCAGCGCTCGCGGATCTGCAGCCGGCGCTCGTTGTCGGCGAGCCAGTCGCGATGCCGAGCCGCCGTGCCGCCGGCCATGACCCCGAGCGGCGAGTCGTCGGAGGCCGCCGCCAGCTCCTCGATCGTCGCACGCGGGACACCGCCCGCGAGCGCAGCGAACAGCAGGTGCTTGAACACCCGGTCGGCCTTGGCCAGCGTGAACCCGGGCCGTGCGCTGGTGTCGACGCGGCCGCCCGCCGCCTCGATCCGGGCGACGAGCTCGCCGAGCACCCGGCGCGTCGATGCGTCGACCGGGCAGTCCTCGTCGTCCAACCACGCTGCGATGCGCAGCTCGCTCACGTCGTCGGCGTCGGCCGCGGGCAACTCGAGCCGCCACGCCGGTTCGTTCCAGCGGTCGGGGCCGGCGAGCACGTCGAGACCGAGCTCGAGGTCGGCGACGGTGCGCGCCATCGGCCCGCACACCGCGAGATCGGCCTGGCTGAGCGTGCCGGGCATGCCGGGAATCTGACCGTGCGCCGGCACGATCCCGTAGCTCGGCTTGTGGCCCATGACGCCCGAGTAGTGCGCGGGGACGCGGATCGAGCCGCCGATGTCCGAGCCGACCTCGAGCGGGGTGAATCCCATCGCCAGCGCCGCGGCCGAGCCGCCGGACGAGCCCCCAGCGGTGCGGGTGACGTCGTGTGGGTTGTTGGTCGTGCCGTAGACCTCGTTGTAGCTCTGGATGTCGCCGGCGAAGATCGGCAGGTTCGTCTTCGCGAACGGGATCGCGCCGGCGTTGCGCAACCGGGCGACCGGCCAGGCATCGTGGTCGGGCACGTGGTCGGCCAGCTCGGGCGCACCCGACGTCGTGATGCACCCCTCGGTCTGGAACGAGTCCTTGATGGTCATCGGCACGCCGTGCAGCGGCCCCAGCGCCTCGCCGGCGGCGAGTGCCGCGTCGGCCGCGTCGGCTGCGGTCCGGGCCCGCTCGAGGTCCCACTGGACGACGGCGTTGATCGGCCCGTCCAGCTGCTCGACCCGCGCGACGAGGTGCTCGAGCGCATCGCGGGCGGTCACCTCGTGGCCGCGGATGGCGGCCGCGAGGTCGGTTGCCGACCACCAGTGCAGATCGTTCATGACGTGCACGTTGCTCGCGCGGGGCCCGCCGCGTCAACGCGGCCGATTGGTGGCAGCCGGAATCCTCGCCGTCGCCCGCGTGTTGTCACATCCACGCCACCCACAGGAGGTCCGTCATGGATGATGTCAACGAGTGGAACAAGCAGGTCATCGCCGAGTTCCGTGAGAACGGCGGCAAGGTCGGCGGCATGTTCGAGGGCATGCCCATGCTGATCCTGCACTCGACGGGAGCGAAGAGCGGGCTCGAACGCCTCAACCCGCTCGCCTACCAGGCGGTCGACGGTGGCTGGGCGGTCTTCGGTTCGAAGGCGGGCGCGACGACGCACCCCGACTGGTACCGCAACATCGTCGCCCATCCCGACGCCACCATCGAGGTCGGCACCGAGACCGTCGCCGTGCGCGCCCGGGTCACCGAAGGCGACGAGCGCAACCGCATCTACGACGCCCAGAAGGCCGCGATCCCGCAGTTCGCGCAGTACGAGGTCTCCGCGGGCGACCGGGTGATCCCGGTCGTGGTGCTCGAACGAGCCTGATCGAACCGCGTCCCGGGCCGTCGAACCGACCCGACGTCACATCCGCGCGATCGTCGTACGATGACCGTGTGAACATCCTCGGCTGGATCGTCGTCGGTCTCCTCGCCGGTGGGATCGCCCGCTGGATCGTCAAGGACGACCGCACCGGCTGCATCTACACGATGGTCGTCGGCGTGCTCGGCGCGATCATCGGCGGCGGCCTGATGTCGCTGATCGACGCCGACGGCGTCGACGAGTTCTCGCTCCGCAGCATCGGCGTCGCCGCGCTCGGCGCAGTGCTCCTCCTGCTCGTGCTCCAAGCGCTCGCCGGGCGCGGCCCGCGCCGCCCGGCGCGCCGCTGAGCCCTCGCCACCCAGTGCGGCGCCCGGCCGACCCCGGGACGAGACTTTCGGCCCTAGCAGACTGAACGTTTGTTCAGTACCATGCTGAACATGTGTTCAGCGGCCGCGTCCTCGTCCGGCTCCTCCGACGACGCGCCCGGCCGTGAGGCGATCATCCACGCCGCGGTCGACTTGGTCGGCCGCGGTGGCCCGGACGGCACCACCGTGCGGGCCGTCGCCGAACGGGCCGACGTGTCGGCGGCGCTCGTCATCCACCACTTCGGTTCGAAGGCAGGGCTGATCGAGGCGTGCGACGCCCACGTGCGGGTGACGATCTCGGCCGCTGCCGACGCGATCACGGAGGACCCGCGAGGCGGTGGCGTGCAGGCGCTGCTCGGCCACACCGACCTCGGCCCGGCGCTCGCCTACGTGGCCCGCTCACTGCAGTCGGGTGGCGAGGTCGGCCGATGGTGGTTCGCCGAGCTGCTCGAGGTGACCGACCGGATGCTCCCCGCTCTGGTCGAGTCCGGGGTCGCCCGACGCCCCGACGATCCCGAGATGACGGCCCTGCTCCTGATGGCGATGGAGGTCGGACTGTTGCTGATGCGACCGCTCGTCGAGGAGCGGCTGGGCGGCGACCTGACCGACGAGGCGGTGCTGGCCCGCTGGGCGCGAGCCGAGCTCGACCTGCTCAGCCACGCGCTGCTGATCGACCGGGAGGACGTGCGATGACGGCGCTGATCGATGCCCGCAAGGTCTCGCGGGTCTACGGGGAGGGGGCAACCGCCGTGCTGGCGCTCGACGGGGTCGACCTCGAGATCCCCGTCGGTCAGTTCGTCGCGCTCGTCGGGCCGTCGGGCTCTGGCAAGACGACGCTGCTCAACATGATCGGAGCGATGGACGCGCCGACCGGCGGCCGGATCAGCGTCGACGGTGTCGACCTCGGCTCGCTCGACCGCGACGGCCTCACGGCCTATCGCCGTGACAAGGTCGGCTTCGTCTTCCAGTTCTTCAACCTGGTCCCCACCCTCACGGCGCTCGAGAACGTCGAGCTGATCGCCCGCCTCACCGGCGACGGTGCCCACGTCCGCTCGGTCGAGGCGCTCGCGGCGGTGGGACTCGACGATCGCGTCGATCACTTCCCGTCCCAACTGTCTGGCGGCCAGCAGCAGCGGGTCGCGATCGCGCGGGCGCTGGCCAAGCAGACGCCCGTCCTGCTCTGCGACGAGCCGACCGGTGCGCTCGACCGGGCGAACGGTGCCGAGGTGCTCGACCTCCTGCAGCGCGCCGCCCGCGACTTCGGCCGCACGGTGATCGTCGTCAGCCACGACCCGGCGGTCGAGGACGTGGCGGATCGGGCCCTGCACCTGGTCGACGGGCAGATCGTCGACGATCGGCGCTCGTGATGGCCGACGTGCCGCCCCGCACGACGCTCCGCACGACGCGCCGCGTCCTGTGGGCGAAGACCCGGCGCGACCTCGCGCGGCGTCGCTCGCAGATCGCCGCCGTCGCCGTCACCGTGTTCCTCGGGATCGTGCTGTTCGCCGCCAACATCGACGCCGCCGGGAATCTGGCGGCGAGCTACGAGGAACTGTACGACCGGCTCGAGTTCGGCGACGTGTGGGCAACCGCAGGACCGACCGACGAGATGGTCGAGCGGCTCGCCCGTGACCCGGACGTCACCGCGGTCGCCACCCGCACACGGTTCGACGCGTCGCTCGAGATCGGCGGCCAGCAACTGCGCGGCACGGTCATCGGTGTGCGAGCCGAACCGGTCCTCAACCGGCTGATGGTCCTCCACGGGACCGGCCTCGAGTCGCGTGGGACCGAGCCGGTCGCGGTCGTCGAGCAACACGGGTGGGAGGAGTTCGGGCTCGCGCCGGGCGATCCGGTCTCGATCCACGGCGCCGACGGTTGGCGGACCGTCCGCGCCGTCGGTGGCGCCGCGTCGGCCGAGTACGTGTGGCTCGCCCCCAGCCGCCAGCAGATCTTCACCGTGCCCGACGAGTTCGCCGTCGTGTTCGTACCCGAGGCGGTGGCCCGCGAGATCGCGCCGGACGCCCCGCTCCAGGTGACGGCCTCGGTGCGAGATCACGATCCGCAGCGTGCGGCGGACTGGGTGGACGAGCTCACCGAGCTGGGCGCATCCGATGTGTACGCGCGCGCGGACCAGGCGAGCAATCAGGCGCTCCAGGCCGATGTGACCGGCTTCGAGCAGCTGTCGTTCCTGTTCCCGGTGCTGTTCCTCACCGTCGCCGGCATGGCCGCGTTCGTGCTGCTCTCCCGGCTCGTGCGGACCGAACGACCGCAGATCGGCATGATGGTGGCGAACGGCATGAGCCCCCGCACGATCAGGTGGCACTACACGTCCCACGCACTCGTCGCGGTGCTGCTCGGTGCGATTCCTGGCCTCGTGGTCGGGATGCTGCTCGGTCGATGGATCAGCGGTCTGTACACCGACTTCGTCAACGTGCCGATCACGGTGGTGCAATTCTCTGCCGCGACGGTGGTCTGGTCGCTCGGGTTCGCCATCGGCGTCGCACTGCTCGCCGGCGGCCTGCCCGCGCGGGCCGCAGCACGGATCCAACCGGCCGAGGCGATGCGGCCGCCGGCGCCGACCGCGGTGTCGAGGCGGTCGTTGATCGAGCGGGTCTGGCCCGGTGAGCTCCCGCAGTGGGTGCGGATGGCGCTGCGCAACGTCACCCGCAGCCGCCGCCGCTTCGTGTCGACCACCGCCGGCATCGTGCTCGCGATGGTGCTCGTCATCGTCTCGATGGGGCTGTCCGACACCGTGTTCGATCTGCTCGACCGGGCCTTCAACGACGTCGACCGACGGGATCTGGTCGTGAGCTTCGACGACGAGTTGCGCGACGACGACCTGACACGGCTGGCGTCCTCGCCGGACATCGCCAGCTCCGAGCCGTTCGCCGAGGCGCCCGTCGTCCTGGCCGCGGGCGCGCGGTCGACCGACCAGCTGCTCCAGGCGTTCGAGCCGTCGACGTCGATGCACGGGTTCGAGTCGCCGTTGCCCGAGTCGGGCATCGTCCTGGGGTCGCGCGCCCGTGACGAGTTGAGGGTGTCGGCGGGGGATCGGGTCACGGTCGCGTTGGCCTCCGGGGAGCGGTTCGAGGCAGAGGTTGCCGCCTTCGTCTCCGAGCCGGTGCCGGCGATCAGCTACGTCTCGATCGACCAGTGGCGGGCGGCCGGTGGCGCCATCGACACCGCCGTGGTCGCGCTGACCGACCGCAGCGCACACGAGGCGGTCCGCGCCGAGGTGCAGACGCTGCCGGGCGTCACCGCGGTCGTCGATCAACAGGCGACGCAGCGCGCGATCGAGGAGTTGATGGCCCTCACGTATCTGTTCGTCGGGCTGATGGTGGCGTTCGCGATCGTGATGGCCGTGGCGCTGGTCTACAACATGGTGTCGGTGTCGATCGCCGAGCGGACGGGTGAGGTCGCGACGCTCGAGGCCAACGGCGTCGGCCGGCGGCTCATCGCACGGACGGTGACGATCGAGAACTTGATGACCGTCGCCGCCGGCGCCGTGCCGGGCACGATCCTCGGCTGGATCGTGGCCGGGCAGTTCATCGGCCAGTTCGACATGGAGTCGCTCGCGTTCCAGCTCGCGCTCCGCGATCGATCGCTGGTCGTCGCGATCGTCCTGGTGCTCGGCGCCGCCCTCGTCGCGCAGTGGCCGGGCCTGCGCTCCCTGCGCCGCCTCGACCTCGCAACCGTCGTCCGCGAACGCTGCGAGTAGACGCGGGCCGCCGGCCGGCCCTCGCTCCACCCGTCGGGCGGTCGTCGCACATGCCGTCGGGCACGGCCGCGCTGTGCGCGGGCGCGGCGACGACGCGGCGACGACGCGGTGGTCGTATCAGCTGGTGGTGTCGCTCAGCCGTTGAGCCAGGCGTCGATGTCGGCGCGCTGGAAGAAGGCGTCCATCTCGTTGAACGAGCACTCGGTCGTGATCGTGAACAACGTCTCGGAGAGCTCCGAGATCTCACTCAGCGGCAGATCGTTCATGCTGTCGCTCGCCGCGACGGCCTGCTCGATCACGGCGATCGCCTCGTTGCACGAACCGCCGGCGTCCGGCGACGCAGTGTCACCGTCGCCGTCACCACCGTCGTCGTCACCGCCATCGCCGTCCTCGCCGGTGACGATGGACGTGTCGAGGTCACCGATGAAGCCGGCGATGAACTCGAAGTATCCGACCGTGCCGGGTGCTTCGTTGCGGGCGAATTCGACGATTGCGTCGAAGCTGGCGGCATCGCTGCCGAAGTCGAGGTTCTCGCAGTTCTCGTCGGCCGCGCGGACGTCGAAGTCGGCCGTTGCGCCGTCGAGGTCGTCGGCGATCGCCTCGAGGTCGGCCATGGTCGCAGTCTGGAAGTCGATGTCCTCGACCAGGGGCTCGAGCTCGCGCAGGAAGCTGCGCATGAGGTCCTTGCAGTTGTCGGGGACGTCGTCGAGCGAGTTGACCCGGATGCTGTTGCCGTCGTCGCCGTCGTCGCCGTCGCCGCTGTCGCCGCCGTCGTCGCCGTCGCCGCTGTCGCCACCGTCGTCGCTCGCGCCGCTGTCGCCACCGTCGTCGCTCCCGTCGCCACCGCCGTCGTCGCCGTCGTCGGTGTCGTCGCCGTCGTCGGCGGGTGCCTCGTTCGGCTCCTCGTCGTTGCCGCCTGCGGCGTCCTCATTGGCCGCAGCATCGTTCTCCTGATCGGTGGGTTCGTCCGCGGCCGGTTCGTCGTCGTCGCCCCCGCATGCGGCGAACGTCAATGCCGCCGCGGCAACCAGTGCAAGTGTGCGCTTCATGGGGTCTCCTCCCGCCTGAGTCGGTCCTGCGGCAACAGTAGCCCCGCACACGATGGTGCAACCCGCGGATTGGCGCCGAGCCCTCGACTCGAACCGACGACCGGCTCGCCGGCCCTGCGTGTTGCGGGTCGATCGGCGCCCGATCTAGGGACGCCCGGCGTGCGGGTGCTCGACCCGCATCGTGTAGATCGCGCCGGCCGCCCGGTCGGCGACCTCGTCCGGGTGCGAGCCGGGCGCGCAGAGTGCGAACAGCGTGCGGCCGTCGTCGCCGCCGAGCATGCAGGCGAACGTCGGCGCCGGCGTGGCCACCCGGTCGGTGACCTCGCCGCCCTCCCGCACCCGGACGACCTGCGAGCCGAGCGCGTCCGAGAACCAGATCGCCCCGTCGGTGTCGAGCGCGCAGCCGTCGGGTGCGGTGCCGGGGATCTCGGCCCACTGGCGGCGGTTCGAGAGTGTCGCATCGTCGGCGATGTCGAAGGCCAGGTAGTCGCCGCCGAACGATTGGCCCACGATCAACGTGTCACCGCCGGGCGTGATGATCGACCCGTTCGGGAACGCCATCGCGGTCGCTGCCACCTCCACCGTCCCGTCGGGCCGGACGAGCGCCAGATCGGCCGGCGCGAACGAGGACTGCGCCTCGAGGTCGAAACCGAAGTTGCCGACGTAGGCATTGCCGTTGCCGTCGACGACCATGTCGTTGCAGTGCCAGGCCGCCACGCCCGACACGTCGGCGTGGTCGCGGAGGGTGCCGTCGCCGCGGTCGATCATCAACCGCCGGGTGGTCATGAACACCACCAGGAGCGAGCCGTCCGGCATCCATCCCAGGCCGGAGGGGCGATCGGGCAGGTCGGTGTACATCGCGGTGCGCTCGCCCTCGGGCGTCACTGCGTAGATGGTCCGCTGGTAGAAGTCGGAGTACCAGAGCCGGCCGTCGTGCCATCGAGGGCCCTCCCCGAAGTCGACGCCGTCGACCAGCAGCGTCCAGGCGCTCGTGCCGTCGTCGGTCATGATCGGTGACCGTAGCGGTCGTCGGCGCGCCGTCTCGTGGCCGGGCGGCGACCCGCGCCATGCTCGACGGATGGCGTTCGACACACCGATCATCCCGCATGACGACGCCGTGACGACGAGCGGGCCGCTGCGTCGTCCCAGACAGATGTTGGCCGACCAGGAGTACGACGGGCACGCCAGCGTTCACGACGGCGCCGTCGCCGACGACCTCGGTCTGACCGGCGCGCCGATCGAGGGGCCGACCCACTTCTCGCAGTTCGACCCGCTGGCCTTCTCGGCGTGGGGACAGCGGTGGTTCGAGACCGGGTGCATCAGCGCGCACTTCCGGACGATGGTGGTCGAGGGTGAGGAGGTCGTCGCGTCGGTGACGTCGAGCGGCGAGGGAACAGCCCGCATCGAGGCCGCGAAGGCGGACGGCACACCGGTGCTCACCGGCACGGCGACGGTCGACCCGGCCGCTCCCACCGAGCTCGGCGAACGGTTGGCGGCGGCGAAGAACCGTGACGCCGGCGAGCTGTTCATCGTCGATCAGCTGTCGGTCGGCGATCGTGCGTCGGCGCGCGCGGCGGTGTCGATCGACATGACGACGGCGAACGGCAACCTCTACCCGTTCTCGCTGCGCCAGAAGCTCGACGCGATCACCGAGCCGAGCCCGTGGTACGAGACCGACGACAACCCCTGGGGTCGCCCGATCGTGCCGTTCGAGATGATCAGCGTCCTGTCGGGCAAGGCGGGCGGCGGCTTCCGGGTGCGCGGCCCCGCGGTCGGGTTGTTCGTCGACCTCGAGGTGCGGCTCGTCGCCGGACCGCTCTTCGTCGGCGACGCCTACCTGGTCAAACGTGAGGTGGTGGCGGTCGGCCAGAGCCGTCGCGTCGAGTCGTACTGGATCCGCAACACGATCTCGTCGGCGACGACCGGGGCGCACGCCGCGACCGTGCTGCTGCACTCGGGCGTCTTCAAGGCCTCGTACGCGGGCTACCCGGCCGACCGCCTCTGATCCCCGCTCCGCGGCGTCGTACGGTGACGCCATGAGCGAGCCCGATGGCACCCCGGTCGACGTCGCCGGCCACCTCGACTGGCCGCGGTTGGTCGACGACCTGCATCGTCTGCTTCGGCTGCGCACCACGCCGATCGGCATGAAGCGGTTCGAGACCGTCGCCGAGATGGAGGCCGTGCCGAGGATCCGGCGGCCGCAGGCGATCCACACGACCGATCAGATCGTCGGTCAGGCGGCGCGCAACGGCTGGACGGTCGGCATCACCAGGGCCGACCTGGTGGGCGACCAGTGCGCGGCGGTCATCGGCCTGCACCCGCGTGACGCGGAGTGGCTGCGCGGCGAGCGGTACGCCGGCGTCTGGTACTCGTCGCCGGAGGACGCAGCCGCGCACCAGGCGGCGATGGATCTCCCCTCGTTCGGCACCCACGAGGCGCTCGCCGTGTCGCCGCTCGCCACCGGCCGCCTCGACCCGCCCGACGTCTGCCTGATCTACGCCACGCCGGCGCAGATGATCCTGTTCATCAACGGGCTGCAGTGGACGGGCTATCGCAAGCTCGACTGGGGCTGCGTCGGCGAGTCGTCGTGCGCCGACTCCTGGGGGCGAGCGCTCGCCACCGGTGAGCCGAGCCTCTCGATCCCGTGCTTCGCCGAGCGCCGCTACGGCGGCGTGATGGAGGACGAGCTCTTGATGGCCATCCCGCCGGGGTTCCTGCCGAAGGTGATCGACGGCCTCGATGCGCTCTCGCGCAACGGTCTGCGGTACCCGATCCCGCCCTACGGCGTGAACACCGACGCCCGGGCCGGCCTCGGCGTCAGCTATCGATGACCGCGCTCGCCGTCGCTTCGACGGCGCGCTGGCGCCGCCGCTTCGACGCTCGCCCCTGGCTGGACCCCGGGATGGACTGGGAGACGACAGGTGCCGGGGGCTTCAGCGGAAAGGTACGCCTTGCGCGGCGAACGGCCTTCTCCTCGCCTTGCTTCGCAGGCGACATCGTGCACCGCAACCATTGGGTCGCCCCGCCCATCGGCTCGGCTCCCAGGCACATCTCGCGACGGGTCGGCGTCACGGCAGGCGGGCGTCCGCTGTCAGCGTTGTGTGGGACACCAGCCCTCCTGCACCCGTAGGAGTCGGGGTGCGTATCTTGGCCCGATGGCGCTCGCCTGGCCACGTCCGTGCCGAAGGACGACCTCGTGCTGATCAAGCGGGTCGTCCTCGACCGGATCGCAGCCGGCGAGCTCGACACGGTCCTCCGGCGCCAGAAGCGCCCGACGGTCAAGGCCGGCGGCACGCTGCGGACCGCCGTTGGCGTGCTCGACATCGCGGCGGTCGAAACCGTCGAGCTGTCCGAGATCACCACCGACGACGCCCGGCGTGCCGGGTACGAGTCGCTCGACGAGGCGATCGCCGAGCTCACTCGCAAGCCCGAGGGCCGCTTCTACCGGGTGCGCGTCCGGCTCGCAGGGCCCGACCCGCGCATCGAGCTGCGGGAGCGCGACGAGCTGAGCGCGGCCGAGCTCGCCGAGCTCAGCGGCCGGCTCGACCGCCTCGACCGGGCCAGCCGGCGTGGCCCGTGGACGCGAGAGGTGCTCGGGCTGATCCGTGATCACCCGCACGTGCGCGCGCCGGATCTCGCTGCGTCCATCGGTCGGGAGACGCAGCCGTTCAAGAACGACGTCCGCAAGTTGAAGGCGCTCGGTCTGACGATCAGCCTCAGTCCCGGCTACGAGCTCTCGCCCCGAGGCACGGCGCTGCTCGCCGCACTCGACGGCGGCGGGAACGGCACCGCAGGAACCGACGCCGGCTCGTAGGGTGGCGCCCATGTGGGGCATCCAGATCGACGAAGCGGGCGGACCCGAGGTGATGGTGTGGCGCGAGCTGCCCGATCCCGAGCCCGACGCAGGACAGATCGTGGTCGAAACCGCTGCTGCAGGCCTGAACTTCATCGACACCTATCAGCGAACCGGCCTCTACGCGGTGCCGCTGCCATGGGTGCTCGGGCTGGAGGGGTCGGGCACGGTGGTCGCCGTCGGTGACGGTGTGACGATGTGGTCGATCGGCGACCGCGTCGCCTGGCCCGGGAGCCCTGGTTCGTACGCGACGAAGGTCGCGCTGCCGGCCGATCGCGTCGTCGCCGTCCCCGAGTCGGTCGACCTCGAGACCGCCGCCGCACTGCCGCTGCAGGGCATGACCGCCCACTACCTCGCGACCGACACCTACGCCCTCACGGAGGGCAGCCGTTGCCTCGTGCACGCCGGCGCCGGCGGCGTCGGGCTGCTCTTGATCCAGATCGCCAAGCTGCTCGGCGCCGAGGTCTTCACGACGGTGGGCACCCCGGAGAAGGCCGAGCTCGCCGGCGCGGCAGGCGCCGACCACACGATCCTCTACCGCGACGTCGACTTCGCCGAGGCGATCACCGGGATCGCAGGCGCGCGGCCCCTCGACGTCGTCTACGACGGCGTTGGCAAGACGGTGTTCGACCAGAGTCTGAGCCTGCTCCGCAAGCGCGGCACGATGGCCACGTTCGGCAACGCCTCCGGCCCCGTCGACCCCGTCTCGCCGCTGACGCTGTCGAGCAACGGATCGATCTTCCTGACACGGCCGACGCTGTTCGACTACATCGCCGAGCGCGATGAGCTCGAGCGCCGCGCCGCCGACCTCTACGGCTGGGTCGCCGACGGCAGGCTCGACGTGCGCATCGGAGCCCGCTTCGCGCTCGAAGATGCCGCCGACGCCCACCGTGCGCTCGAGGGGCGCCAGACCACCGGCAAGGTCCTGCTCATCCCGTAGCCGACTCGGCGTCGGGGTCGTCGCGGTCAGAGCCGGCGTACGTGAGGGCCGACCGCGATCAGCGCCGTGCACGCGACGCAGATGAACCCGGCGATCACCATCGCCGTGCTCACCGACGTCGCCGAGACCAGCCCCACCAGCAGCAGCGCGCCGATCGGGAAGGCGCCGTTCTGGGCCATCATCGACAGGCCCATGACCCGCCCCATCAGTTCCGGTGGTGTGTTCATCTGCGTGAGCGTCCGCAACAGCGTCATCGCAACCCCGCCCGCCAGGCCCCACATCAGGCAGAACAGTGCGGTCACCAGGTAGGCGCGCGACGACCCGATCGCGATGAGGCCACCGCCGAGGAACGTGACCGAGAAGACCGTCAGCACCAGACCGGGACGGCTGGGAGTCCAGCGGGTCGCGAGCACCATCGACGTGGCCATCATGCCGAGGCTCATGAACACGTTGAGCGCGCTGGCAGCGAGCGACTCGTTGCCGAGGACGTCGCGAGCGAACTCGGGCAGCAGCAGCGTGGAGGTCGCGATCGCGAGGCCCATCACCGCGGTGATGCCGAGCAGCGATCGCAGCGGTTGTGTGCCGAGGCCGATGCGGAGTCCCTCGCGGACGGCGCCGCGGCGATCGGTCGGCGGGGCGCGGTCGGGGAGCGGCATCGTGGCGAAGCGGAGTGCGCCCAGGACACCGGCGATCGTGATCAGCCAGAACCCTGCGGCGACACCGAACGCCTGGATGACGGCGCCGCCCAGGAACACGCCGGCGATGACCGAGACCATCATGCTCAGGTTCTGCAGCGCGACTCCCTGCATCAGCCGGCCGGCGGGGACGATCGCCGGCACCAGCGCTTGCATCTGCGGCATGATCATCGACGGTGCGATCGCGGTGACGAACCCGCAGACCATGGCGAGCGGAACCGTCATCACGTCGGTGGCGACGAGCAGGCCGGTGACGCCGAACCCGGCGGCGCTCATCGCGAACAGCCCGACACCGAGCCGCCGCGGATCGATGTGATCCGCGAGCGAGCCCGCCCACGCCGAGAGGAGCAGCGGTGGCAGCCCGATCAGGATGCCGAGGATCGCCGTCGCAGGATTCCACTCGGTCAGCTCGCCGACGAGCCACACGAAGACGAACCTGCTCGTGCCGAAGGCGATCGCCGAGAGCACGTTGGCGACGATCAGCCCGCGGAACGCCGGCATCCCGAGCAGACCGCCGACGCCGTTCCCGGAGGGCCCCGTGCCGGGCGCGCTCGACGCGGTGGCGGCGGTCGTCATGGCCCCAGCCTGGCACCGCGGCGCAGACGGGGTCGGATCGTGGGCGGTCAGCCGATCAGGATGCCGCAGCCGGCAGCGATGACCGCCACCCGGGCGACGGCGCTGTCGCTCAGGTCGAACGTCCCACCCAGGCTCGCGGCGAGCAGCTCCTTCGCGAGGTCGAGATCGATGCCGTCGCTCAGACACGCCGCGGCGTCGTCACCGATCTCGACCGACAACGAGCGCGCCGCCTGCGCTCGGATGTCGATGCAGGCGGACCAGGCCTCGACGATCGCCTCGATCTGATCGCCGGACAGTGTCGCCTCGCCGAGCCGGGCGATCGACTCGCCGCTGACGCCCATCGACTCGAGCTCGGCCTCGCCGATGCCGGCGACGATGCGGCCGCTCACGCAGGTCGCCTCGCTCTCGGTCAGCGCCGGGCTCGTGCTCAGGAGGTCGTCGGTGATCGCCCGGCCGATCGGGGTCTGCGCCGCTTCGGACGGGTCGACGTCGTCGCCGGCGCCGCAGGCCGTGATCAGCACGGCTGCGACGGCCCCGATCAGAGACCGGCGAGCCACTGTCTCGCGTCGATCATCATCTCGATGCTCTGGCTGTGCGCCATGGGGTACCCGGCCTCGGTCACGTCCCAGCCGGCGGTCCGCAGTGTTGCCGCAGCCGCCCGCCCACGTTCGGGCGGCATGATCGGGTCGTGCTCGCCGACCTGTACCAGCGCCGGCCGGCCGCGACCGGCCGTCGGCGACGGATCGAGGTCCAGCCCGTCGACCTCGGGGAGCCCGCAGCACATGGCCCAGACGCCACCGTACGCCGGTGCCCCGGTCCGCAGTGCGAGCGCCAGCGCCAGGAAGCCGCCCTGTGAGAAGCCGCCGACCACGCACCGCTCGACGGGAACGCCGAACTGCTCGGTGCGGGACACGATCAGCTCGTCGACCACAGCGACGGCCTCGTGGAAGGACCCTGCGACCGGGACGCCGTCGACGCGGTCGTACCACGAGGCGCCGTCGCCCTCGGGCACGGCGAGCGGTGCCCGCGGGCAGACCGCGGTGAACCGCTCGTCCGGGTCGACGAGCGGTACGTATGCCGCGAGGTGGTGCTGCTCGGCGCTCCAGCCGTGCAAGAGGAACAGCAGGCGCTCGGCGCCCTCGCGGACGATGAAGTAGCTGCGCAGCATCACACGACCGTCAGGTGACCGTCGGCGCGGCGGCGGTCGGGTCGAGCGTCACCCCGAGGCGCGGCAGCACCTCGCCGGCCATCAGTTCGAGCTGCTCGTCCATCTGCTCCTGCGTCAGGCCGGGCATGTCGAAGAAGAGCACGACGTGCTCGCAGCCGAGCGTGTCGCGATACGTGCCGAGCGTGTCGGCGACCTCCTCGACGGATCCGATCGCCATCACCTGCTGGTCGATGCTGTCCTCGAGCGGCGGGCGGTGGTCGAAGGGCGCCGGGCTGCCGTCGGGCATCGCGTAGCCGCGGAACCGCCCGTACGGCGCGAGGAACTTGATCCACTCGTCGTGCGGGTTGCGGGCCGTACGGCGTGCTCCCTCCGACGTGCGGCCGACGTGGGCGTTGATCGCCAGGCACCGGGCCTCACCGGGACCGAGGTGCCAGCCGTGCTCGGCCGCCCGCTCGGCGAAGTCGTCCCACCACCGCTTCGTCACCTGCGGCCCGCGCGCGGGCAGCACCGCGTGGTGGCCGACCCGGGCGCAGTACTCGAGCGTCGGCGGTGTCGTCACCGCCTGCCAGATGTCGATCGGTGCGATCGGCTTGGGGATCAGCGTGAGGTCCTGCACGGTCGAGCCCCGGTCGGGGATGCCGGGCGGCGGCAACACGAAGTGCTTCCCGGTGTACGAGAACGTCTCGTTGGCCCAGGCGGCCTTGATGATCTCCATCGACTCCTCGAACAGCTCGCGGTTCTGGCGATCGAGCTCGGCCGACATCTCGTTGTCGCCGGACGCCACCACGCCGCCGAGCGATTGCGCTTCGCGCGGCACGGTGCCGCGGCCGACGCCGAACTGCATCCGGTTGCCGGTGAGGATCTGCATCATCGCTGCGTCCTCGGCGAGCCGGAGTGGATGCCACTGCGGCACGATGTTGAACATCTGGCCGAGCCGGAGCCGCTGCGTCTCCTTCGCGAGATGGAGCCCGAACAGGATCAGGTTCGGCGTGACCTCGTACCCCTCGTACTGGAAGTGGTGCTCGGTGAGCCACATCGTGTCGTAGCCGAGCCGGTCCATCGTGCCGGCCCAATGGGTGAGGTGGTCGTAGCAGGCGAGGAAGTCGGCGTTGCCGTAGCGCCGGTCGACCGGTGCTGGTGCGCCGGCGCCGGCGTCGGGCATCGGCACGCTGCCGTAGAAGTTGGCGTCGACTCGCATCCGCCGAGTCTTCCAGTTCTGCGGGCGACCTGCCGCCCCGTGCGACACGTCGACGTGGGCCTTGCGCGGGGACGGGAGGTGCCGGTCCCCGCGCCGCTCCGACTGCGACGTGAGGGGTTCGTCGCGGCGGCGAGCTCACTGGCGTTCGCACCGGGGGAGACTGGTGTCGACGACGGGAGAGGGGCGCCCGGTTGTCGCGGGGCGGCCGAGATCGCTGCCGAGTCCATGATGACCGCGGCCGTTGCATTCGCGGCGCGCTCTCGTGAACCGCAGGTGTTCCTGAGTTCCTCGAGTGATGAGATGTGCCGGACACATCTCATCAGTTGCGTAGCAGCGCCCGCTCGATCGCCCATCTCGCCGGCCGACTGCATCGCGGCACGGACGCGGGCCGAGCCCGGAAGGCTCGCAGTGTCGAAGCGCTCGCTGAGGCGGCGAGCTCGGGAGGCGCAGCAGCGCCGGCCGCGCGGATGGGCAGCTTCGCAGCGATCCAGCCGGGCGAGGAGCGCAGCGTCAGCGAGCCCCGTAGCTCCGAAGGATCGAGCCAGTGGCTCGACCGCCGCGGAGCCCGATCATTCGAAGATCGGGTTGGCGCGGTCGGGCTCGGGTTCCCAATGGAGCTCGGCCTTGATGCCGTCGACGACGCGCTGCATGTTGGCGCGGTGCTCCTCGATGCGGCGGAAGAGGATCCGCGGCTCCTTGTCGGGCATGCTCGCGATCGCTGCGCTGATGCCCGACGGCCCGGGCCCGATGATCACCGAGTAGCGCAGCCGGGTCGAGCCGGCGATCGACGCCACCTCGAAGCGCCATCGGGCGCCCGGATCGTCGGGGTCGGACGTGCACCAGCCGAACTCCTTGCCCTCGACGTAGCGGTGCACGAAGCACGGCACCTCCCACTCGCCGATCGCCGGGTGGGTGTTGGCACCGATGAACTGGGCGCCGAGCCGGGGCCCGCCGGGGGTGCCGTCGTCCTCGTCGACCCAGCGGGCGCCGGTGAACTCGTCGCTGAACCTCGCGCCGAACCCGATGTCGGTCACGAGCTTCCAGACCTCGGAGGTCGGCGCCTTGATGTCGACCTCGACCACCGTCCCCGGCCCGTCCGCGAGACGGGGCGGATCGCTCGGTCCCGACTCCCACGTGTGCGCGTACCGGTCCAGGTAGGTGATCTCGCGGGCCGGATATCGAGGCGCGGTCGTGAAGTCGGTGCCCGTGTACCAGGCGACCGGGATCATCGCGATCTGGGTGTTGCCGTCGGGGACGCCGAGCACCTCGCGGAGCTCGTCGCGCTTGCCGAGGATCGCCGTGGTCCAGGCCGTGCCCAGCCCGCGCGCTCGCAGCGCGACGCAGAAGCTCCACACCGACTGGATGACCGAGTCGAACAGACCGGGCCGACCGCTGCCGTCGTGCACGCCGATGATGGTCGGGATCACGATCGCCGGCACCTCGGCCAGGTGCTCGGCGAGGTGGGCGGCCGACTGCATCACCCGCTCTTGCGGGTGGCCGGTCCCGGCGATCTTGTCCCGGGCACCGAGCATGAACTCGCCGCCGGTCGCCATGTACAGCTCGGCGATCCTGGCCTTCACAGCCGGGTCCCGCACGACGACCCATCGGCGGCTGCCCTGGTTGCCGCCCGAGGGCGCCTGCTCGGCGATGTCGATGCAGTCGTAGATGATCTGGTCGTCGACCGGCCGCTCGAGGTCGAGCCGCAGCCGAACCGCCCGGGTGGTGGTGAGCGCCTTGTCGATCGACGCGACGTCGATGCCGGTGTCGGGATAGTCGGTCATGAGTGCTCCAGAGGACGGGTCACGTGCGTTCGGTTGCGTGGGCCCGCGCAGCCTTGGCGAGGTCGCGCAGCTCGGCGCGCTCGTCGTCGGTCAGGACCTCGAAGTCGGCGGCGTGGAGCCGGTCGGTGTGCGCCTCGATCTCGGTGCGCTGCTCGGCGAGCGAGGCGACGTACTCCTCGTCTGGGTACGGCTTCGGCCACCCGAAGAACTCGGCGTTCCACTCGCCGGCCGGGCCGCTGAGGATCGCGTCGAGCGGGCTCATGCCCGACGCCAGCACGGCGATCGTGTGGCGGCTGAACCTCAGCTCCCGCATGACCTGGCACAGCTGGAACGTGCGCGCCGGGCCCTCCTCGACGGGGATGTGTTGGTCGCGCCACCCCACGAAGAGTGGCGCGCCCAGGGGGCTGGCGTGGGCGACGACTCGCTCGCAGAGCTCGCCGAGCCGTTCGGTTCCGCCGAACGCGAACAGCTTCTGCTCGCCCCATTCCTGGCAGATGGCCGCGTAGATCGCGGCCCCGTCGTGTGGCGTCGCCGCGGACCGCCCCTCGATCACGAGGCCGCGCATGAAGTCGGGCTCCCAGAAGCAGGCGGCGCCGACGACGTTGTCGACCGGGCAGTCGCCCAGCACACCGAGCCGCCCGACCGCATAGGCGGCGAGGCCGGCCGGGAGGCCTCGCTCCTCGGCCGTCGTCCGCGTCGACTCGGCCATCAGCCAGTCCATCGCGAGCATGCCGATCGAGCCCCGCATGCTGCGTGCGACGGTGACGCTGTCCATCCGTTCCCCCTTCCGCTGCGTGGCGTGTGACCCGATTCCTAGCGTCCGGGGCTGCGGCGTGGCGAAGCGGCGCTCGGGGCCGTCACGTCGGTCGAGCGGCCTGACGGCCGTTCAGGATGGGCCGCCGTCGAGGTCCTTCGTGAACCAGTGGTGCGCGTAGGGGTTGTCGTTGTATCGCCCGATGCGGTGGTAGCCGGCGCGCTCGTACATCGCCACCGCCTCGAGCAACACCTCGTTCGTGTCGAGCACGGTTCGTCGATGGCCGCGAACGCGTGCCTCGATCTCGAGCCGCTCCAGCAGCCGGGGGCCGAGACCGAGCCCGCGCCACGCCGGGTCGATCCACATGCGCTTGATCTCGGCGGTGTGCTCGTCGATGCGCTGGAGCCCGCCGCAGCCGACGGCGATCCCCTGTTCGAACGCCAGCACGAACGCCCCGTTCGGCGGACTCATCTCGGCCGCATCGGAGGCAGTGCCACCCGCGCCTTGGTCAAACCCGTCGTCGAATCGGGCGTCGAGCTCGGCGAAGTAGCTCGCGAGGGCGCGGCGGGCATCGTGACCGCGGGGATCGGCGACGACGAACTCGACGCTCGCCGCGCGCAGCAGCCGCTCGGCACGCGCCAGCGCGTCGGCCAGATCGGCCCGCTGACGTTCGGACAGCGGCTCGATCATCCGGCGGGCCTTCCGGTCGGATCGGTCGTCGAGTCGGGCCCAGACGCGACGACCGGCACCGGTGAGGCGGGCGATCCGCTGCCGGCCGTCGTCGGCGTCTCGCTCGACCGCCACCAGCCCCTCGCCCTCGAGACCCCGGAGCAGTCGGCTGAGATAGCCGGAATCGAGGCCGAGCCGCCGGCGCAGATCGGCCACCCTGGCGCCGCCGGTGCCGATCTCGAACAGCACCCGGGACGGCCCCAGCGCCCGACCCGTGCCGAGGTACGACGCCTCGAGCACACCGATCCGCTGCGTGTACGAGCGGTTGAACCGGCGCAGTGTCTCGACGGCATCCACGATCGCTGACTTTAGTCAGCTATCGGGGCCGGGGCGAGTCGGCGACGACGCCGGACGAAACCGGCTTCGAACCGGCCGGGCGTCACGGCCACGATGGTGCGCCGCTCGACAACGGGCGGCGACGAGTTCACGATGAAGAAGGGAGGCAGCAATGCCGACGAAGCTGACCGACAACGTCCTCTCCTGGGCGACCGATCTCGACGAGAAGACACGCGAGCAGGCCGAGCGCTCGGCGTCGCTGCCGTTCATCCCCGGCCCGATCGCGCTGATGCCCGACGCCCACTACGGGTACGGCGCGACGGTCGGGTCGGTGATCCCGACCAAGGGTGCGGTGGTGCCGTCAGCGGTCGGCGTCGACATCGGTTGCGGGATGATCGCAGCCCGCCTCGACCTGGTGGCCGGCGACCTGCCCGACGACCTGCAGCCCCTGCACGGCTCGATCGCCCGCGCCGTGCCGGCAGGTGTCGGTAAGGGCCACTGGGACGTCGTCGACGACGACATGCCCGACCTGCCCGTGACGGCGCAGCGCGGCGAGGCGTGGTGGACGGACAAGCTGGCCCGCAAGGCGCGCGAGCAGTTCGGCTCGCTCGGCTCGGGCAACCACTTCGTCGAGATCTGTCTCGACGAGGCCGACCGGGTCTGGATCGTGCTGCACTCCGGCAGCCGCGGGGTCGGCAACCAGCTGGCCAACATCCACATCGACGGCGCGAAGGACATCATGAAGCAGCGGGCGATCGAGCTGCCCGACCGCGACCTCGCATACCTCAGCGAGGGCACGGCCGAGTTCGACGCGTACATCGCCGACATGCTCTGGTCGCAGCGCTATGCGATGGGCAACCGGCAGCGGATGCTGACGCTCGTGCACGAGTGCGTCGAGCGGTTCCTCGGACGCACCGTGGCGATCGTCGACGAGATCAACTGCCATCACAACTTCACCGAGCTCGAGACGCACCGCATCGACGGGGTCGACACCGAGGTCTGGCTCACCCGCAAGGGTGCGATCCGGGCTCGCGTCGGCGACCGCGGCGTGATCCCCGGCTCGATGGGTGCGCAGTCGTTCATCGTGTCGGGTCGCGGCGCCGAGGCGTCGTACCAGTCGTGCTCGCACGGCGCCGGCCGCCGGATGTCCCGGACAGCGGCGCGCAAGCGCCTCGACGTCGACACGCTCCGCGCCGAGATGCGCGGCAAGGCGTGGAACCAGCGCGACGCCAAGCGGCTGATCGACGAGGACCCGCGGGCCTACAAGGACATCGGCGAGGTGATGGCGGCGCAGGCCGACCTGGTGACGATCGAGCACACGCTCCACCAGATCCTCAACTACAAGGGAACCTGAACCACGGCGGACGGGTGGTTCATGGCGTGCCACCGCGGTCCGGCTGGGGCCGGATCGCGGTGGCCCGAGTCGAGCTCGGAGCGCTATCCGATTGCGGTGAACAGCACCTCGGCCAGCTGTGTGTTGTCGAGGTACGGGCCGCGGACGCCGTCGTGGTAGTCGGCGGCGTGGCGCAGCATGCGTGCTGCGGCACCCTTGGCGAACAGGGGGATGAGGCTGTTCGTGTGGTCCGGGCTGTGCCACTCCATGCCGGGGAGCGTCCCGGCGCCGTTGTTGACGATCGGCTCCCAGGTCGGGTCGGAACCGGGTCCATTCAGGTACCCGGTCTCGTGGTCGCCGGTCACGATCAGGAGCGTCTCGCCCCAGTTGCTGTGCCGCTTGACCCAGTCGACGACCGTCTCGACCGAGCGCTCGAAGTCGATGAACTCCTCGATCATCCGACCCGATGCGTTCGGTCCGTAGTTGCCGTGGCTCGCCCAGTCGACGGCGCCGCCTTCGACCATCAGGAACATGCCGTCAGGATCGTCGTCGAGGATGTTGAGCGCCGCAGCGGTCATCTCCTCGAGCGTCGGCACCGATTCGATGAACGGGACGACGAACGGATCGGCCAGGTAGTCGCCGCCCCGGTTCAGCTGGAGCGTGTCCTCGACCGGCGCGACGCCGAAGACGCGCGCTGGGGTCGGACCCGACATCAAGCCCTGGAACTCGGCCCGCTCGTCGATCAGCAGCCACGGGTCGTCGAAGCCGTCTCCGTCCGCGTCACCGCCGGCCGTACCGGCCGCGAGGTCCCACCACGTCGCGTCGCCGCCGACGTACCGCCAGTCCTTGGGGATCGCCGGTACCTGCGGCAGGCCGTCGTCGTCGTAGAACGGGTGCCCGGCACCCATGACGACGTCGGTGGCGCTGTCGTAGATCATCTCGTTGGCGATGTCGGCGTAGTTCCCGCGGTAGACGTTGTGGGCGACGAAGCCCGCCGGGGTGGCATGGCTCAGCTGCACGCTGGTGACCACACCGGTCGCCATGCCCCGCTCCTCGGCGCGCTCCAGCGCGTGGACAAGCGGCTGGTCGTCGATGTCGAGTCCGATCGTGCCGCTGTCGGTCTTCACGCCGGTCGACATCGTGGTCGCCGCCGCTGCCGAGTCGGTCGCGCACGTGGTCACGTACGCGAAGTCGGCCCACGCAGCGTCCGGGTCGTACCCGACCCCGCTGCACGCGTGGCCCTCCTCGTAGGCCATGTACGTGCTCATGGCGAGCTCGACGGGGAACCGGTTGAACAGTTGCCGATCGGGCTTGCCGTACTCGAAGTAGCTCGCCGCGTCGACGTGGTTGTAGCCCCAGCCGTCGGCAATCATGACGATGACGTTCTTCGTGGCCGGTGGCTTCGCGTCGGCAGAGGTGGCCGACAACGCGGTGACTCCCATGGTGAGCGTCAGGGCCGCCATCATGCAGAGCAGCCTGGTTGGGCGCGTTCGTATCATCTCCTGCACCTCCGTTCTGCAGCCGACCTGCTCCGGACGGAGGGCCGGATGCGATTTCATCGTGCGCCCGGGCCCAACCCGCCCATAGGGCCAAAGGTCCCGGGCCCATCGGCCCTGGCCGTCGGTGCGAAGCTGTCGAGCTGGGTGACGCCGGCACCGTCGTGGACGGGACGAATGACCCTGCTCGTGCCGGTTACCCACGGGTACGGTGGGTGGCGTGAAGGGATCTGTCGTGTCGGGCGCGCCGGTGGGCGAGTACGGCGCGGTCGTCAGGCCGACCTGGGCCGACGAGACCGAACGCGAGTGGCACCCCCGTGACGGGTCGCGCTTCTTCACCGTGCCCGAGTCGGTCGTTCGGCCACCGAAGGGCGCGAAGCCGCTGATGCTGCTGCACGGCATCGGCAACAACGGTGCGATCTTCGCGCCGCTGATGCCATCGCTCGCCGAGCTCGGCCCCGTCTTCGCACCCACCATGTCGCCCGAGCTGTTGGCTCCGCAGGAGCATCGCCGCGAGACCGTCGGGCAGCTCGTCGACTGGCTCGCCGAGCTCGCACCGCCGCCGTGGCGCATCGTCGGGCACTCCATGGGCGGCGTGTTGACCGGTCTGGTGCTCCGTACGCATCCCGAGGTCGTGTCGAGCGCCGTCCTGCTCAATTCGCCACTCCCCGGCACGGTCGGTCGGATCCAGGGCCGCAACGGCCTCGACCGGCCCGGTCGGGCACTGCTCGCGATGAAGGGCCTGGCCCGCATCTCCTCGTTCGGCCGGCCCCGGCTGCCGGGTTTCCTCCGCGGCGCCGAGCTCGCCGTGGTTCGCACTGCGCTGCGCGGGTTCATGCTTGATCCAGGTGAGCTCGACGACGAGGTGATCAGCCGGGCGATCGTGTCGTCGCGCACGACCGACGGCATCGACTTCCTGCGACTCGCCGAGCTGATGCCCGAGTGGGAGCTCGATCCGCACACCGAGCGACCGGTCGAGATCATCGTCGGCGACTCCGATCCGCTGATCGAGGTCGAGGATCACGACGAGGTCGCCGCCGCGTACCCCGATGCGATCGTGCACGTCGCCCCCGAGTGCGCGCACTTCGTCCACCTCGAGCGGCCGTTGTTCACGCTCGACAGGATCGAGCAGTTCTTCTCCGCCACGCACACGTAGCCGCGACGACCTGCCGAGCGGCGACGTGGGTTCGATCGTGCGGCACCCGTCGGGTCAGTGGTTCCCGAACTCGCGCTGCCACGAGTCGAGGAACCGGTGGAACCGCCGGTGGGCGTACGGGAGGAACCGGATCTTCTGGATCGGTTGCAGCGCGAGCGGCAGCGCGGCCATGGCGTACATGTAGTCCGAGAGCATGATCGCCCGGCGTGTCTGGTCGACGAGCGTACGGTGCTCGGCTGCGCGGGCCGCCGAGGTCGCGAACCCGGCGTTGTCGAGGTAGGCCCCGACGAGCGCGCCGATGTCGTCGTCGGTGTACGCGGGGTCGCCGATCGTGAAGTGGGGCGGGTCGGCGAGGCCGTGCACCATGACCGTCTCGGCGAACAGGTTCGCGAAGTCGAACGCCACGTGGTTGCGGCACGAGAACTCGAAGTCGAGCAGCCTGATCGACCCGTCGGTCAGCAGCATCACGTTGCCGTGGTAGGTGTCGTTGTGGCAGAACACCGGCGGCCGCTCGACCGGGTCGGGGAGGCATCGCAGCACCATGGAGAGCGTCCGATCGGCGAGCATCTCGGTGAGGTCGTCGCACAGGGCCCGCTCGTCGGCGGGGAACTCGTCGCGCCGGTCGTCGAGCACCGAGCGGGCCATCGGACCCCATCTCGCGTGGAGCAGCTCGAAGAAGGTCGGTGCCGGGAGACCGCCCGGTTCGATCTGGTGGAACCGGTACAGCTGGTCGGCGATCTTGCCGAGGACCTCGTGGTCGGTGAGGTCGTCGGCGGTCAGCGTGCGGCCCGTGTAGAACTCCTCGATCCGGCAGACGTCGTCGGCGTGGTAGCAGTGCGCCGCGATGTGATGTTCGCCGAGCAGCAGGAACACGTCGCGCTCGGCAGCGGCGTCGAGGATCGCGTTCTCCTTGCCGGCGAGGTGCCGGTACAGCACCGCCGGTGGATCGACGGCGACCAGCGGTCGGACGCCCATCGTGAACGACGAGAATCCCTTCGGCGCGTCGAACTCGACGTCGGCGACGGTGAGCTCGCGCCAGCCGGGCAGCGCGGCCCGGCACCTGGCGAGCACCTCGTCGTGCATCGATCGATCTTCGCACGTCGCCGCAGCGAGCGACGTCCGGCGCGCCACCGGACCGGATCAGTGGTGCGGGCCGATGTGGCGCCGGTCGCCGCCGGCGCGCTTGGCGGAGAACATCGCCCGGTCGGCGCGGGCGAGGAGCTCGTCGACGTCGAGCCCCGCGTCCGCCACGACCAACCCGACGCTGGCGGTGACCTGCGTCGTCACGTCGTCGACGTGGATCGGCTGCCCGATCGCCTCGACGATGCGATCGGCGACCGCCTTGGCCGAGATGGCGTCGACCGGCTCGTCCATCCGCCGGCCGAGCATGACGAAGAACTCGTCGCCGCCGAGGCGAGCGACGATGTCGCCGTCCCGGCACGCGCCACGCAGGCGCTCGGCGGTGATCTGCAGGACGCGGTCGCCGGTGGCATGGCCGAACTCGTCGTTGATCGGCTTGAAGTCGTCGAGGTCGACGAACAGCGCGGCGATCGGGTCGCCGACGTGCGCCGCCTGCATCTCCGCGGCCCGCTGCCGGAAGCCGGTCCGGTTGAGCAGTTGGGTGAGGTGGTCGTGGGCGGCGGCGTGTTCGAGGGCGGCATCGGTCTGGGCCCGCAGCAGGACGATCGAGGCGAGCTCGCCGGCGCGGATCACGCGGTTGATCACGCCGGTCGCAGGCGTGTGGTGGGACGGCGAGCACGTGATGATCCGGTAGGACTGGGATCCGATCTCGGACTCGACGGCGATGTGCCACAGGTCGACGAAGCCGAGCGCCGTCAGCCGTTCGGCGATCGGCGCCGGCAGGTCGGCGACGTCGACGAAGGTCGGCGATCGGGCCGGCTGGTCCCAGGGGGCGGCCTCGGTGTGGCCCTGGAAGGCGTCGCCGAGGTCGTCGCGCGAGGCGGCCAGGACGCCGAACGCACCGACCTCGCCCTGCTCGAGGATCACGGCGTCGAGGTCGAGTGGCGGGTTGGCGATCAGGTCGACGACGTGGCCGAGCAGCTCGCGGTCGCTGTCGCCGCTGGCGAGGCCCGTCAGCACGCTGGTCAGCACGGCCTGGTTGCGGGCCGGCCGGACGTCGTAGATCACACCGCCGATCACCGGATCGGAGACCGCACCGGTGGCGGTGACCTCGAGCGGGATCTCGGTCCCGTCGCGGCCGATCATCCGGACGTGGACCGACGCCCACGGCTGGACGTCGTGGGTGAGGCGAGGTCGTGGTTCGTCGACGAGCTGCACGAACGCCTCGACGACCCACTCCATGTCGTCGGGGTGGATGTAGCCGAGGATGCTGCTCCCGACGCTCTCCTCGGTGCTTCGGCCCTCGAGCTCGGCCATCGAGCGGTTGCCGTAGATGATCTCGCCGGAGGAGTTGACGACGAGGAGAGGGGTCGGGACGTGGTCGAGCACCCGCCGGTAGAACTCGGGGTCCTGCGGGAAGTGGGGGTCCGGCGACCAGTCGTCGGGCTGCCCGCCGGTCGGTTCCCCGGGCAGCCCCACGGATCGTGGCGCGTCGTCAGCGGACCGATCGTGGCCAGCGGTGTCGCGGCCAGTCGTCATCGTCGGCGCTCCGCCCGACGGCGACCGTGTTCGCTCATCTCGCGAGCGTAGATGCCGCTGACCAGGGCATGTTCCGATATATCGGAGATTTCCGGCACGGAGGGTGAATAATCGGAGCACCAGCGCGCTGAGAGTGCGAAACTCGAGGCATGTCGTTGTGGGGCACGTTGCGGTCGATCGGCGAAGTGTTCGGGTGGAAGCGCGCGGCGGAGCCGGTCGGCTGCAACCTCGGGAAGGTCATCTACCGGGAGACGAAGCGGTCGGCGCAGATCGCCAACTTCCATCGCCCCCGCCGGCAGCTGCGTCCCGGGACGAGAGCGCTGATGCGCGAGCTGTTCCCCGAGCTCGATGTCAACGCGATCCGGGTCCGCACCCGCTGTCGGCTGCCGTCGAACCGCTTCAGCCAGACCGGGTCGATCTACGGCATGACGTTCGGCTACACGATCTACTGGCGGGACAACCTCGACGAGGACGATCCGACCGACCTCGTCAAGCTCGTCCACGAGGTGATGCACGTCGATCAGGTTCGGCGCTACGGCAGCGAGGACGACTTCGCCTGCGAGTACGGCAAGGGCTACCTCGCCGGCGGCGGCGACGTGCCGGGCCACATCCGCAACCCGACCGCGTATCACCGCAACCCGCTCGAAGCCGAGGCCTACGCGTTCGACGCGCGATTCCGCGACGAGCGCGGCCGCGTCGTCCCCGATCGGCTGCCCACGCCCTGACGTCGCCGGCCCGCCATCGCGGGTCGTCCGGCCCTGGCGTGTGGGCCTCGCCGGCGGGATGATGGAACCTCGCAGGAGCGTCGCATCATGGCAGCACGAGAACGAGAGCAACGGTTCGCGCATCGCATGTCCGACAGCGAGGCGCTGATGTGGAACGTCGAGAAGGATCCCTGGCTCAACCCCAGCGGCGCGGCGCTGACCATCCTCGACAAGCCGCTCGACATGGATCACTTCCTCCAGACGATGCGGGCCGCGGTGGTCGGGCTGCCCCGCCTGCACGAGCGCGTCGTCCCGGGGATCGGCCGCCTGGCGACGCCCGTGTGGGTGCCCGACGCCGAGTTCGACCTCGGCTTCCACGTCCGCCACGTGCGACTCCCCAAGCCGGGCACCGAACGTCAGTTGTTCGACCTCGCGTCGACGCTGTACCAGGAACCGTTCGAGCGCACCCGGCCGCTGTGGCGCTACGTGGTGATCGACGGGCTGCGCGGGGGCCGCTCGGCGCTCTGGTCGATCGTGCACCACGTGGTCGCCGACGGCATCGGCCAGATGCGGATGGCCGAGCTCTACCAGCAGCTGTCACCCGACGACCCGCCGCCACCGGATGTCGACCTCGACGCGGTGATCGCCGAGTCCGTCGCGGCCCACGTGCCGCACCAGCTCGGCGGCGACCTCGGCGAGAGCGTGTTCGAATCGACGGTCGGTGCCGTCGGACACCTGGCCCGCCGCCAGCTCGGTCTGGCCCGCCGCGTGGCCGGCGAGTTCGCGGCCTGGCCGGCCGACCCGGGCCGCGCGGTCGAGACCGTCAGCGACGTGGTCACGGCGGCGAAGACCACTGTCGGTGGCGCGATCGGCTCGGGCGACGACGTGCCCGGCGGCTCGCCGCTGTGGGTCAGGCGATCACGCCATCGCCACCTCGAGGCCGTTCGCACGTCGCTCCAGCAGTTGAAGGCGACCTCGAAGCGCATCGATGCGTCGGTCAACGATCTGTTCCTCGCGGGCATGGTCGAGGGTGCGGTGCGCTACCACGCCGATCGCGGCGTCGAGGTCGACGCGTTCAACACGAGCTTCGTGCTGAGCACACGCAACGACAAGGCGGTCGGCGGCAACTCGTTCACGCCGGTCCCGGTGCAGGTGCCGGGCGGCCCGATGCCGTTCGAGGAGCGGATCGCCGACATCCACGTCCGCCTCGCCGAGAAGCGCGAGGCGCTGTCGCACGGTGGTGGGATGGGCGCTCTGGCGGGTGTCGTCAACCTGCTGCCGACGTCTGTCGTGACCCGGGCTGCGAGGGCGCGGGCAGCCCACGTCGACTTCGCCACCTCGAACCTGCGCGGGGCGCCGTTCACGCTCTACATCGCCGGTGCCCGCATCCTCGAGATGCTCCCGATGGGCCCGGTCGCCGGCACGGCGTGCAACGCGACGGGGATCTCCTACGACGGCGGGTTCGGCATCGGCCTGTTCGTCGACCCGATCGCCATCGAGGAGCCCGGCGACTTCCGTGATGCCGTCGACGAAGCGTTCCGCGACCTCGTGAAGCTCTGACCCGGCAGCTCTGCTGGAGAACTTCACCCGTCCGTAGGGCAGCGGCAGCTGACGCGTTCGGTCGGTGGGCGCGAGCGGCTTGCGTGGCGGTTCGACGGCTGCCTTGCCGCGCCGGCCGGTCGAGATGGTGCTCACCGCTCGGAGAACCAGCGGTGGCGTCCGAACTGGTTGCGGGAAACCGGCCGTCCGGTCGTGACGTACCAGTCGAAGCCGCGCACGACCGATTCGAGGTAGTTGCGGAGCTGGCGCCGGACGTACACGAACTGGACGGGTCGCTGAGCGACCTTCGGGATGCCGTCGATGGACCGCGGTCGGATCGTGATCGTCAGCGAGGCGCCGGCCTCACCCGTCGCCGACCGATCGGTCGCGATCCGCCACGCCACGTGGGACGGCTGCTCGCCCGCGCCGCCGACGCTGAGGTCGTAGCCCACCCCGTCGATCCACCCGGTGCACTCGCGGCGGTACACCCATCCGCTCAGGTAGTGGATCTCGTCACGCGCGCCGATGCCCGGCCACACCTCGACCGGATTCGTGTCGCAGAACGGATGAGCGAGCTCGAGATTGCCCGGCATCGAGATCGCCGCCCAGAGCTCGCCAGGAGTCGCGCCGATCGTCCGCGTCACCGTCACCGCCGGCCAGAGCCGCGCCTCGTCGGACTCGATCGCCATCGACGCAGCCTGTCAGACCGGTCGAGCCGGCTCGACCGCGAGCGCGGTGCGGTCACGCCGCCCGGCGGCGGGGGTCTGCCGGCTCCGTCCCGAACGGTGTGGACGGCCCGGGTCTGCGTGTCTCGGGGTGACGAGGTCGATCGATGAACCGTGCGACGATGGCGCCGTGGCGCGGTTGCTGATCATCCACCACACCCCGTCGCCGGCGATGCACATGCTCTTCGAGGCCGTGCGCGACGGGACGGCTGCGGACGGGATCGACGGTGTCCAGGTCGTGTGCCGCGCCGCCCTCGCGACCACAGCGGCCGACGTGCTCGCATCTGACGGCTACGTGCTGGGGACGCCCGCCAACCTGGGCACGATGAGCGGCGCCCTCAAGCACTGCTTCGACACGATCTACTACCCGTGCCTCGACGACACCCGAGGGCGACCGGTGGGTGTGTACGTGCACGGCAACAACGATGTCGACGGCGCGCTGCGCGACATCGCCAAGATCACCACCGGGCTCGACTGGCGCGAGACACAGGCGCCGTTGCGGGTCATCGGCGAACCGACCCGCGACGACCTCACCGCCTGCTGGGAGCTCGGGGCCGCGCTGGCAGCCGGCCTCATGTCCTGACTCCGCTCGGTTCCAGGCGGGCGAACGAACTCGGATGCGAGGGACTGCCGGACCGAACGGCGCGTCAGCCCGGTGATGGGATGGGTTCGAGCTCGTGCTGGTCCCACTTGGTGTTCTTGACGTCGTCCCATCCGAAGACCTGTCCGCCGCCGGCGACCGCGAACGCGATCTTGTTGAAGTAGAACGCGACCTCCTCGGTGGGGCGATCGTCCGCGTCGCCGCTCGTCGACCAGCTCTTCACGAAGCAGCGGTCGAGCTTGTAGCGAAGGTAGACCGTCGGCTTCTGGTCGCCGCCGGCCATCTGCAGGAAGTCGATCTGGGCGCCGCCTGCGCTGTTGCCGTTGACGGCGTACTGGGCGAGCACCGCCGACGCGGCATCCATCGACTTCGAGATGGTGCACTCCTGCAGCTCGCCGACGCCGATGTTGATGTCCTCGGTGCCGCCCTTCTCGCCCGACTCCTTCATCTCGCGTTCGACCCCGAACGAGAACGAGTCGGCGGTGAACCAGTCGCCGTCGCCGTAGCCCGCGATGATGGCGTCGCCGTGGCCGTTGAGACCGTCGATCTTCACCAGGATGGGCATGAGATGCTCCTTTGGTCGTCTCGCCGTCAGTCGTGACATCAACGTACCAAGCGGCTGCAGGGGGCCGTTTCCCGAACGTGTCGGCGTGGGGGCGGGCCGGTGGCGCTGCGGCGAGCAGTACCGTTCCGACATGTCGAGCAGGCTCGAGGAGGCCCGTCGCCGGTTCCGGTCGAACCTGACCGAGCGGCAGCAACGGGGCGTGAGGGTGCTGACGTGGGCGTCGATCGTCTGTCTCGTCGGGGTGTCGGTCACCGGCGCGTGGCAGTTCGTGACGCACGAGTCCGACCCCGGTTGGTACGGGTACGAACCCGGGAGCGACGTGCGCGTGGCGGCATCGCCGTCCGAGGGCGTCGCCGAGCTGCACGGCCTCTTCGCCGCAGGTGTCGCAGTCGTCGCGCTGGTCGGCGGTGCGTGGTTCGCGTACCGGGTCCTGTACGACATCCCGTGGCCGGCCGTGGTCGCGCTCCTGGGGGCGCTGGCCGGCCTGATCACCGGCTCGGTGATCCGCTTCAACCTCGTGAAGTTGCAGGACCGGGAGTACGACGACGCCGGTCGTGGGTACGCGCAGCTGTTCGGCGGCGACGTCGAGTTCGTGGTGACCGACCGGTGGGAGCTGGGGCCGATGGCGATCCGCTTGTGGACGATCGGTCACGTCCTCACGCTGCCGATCCTCCTGGCCGTGATCTGGTTCGGCCTGCCGCATGCCGACGGAGCGGAGTCCTGAGCCGCAGGCCGAAGCGACGGACGCGAACCGGTGGTGCCTGATCCACCGGCGCGGCGTGCGACACTCGGCGGGTGGAGCCGGCGACGTCGACGTACGTGGAGCGCCCGCCGACAACAGGGGGCGTGTTCGTCGGCGTCTTCTGGCGCGCGTGGTTGGTCACGATCGCCGGCGGCTTCGCCGTCGGCACGGTCGCCAACTTCGGGTTGATGACGATCGAGGACAGCCTGTCGGTCGGCTCGGCGTCCGCGTTCGGGCGGGTCGGGGCGCTCTTCGGCGCCTTCACCGGACCGTTCCTCGCGTTCGCCGTCGCCGGCGTGGTGGCGCTCTACGCAGTGCCCTACGAGGGTGAGGACGCGACGGTGCGCACCGTGCGCCGGGTCGCGACCGTGCTGGCGGGCTTGTGGGGCGGCGGGTTGCTCGCGCTGTTCTTCGGGTGGGTCGGCTTCCTGTCGGGGGCGCCGCCGTCGCTGATCGTCGCCTGGTGGTCGGCGCCGCTGACGGTCAAGTGGTACGTCGACCGCAACGAGGCCTGGAACGCGTCGATCGGCCGGAACTGACGGGTGTGGCTCGGGTCACCGTCGCCCGGGCATCGCGGCGGGGCGTCGACGAGGGTGTCGAGGCGGGCGGTCCCGGTCGAACAGCGGGGAGCCTGCGGGTGCCCCGAACGGGCGGCAGGTAGAGTTCGCCGCCATGGAGCCCGCAGGGTCGAAGAGCGGGTTGGCCGCACTGGCGCCGTTCCTGCCTCGCAACCATCGCTCGCTCGGTCTCGGTCTCGTGGTCATCGGCGGCGTGGCGGGTGTCCTCGAGGCCGGCGTGCTCGCATCGATCGGCTCGCTCGCCGCCAGCGTCGAATCGGGCGGCGACAACGGTGCCGCCGACCTGCCGGTGCTCGGCAGCCGCTCGGTGGCGGCGCTCGTCATCGGCGGGCTCGCAGCGACGGTCGCAGTGATCGTGCTGCGCGTCGTCGAGGCCCGCGTGATCTCACGGATGGGTGCGTTCCCGATCTCCTGCGTGCGTGATCGCCTGACCCGCGGCTACCTCGACGCCTCGTTCACCCGGCAGCAGAGCGAGCCGGTCGGGCTGACGCAGGACCTGTTGATGACGCATGCAATTCGGGTCGGGCTGGTCGGATACTCCGCCGCCAACGCGATCTCCTCGATCACGATGCTGCTCGTGCTCGCTGTCGCCGCCGCGGTGGTGGACGCCGTGGCGTTCGTGGCGATCGGCCTGATCGCCGGCGTCTTCCTGTTGTTGATGTTGCCCGTGCAGCGGATGGCGCAGCGGATCGGACACGAGCAGGGACAAGCGAGCCTCGACTACGGGCGGAACTCGAACGAGATGTTGAACGCGGCGAAGGAGTACCGCTTCTTCGGCACCGTCGACGACGCTGCGGCTCGCCTCGAGGTCGAGGCCGAACGCGTGTCGCACCTCGCGTACCGGGGCTGGGTGCTGAAGCTGACGACGCCGACCCTGTACCGGTCGCTGGTGTTCGCCGTCCTGCTCGGGGGGCTCGGCGCGTTGCTGACCTGGGGCGACATCCGTCTCGCCGCCGCCACGACGGTCGTGCTGCTGATGGTCCGCGCGCTCCTCGAGAGCCGGACGATCCACGCCTCGGCGCTCGCCGTCCAGGAGTCGCTCCCGTTCGTCCACGAGGTGAACGCACGGCTCGAGCACTACCGGCAGAGCCGGTTCGTCACCGGCGACGTCGAGCTCGCACCTGTCGAGCGGGTCGAGCTCGAGGCGGTCCAGTTCCGCTACGACGCCGCTCAGCCCCCGATCTTCGATCGCGTCGATCTCGTCGTCGGCGCGGGCGAGAAGGTCGGCATCGTCGGGCCGTCCGGCGCCGGCAAGTCGACCGTGCTGGCGATCCTGCTCGGACTGCTCGAACCCGAGGCGGGGCGGGTCACCGTCAACGGCCACGAGTCGACCGACTTCTCGCTGGCATCGTGGTCACGCCAGGTGGCGGCCGTCCCGCAGACGCCGGTGCTGATCACGGCGACCGTGCGCGAGAACATCCGCCTGTTCCGGACGCACGTGACCGACGAATCGATCGAGGAGGCCGCGGCGGCCGTCGGCATCCACGACGAGATCATGTCGTGGCCGCAGGGGTACGAGACGGTCGTCGGCGATCGCGGGGTCCGGGCGCTGTCGGGTGGGCAACGCCAGCGCGTGTGCATCGCCCGAGCGCTGGCCGGTCGCCCGTCGCTGCTGGTGATGGACGAGCCGACCAGCGCACTCGACCGTGCCGCGGAGGAAGTGGTCACGAAGACGATCGACGCGCTCGGTGAGTCGTGCGCGGCGATCGTCGTGTCGCACCGCGAGTCCGCGCTCGCAGCCTGTCCTCGCCTCGTGCGCCTCGAGGACGGCCTCCTGGTCGGCTGACCCTCGCTGTCACGGGCACGCATAGGGTCTGGCCCGTGATGGCGCCGCAGGCGGCCGGCCTGCTCGACGACGACGTGGTGGAGGTCTGGTTGGCGCGTCCCGGCGAGTTCTCCGACCGCGTCGAGCTCGCGGCTCTCGAGCGGTTGCTCGCCGACGACGAACGAGAGCGCCACCGGCGGTTCCGCCGCGAACAGGACCGGCACACGTTTCTCGTCGCCCACGCCCTCGTTCGCACGGTGCTCGGGCGATACACGTCCGTCGAGCCCGCCGAGCTCCGCTTCGTGCTGGAGGAGCACGGTCGCCCGCAACTCGCGCCCGAGCACGGCGGCTCGGTGCGGTTCAACCTCTCTCACACCGATGGGATGGTCGCCTGCGCCGTCACGGTCGGCCGTTCGGTCGGCGTCGACGTGCAGGTCGTCGACGACCGGGTCGCCACGATGGAGGTCGCCCGGCGGGTGTTCGCGCCGACCGAGCTGGCCGATGTCGGCGCGCTGACCGGTGCCGATCGTCGCGAGCGCTTCTTCCGCTACTGGACGCTGAAGGAGGCGTACATCAAGGCCACCGGGCTCGGGTTGTCGACCCCGCTCGACCGGTTCGCCTTCGATCTCGCTGACCCGATCTCGGTGGCGTTCGCCGCCGAGCTCGACGACGATCCGCGTTGCTGGCAGTTCGCCCAGTCGTGGCCCACCGACCGCCACTGCCTGGCGGTCGCCGTGCGCCGTTCGGGTGCTGACGTCGCGCTCCGCGTCCGGGACGCGGCCGCGCTGACGAGCTGAGGGACTCCTCGAGCGGGCGGAGTGGGTGTTCTCTCCCACGAGATTCGCACGAGAGTCGACACCGATGCGACACTGCCTCGCGGATGTGGCAGCTTTCTCGGTTGTCGAGGCGGTCGGCCCCTCCGACCAAAGGATGTGAGGAATGGACTTCGGCTGGACGGAGGAACAAGAGCAGCGGCGCCGCGAGGCGGTCGAGTTCGCCGAGACCCATCTCAACGACGCTTTGATCGCCCGCAACCGCGACGGTGAGTGGTCGTGGGAGGCCTGGCGTGCATGCGCCGAGTTCGGGCTGCTCGGGCTCGCCGTCCCCGAGGCCTACGGGGGCACCGACACCGACATCATGACGACGATCCTCGTCATGGAGGGCATCGGGTACGGCTGCCGTGAGAACGGCCTGCCGTTCGCGCTCAACTCGTTGATGTGGAGCGTGCAGCCCGCGCTCGTGACGTTCGGGACCCCCGAGCAGAACAGCACGTACCTCCCCCGGCTCGTCACGGGCGAGTGCGTCGGAGCGTTCGCCATCAGCGAGCCCGAGACCGGCTCCGACTCGTACGCCATGGCCACCACTGCCGAACGCGTCGACGGCGGCTACGTGTTGAACGGCCAGAAGGCCTACATCACGTTCGCGCCGATCGCCGAGTTCGCGATCGTCTTCGCGTCGACGGCGCCCGAGCTGGGCTCGTGGGGGATCTCGGCCTTCATCGTCGACCGGAGCACCGAGGGCTACACCGCCGAACCCGTCGAGGAGAAGATGGGCCTGCGCACGACGCCGTTCGGCAAGCTGACGTTCGACGGCTGCTTCGTGCCCGAGGAGAACCGCCTCGGGCCCGAGGGTGGCGGTGTCGCCATGTTCACGCGGGCGATGGAGTCGGAGCGGAGCTACGTGCTGGCGAGCCAGCTCGGCCGCATGGAGCGCCAGCTCGACGCGTGCGTCGAGTACGCCCGCGAGCGGCAGGCGTTCGGGCAGTCGATCGGCAAGTTCCAGGCCGTCTCGCACCGCATCGCCGACATGACGGTCCGCCTCGAGACGGCGCGGCACCTGCTCTACAAGGTCGCCTGGCTCGAACAGCAGGGCAAGCCGCTCCTGAAGGAAGCCGCGATGGCCAAGCTCCACATCAGCGAGTGCTTCGTCGAGTCCAGCCTCGACGCGATCAGGATCCACGGGGCGAAGGGCTACGCCACCGAGTTCGAGGTCGAACGAGACCTCCGTGACGGGGTCGGCGGGTTGCTCTACTCCGGCACGTCCGACATCCAGCGCAACATCGTCTCGCACATCACCGGACTCTGAGGGATGGCGGCGGCCCACCTTCCCCAGGTCATCGACGAGTCGGCCGAGCGCAACGCCGACGCGGTCGCCTTCCGCTACGCGGACGAATCGATCACCTACGGCGAGCTGGTTCGCAGGTCGAACCAGCTCGCGAACGTGCTGGTCGCCTCCGGCCTGCGTCCGGGCGAGCTGGCCGGGATCTACATGGACAAGTCGCTCGACACCGCCGTCGCGGTCTTCGGCATCCAGAAGGCCGGCGGTGCGTACGTGCCGCTCGACGTCGAGGCCCCGCCGGCGCGAACGGGCCACCTCGTCCGGGAGTGCCGCCTGCGGCACATCGTCAGCGACGGCCGCAACGTCGACCGGTTGCTCGACGTCGTCGACGGTGTCGACGGCATCGACGCGCCGGTGCACGTCATCGGCCCGGAGACGGCGTCCGTCGGCTCGTCCACGGTGATCGGCTGGAGCGAGGTCGCCCGTGCGGCCGAGACGGCCCCGTCAGCCGGCCCCACCGCCGACGGCCCGGCCTACGTCATCTTCACGTCGGGGTCGACGGGTGTGCCGAAGGGGATCGTGCACACCCACGAGTCGGGCCTGGCGTACGCACGGATGTCGGCCGAGCTCTACGGGTTGCATGCCGGCGACCGGCTGAGCAACTTTCCCCCGCTCCACTTCGACCAGTCGACGTTCGACTTCTTCGCGGGCCCGCTCGTCGGCGCGACGACGGTCATCATCGGCAAGGAGCACCAGCTCGTGCCGGCCAGCCTGTCGGCGCTGATCGAGCGCGAGCGGCTGACGATCTGGTACTCGGTCCCCTTCGCACTGATACGACTGCTGCAGTTCGGGGTGCTCGCCGAACGCGACCTCAGCGCGCTGCGGTGGGTCATCTACGGCGGCGAGCCGTTCCCGCTGAAGTACCTCGCCGAACTGATGGAGCTGTGGCCACACGCCCGGTTCAGCAACTGCTACGGCCCCGCCGAGACGAACCAGTGCACGTACCACCACGTCGATCCGCTGACCGCGCAGGAGCTCGACGCCGACACCGGCGTCCCGATCGGGCGCGGCTGCCCCGGGGTCGAGCTGCGCGTCGTCGATCTCGACGACGACGAGGTCGCACCCGGTGAGCCGGGCGAGCTCCTGATCAGCGCGCCCACGACGATGCAGGGATACTGGGAGGCCCCCGACCTCACCGCCGAGGCGTTCAGGTACCGGCCGGCCAGCACCGAAGCGCCGGACCGTCGCTTCTATCGCTCGGGCGACCTCGTACGTCGAGGGGCCGACGGGCTCCTGGAGTTCGTCGGCCGGGTCGATCGCCAGGTCAAGTCGCGCGGGTTCCGGGTCGAGCTCGGCGAGGTCGAAGCGGTGTTGTTCTCGCACCCCGACGTCACCGAAGTTGCGGTGTATCCGCTGGTGATCGATCATGTCACCATGATCCAGGCCGACCTCGTCCTCCGCGCCGGTGGAGACGTCGATCACATCCGACGACACGCTGCGAGCCGGCTGCCCGCCTACGCGGTGCCGGCCCAGCTCGGCGTCCGCGATCGGCTGCCGCGCTCGCCGAACGGCAAGGTCGACTATCGGGCACTCGCCGCCGGTGCGGCGGGATGAGCCGGCAGGACGCACTCATCGGGTTCATCCGCGAGGCGCTCCTCGGCGGAGCGTCCGATGACGCCGTGACGGCCGACGCCGAGCTGTTGACCACGGGGTTGATCGACTCGCTCGGGTTGATGCGCCTGATCGCCTTCATCCGCAAGGAGTTCGGCACCGACGTGCCCTACGAGGACATCCTCATCGAGAACTTCCGCACGGTGCGCTGCATCGACGACTATCTGACGAACCGACCTGCCGGCGTCGCCGGCTGACGAACAGGGGCAACAACCGTGGCACATGTGGTGATCATCGGAGGCGGACCGGCCGGTTCGGCGCTCGGGAGCTACCTCTCGCTGGCAGGCATCGACAACACCATCCTCGAGCGTGCGATCCACCCCCGGCCGCACGTCGGCGAGTCGATGGTCACGGCGTCGACGAGGATCTTCAACGAGATCGGGTTCTGGGAGACGTTCGACAACGCCGGGTTCGTTCGCAAGTACGGCGCCGCGTGGCACCCGCCGACGGGCCGGGGCGAGTTCGACATCGCCTTCGCGGAGTTCCCGCAAGAGGGCGTCGACGTCGACTACACGTACCACGTCGATCGCAGCAAGTTCGATCTGATGCTCCTGAAGCACGCCGAATCGCTCGGGTCGCGGATCCACCAGGGCGTGGCGGCGCAGCGGGTCGTGTTCGAGGACGGCTTCGCCAGGGGCGTCGAGGTCTGCATCGGCGACCAGCCCGTCACCATCCAGGCCGACGCGGTGGTCGACGCCAGCGGCCGCGACACGTTGCTCGGACGCCAGCTCGGCATCAAGAACCGGGATCCGATCTTCAACCAGTTCGCGATCCACGCGTGGTTCGAGAACGTCGACCGGGGCGTCGAGCGCACCGCCGACTACATCCGCGTCTACTTCCTACCGCTCGAGCGGAGCTGGGTCTGGCAGATCCCGATCACCCCCGAGATCACGTCGGTCGGCGTCGTCGTCCATCGCGACGTGTTCCGCGCCTCCGAGCTGGGCATCGAGGATTTCTTCGCCGAGCAGCTCGGGTCGACGCCCGAGCTGCGCGCCGCGATGGGCAACGCCAGGCGTGTCAACGACGTCAAATCCGAGGGCGACTACAGCTACTCGATGGAGCACTTCGTCGGCAACGGGTACCTCCTCGCCGGCGACGCGGCGCGCTTCGTCGATCCGATCTTCTCGTCGGGCGTCAGCGTGGCGCTCAGCAGCGCCAAGCTCGCGAGCGAGGCGCTGGTCGCCGGGTTCGCCAAGGGCGACGTCAGCGCCGAGTCGCTCCGCGGCTACGAGACCACGCTGCGGGGCGGCGTCGAGATCTGGTACGAGTTCATCCGCCTCTACTACAAGCTGATGCACACGTTCACGTACTTCATCCAGGAGCCCGAGCACCGGCTGCAGGTGCTCGAACTGCTCCAGGGACAGGTGTACGACCGCGACGAGGTGCCCGTGCTGCAGAAGATGCGCGACTTCATCGACGCGGTCGAGCGCTCGGACGGCCACCTCCTCAAGGCCCACCTGACCGACATGCCGATCGGATGACGTCGTTCCTGGATCGGACGGCGACCCAGGATCGATCGCCGAACGCAACCGAGATGGATCCCGTGCGGCCGTTGAGCAGTCGCCAGCGGATGATCTGGACCGCGCAGCAGCTCGATCCCGGCGTCCCGCTGTTCAACATGATCAGGACGTTCACGATCAACGCCGAGCTCGATGTCGACGCGTTCCGCGCTGCGTTCGGGGCACTCGTCGACCGGTGCGACGCGTTGCGAACGGTCATCGACGAGCGTGACGGCACGCCGGTTCAACGCGTCGTCGGCCGGTACGAACGGGAGCTGCCGCTCGTCGACCTCAGCGGCGCGGACGATCCCGAGCTCGCGCTCGCCGAACAGATCGCGGAGCGTGGCGACCACATGTTCGAGCCGGGGGACCTGCTGTTCGACACGGTGCTGTTCAGGCTCGGCCCGGCGCGGTTCGTGTGGTTCCTCAACCAACATCACCTGATCGCCGATGCCTGGTCGGCGTCGCTCCTGCTCCGGTACCAGGCCGACCTCTACGAGCGGGCTCGGGACGGGCGTCTCGACGAGGCGCCGACGTTGCCGTCGTACGGCGACTTCCTGGCTGCCGAGGACGAGACCCTCTCGTCGGACGAGTACGCCGAGGCAGCACAGGCCTGGAGCGACAAGCTGCAGGAGCCGTTCGAGCCGCTGTCGTTCTACGGGCGAGCCTCGGCCGATGCGGGTCCTGCGACGGTTCGCATCGAGGCGGGCATCGACGGGGACCGAGCCGAGCGGCTCGCACGGTTCATGCAACGCCCCGACATCGCCGCGCTCTCGCCCGAGCTGACCGGTCTCCGAATCTTCCACACCGTGCTGTTCGGGCTGCTCCACCGGCTCACCGGTCACGATCGCCTCGCGATCGGCACGCCGTTCCACAACCGGCTGAACGAGCAGTTCCGGCACACGGTCGGCCTGTTCATGAACCTCTTCCCGCTGACCGTCGACGTGCGACCCGACGAGACGATGGCGTCGCTCATGCAGCAGGTCGGGCGGGAGGCGTTCGAGGGCATGCAGCGCGCCCGGTTCCCGGTCTCGGCGGCACACGAGGCGAACGCGTTCGAGGTCGTGCTCAACTACATCCACGCGCCGTTCGAGCGGTTCGGCGACCTCCCGGCCGAGGCACGGTGGCACCATTGCGGCTACGGCGACCCGGCACACGCGATCCGGGTGCAGGTGCTTCCCGACGCCGACCCCGGATCGTTCCGGCTGTATTTCGATCTCAAGGACGGCGTGTTCGACGACGAGCAGCGCGGGCTGATCGTCGATCACTTCTTCCGGGTGCTCGACGCTTGGTTGGACGACCCCGGGACGTCGCTGACGGCGATCGAGCTGCCGACCGGTGACGAGCGGGCGCGGATCCTGGCGAGCAGCACTGTCGACGGTCCCGCGGCGTCCGACACGATCCCGAGCCGATTCGCCGAGCAGCTTGCGCAGCACGCCGAACGGATCGCAGTGGCCGACGACGAGCAGAGCCTGACCTACGCGGAGCTCGACGCACGGGCCGAGCTGCTCGCCGACCGGCTCACTGCGCTCGGCGCAGGGCCCGATCGGGTCGTGGCGCTGTGCTCCGCGCGGACCGTCGACATGATCGTCGGGATGCTCGGCATCCAGAAGGCAGGGGCGGCCTACATGCCGCTGGCGCCCAACGACCCACCGGATCGACGCCGCCGCATGGTGGCGTCGTCGAATTCGGTGGCGGTGGTCGTCCACGAACCGACGGCACACGTGGTGGCCGGACTCGACCTGCCGATCGTGCGGATCGACGACCCGGAACACGGTGCATCTGCAGCGGCTCCACGGTCCGAACTGCGGCCGCACCACCTCGCATACGTCCTCTTCACGTCCGGGACCACCGGCGAGCCGAAGGCCACGATGATCGAGCACCGCAACGTGGTCAATCTCGTCGGCGGGTTGCACGAGCGGGTGTACGGACCGTGCGTTCCGACCGCCGGCGAGGGCCTCCGGGTTGCGCTCGTCGCGCCCTACGTCTTCGATCCGTCGGTCCAGCAGATCTTCGCTGCACTGCTCGGCGGCCACACGCTCGTCATCGTGCCCGACGAGGCGCGGACCGATGGCGATCGGCTCCGGTCGTTCCTCGAGGCGCACCGCATCGATGTGAGCGATGGGACGCCCGGACACGTGATGATGCTCGCCGGTGCCGGAGCGGGTGACCTCGCGTCGCTCCCGGTCCAGCACTTCATCATCGGTGGCGAGGCGCTCGCCAAACCGCTGGTGCGTCGGTTCTTCGACCGGTTCACGACACGGGTACCGGCCCTCACCAACGCGTACGGACCCGCCGAGTGTTGCGTCGACAGCGTCACGTGGAGCGTGACACCCGACAATCTCGACGACTTCGACACCGTACCGATCGGGCGGCCGATGCCGGGAGCATCGGTCTACGTCCTCGATCCCCACGGCAACCTGCAGCCGTTCGGTGTCGCGGGCGAGTTGTGCATCGGCGGGTCCGGCGTCGGTCGTGGCTACGTCGACGGGGACGAGGCCTCCGACGAGCGGTTCGTCGACAACCCGTTCGGGCCCGGCCGGCTGTACCGAACCGGCGACCTCGCCCGCCAGTCGGCCGACGGCGTGATCGAGTTCCTCGGTCGGCGCGACTCGCAGGTGAAGGTCCGGGGCCACCGCCTCGAGGTCGAGGAGGTCGAAGCAGCGTTGCGGCGCTTCCGCGTGCGGCGAACCCACGTCCCGGTCACGAGCGCCGCCCCGGCGGCGCCCGTTCGGTGCAGCGAGTGCCTGCTGTCGGAGCAGCACCCCGGCGTGGTTCTGGACGAGGCCGGCGTGTGCAGCGTCTGCCGCGAGTTCGTCGAGGTCGGATCGGAGGCCGGGCGGTACTTCGGCACGATCGACGATCTCGCCGGACGACTCGCCCGTGCGGCGGACCGCGGAGCGGGTGAGCACGATTGCCTCCTCCTGTACAGCGGCGGCAAGGACAGCTCCTACGTCCTGCACCGACTCGTCGAGATGGGTCTGCGGGTGCTCGCCTACACGTTCGACAACGGCCACATCTCACCGGCGGCGTTCCGCAACATCGAGCGGCAGACCGCTCGGCTCGGCGTCGAGAGCGTCGTGACGGCCGAGGCGCGGATGGACGACATCTTCGTCGAGAGCCTGAACGACGACAGCACGGTCTGCTCCGGCTGCTTCAAGGCGCTGACGACGGCGAGCACCCGGCTCGCCCACGAGCGCGGCATCAACGCGGTCGTCACCGGTCTCTCACGCGGCCAGATCTTCGACACGAAGGTCGCGGGGTTGCTCGGCCAGGGTGTGCGAGACGTCGGCGAGATCGAGGAGAAGCTGCGGCTCTTCCGCATGGCGTACCACGCGAACCGGGATCGCACCGCCGCCCTGCTCGACGTCGATGTCGAAGGCATCGATCTCGACGAGATCGATTTCGTCGACTTCTTCCGCTACGACGACATCGCGACCGGTGGGGTGCGGGCGTACCTGCAAGAACGCGACGCGTACTGGCGGCAGCCCGATGACACGGGCTTCTGCTCGTCGAACTGCAGGATGAACGACATCGGGATCGCCGTGCACTCGGCGGACGAGGGCTACCACAATTACGAGGCCCCGCTCAGCTGGGACATCAGGTTGGGTGTCACCACACGCGAGCAGGCTCTCGAGGAAGTCACCCCGGTGACCAACGTCCGTCACGTCAATCGCGTGCTGGACCGCATCGGGTACTCCGTGCGCGAGATCCACGACGCGGCGGTCGTCGCCCACCCCGACCCGTCCGGCAACCTGCAGCTGTGGGCCTACTTCGTCGCCAGTCAATCGCTGTCGGTCGCGGAGTTGCGGTCGCACCTGGCGCGCGCCCTGCCCGAGTACGCGATCCCCGCGCGGTTCGTCCAGGTCGATCAGATGCCGCTCAACGAGAACGGGAAGATCGACAAGGCGCGCTTGCGGCCCGACGACGATCGACCGACCCTCGGTCACCGACCGGTCCAGCCGAAGACGCCCGCGGAACGGGAGCTCGCAGCGGTCTGGTCCGACGTGCTCGGCATCGACGCCGTCGGCGTCCACGACAACTACTTCGAGCTCGGCGGCGACTCGATCAACGCCATCCAGATCGTCGCGCGGGCGGGTGCGGTCGGATGGCAGATCGCGCCGCGCCAGATCTTCGAGCAGCAGACCGTCCACGGACTCGCCTCGGTCGCCACGCCCGTCGCCGACGACGAGGACTCGCCGGACGACCGTCACGAACCCGAGCCCTTCTCGATGGTCTCGCTCGCGCCCGAAGAGCTCGAACGCCTGGGGAGCCTCTTCGATGAGTGAGCATCAGCTCGACGGCGTCGCCGACATCTACCCGATGGCGCCGACGCAGGCCGGCATGGTGTTCCACACCGTCGCCGACCCCGAGCGGAGCGCCTACACCGTCCAGGTCGTGACGACCCTGCGCGGCCCGATCGTGGTCACCGCGCTCGAGCGCGCATGGCAGTCGATGATCGACCGCCACGACATCTTGCGGACGGCGTTCGTCTGGGAGCGGATCGGTCAACCACTCCAGGTCGTGCGGCGAACCGCCACCGTCGACTTCGCGATCGTCGAGTTGGCCGCGAACGACGAGGCCGGCCGGACCGCTGAGCTCGAGCGTCTGCTCGAGGCCGACCGCCGGCGGGGTTTCGATCTGGATTCGGTTCCGTCGTCCCGGGTCAGGCTGGTGACATCGGGGGCCGACGACCCGACGATGGTGTGGAGCTTCCACCACGCGATGCTCGACGGTTGGTCGGCACAGATCGTCCTCTCCGAGTTGCTCGACGCCTACGGCGCGATCCTCGAGGACCGCGAGTGGACGGCGCCGACGGGTCGACCGTTCAAGGATTTCGTCGCGTGGCTGGAACGCCGCGACCTGGCCTCGTCGGAGTCGTTCTGGCGAGATGAGCTCGCCGGGTTCACGACGCCGACCGCATTGCCGATCCGGCGGTTCCGACGCGAACGTGCCGGACCTGGCGGAGCGCAGCGGCGCACCACGATGCGACAGCTGCCGACCGAGACGGGCGATCGGCTCACGGAGTTCGCCCGGCGGCATCGCCTCACGCTCGCCACGGTCGTGCAGGGCGCGTGGAGTCTGGTCCTGAGCCGGTACAGCGGTGCCCGCGACGTCGTGTTCGGCGCGACGTCGTCCGGGCGGCCGATGGACCTGCCGGGCGTCGAGCAGATCGTCGGCATGTTCCTGACGACCGTGCCCGTCCGGTCGACGGTCGATCCGGCTGACGGCGTGGTTCCGTGGCTGGCACGCATGCAGGCGCACCAGCTCGAGATCGCCGACCACGAGCACACGTCGCTGGTCGAGATCCAGCGATGGTCAGACGTACCGGCCGGCGTCGACCTCTTCGACAGCATCGTCGTCGTCGAGAACGTGCCGAGCGATGTCGCGACGAGCGGCATGGTCGGTGGAACGCGCTACCTCGATGACAGCAACTTCCCGCTCGCACTGATCGTCCTCCCGAGGGACGTGCTCACCTTCAAGCTCGTGAGCGATCCGACGCTGTTCGCGTCCGGTGCGATCGACGCGCTGTTCGGCCACTTGCTCAACGTGCTCGGGGAGATCCTGCAGCACCCCGACGCCACACTCGGCGAGTTGGGCATGGTCTCCGAGAGTGAGCGAGACCGCATCGGCCGGTGGAACGACACCGGGATGACTGCCGATCCCGTGCCATTGGTGCACGAGATGATCGAGCGGGAGGCTGCGGCCCGTCCTGATCGCCTCGCAGTCGCGTGCGCCGGCAGCTCGGTGACGTACGGCGAGCTGGCGCGACGGGCTGACGCGTGTGCACGGGCACTGCGCGAGGCCGGCGTCCGCCCGGGGAGTGCGGTCGTGGTCCACCTGGAGCGCTCGGTCGAGCTCATCGTGTCGATCGTCGGTGTCCTGCAGGCCGGCGGTGCGTACGTCCCCGTGGACCCTGCCTACCCGTCGCGGCAGCTGCGAGAGATGGTCGAGGACTCCGAGGCGGCGTTGATCGTCACGTCGCCGAGCACGGACGGTCGAGACGTGTTCGGCGACACGGAGCTCGTCACCGAGCTGTCCGACGAGTCCGTCCTCCTGCGGACCGGCCCACCGCCGCCCTCCGGCGAGCGGCGACTCGTGACGGTCGACGACCTCGCCTACATGATCTACACGTCCGGTTCCACCGGTCGACCGAACGGCGTGCCGATCGATCACCGCAACCTCCTCCATTCGATGAACGCGCGGTTCGCCTACTACGAGGAGGCGCCCGACGTCTTCCTGTTGTTGTCCTCGCTCTCGTTCGACAGCTCGGTGGTGGGCGTGTTCTGGACGCTGACGACCGGAGGAACGCTCGTCGTGCCGACCCATGAGCAGCAACTCGACGTTCGTTCGTTGCAGCGGCTCATCCAGGGTCACCGGGTGACCCACACGCTGTGCCTGCCGTCGATCTACCAACTCCTGCTCGATCACGTCGACGCCGACAGCCGTGCCTCGCTTCGCACTGTCATCGTGGCGGGGGAGGCGTGTCCGACCGAGCTCGTCGATCAACACGCCAGGTCCAACCCGGGCGCGGCGCTCTTCAACGAGTACGGGCCGACCGAGGCGAGCGTGTGGGCGACCGTCCACCGATGCGACAGCGCCCACGAGCCAGATCGCGTCCCGATCGGGCGGCCGATCGCGAACACCCAGGTCGTGCTGCTCGACAGCGCACAGCAGCTGGTTCCTGTCGGCGTGCCCGGCGAGATCTACATCGGTGGCGGGGGGCTCGCACGCGGGTACCACCGGCGTCCCGAGATGACGGCGGCCAGGTTCGTCGACGTACCGTCCAGCCGGCTCCCACCGACGGTCGCCGCGCCGGGGGAGATGACCCGGCTGTTCCGAACGGGCGACATCGGGCAGTACCGGCCCGACGGTCTCATCGACTTCCACGGCCGGATGGACGAGCAGGTGAAGGTGCGGGGACACCGGGTCGAGCTCGGAGGGATCGAGGAGATGCTCGTGCGCCGACCCGACGTCGTCACGAGTGCCGTCGTCGCACGCAGCAACGACGCCGGGACGTACCTCGTGGCCTATGTCGAGGGCGCGAGTGCCGTTGACGGCCGCGAGCTCCTCGACCATCTGCGAAGCCGACTGCCCGCCTACATGGTGCCGAGCTCGGTGCTCGTCCTGGACTCGCTGCCCCGACTCCCCAACGGAAAGGTCGACCGGTCGGCCCTGCCGGAGGCGGCACCGCCGGCGTCGGCGCCGCCGCTCGGGCCGCGCGACGAGCTCGAACGGACGCTGCATGCCATCTGGAGCGAGGTGCTGCCGGACGCGAACTTCGGCGTCGACGACGACTTCTTCGAGGCCGGTGGCCACTCGATCGTCGCAGTTTCGCTCGTCGAGAGGATCCGCCAGGCGACCGGTCGGGAGCTCCCGTTGGCATCGCTGCTCGAGGACCCGACGATCACCGGCCAGGCGAGGCTGCTCCGGGACGAGGAGCCACCGGCCGACCCGGGTTCGGTGGTGGCGCTCAACCCGGAGGGCTCGCTGCCGCCGCTGTTCCTCGTCCCGCCGGCCGGTGCCACCGCGTTGATCTTCAGGGAGCTCGCACGGCACATCGGCACCGAGCAGCCGCTGTACGCCTTCCAACCACTCGGCATCGACGGCGACGCCGGACCCGAATCGTCGATCGCCGAGATGGCTGCCCGCTACCTCTCCGACATGCGCTCGGTCGAGCCGGCCGGCCCGTACCGGGTCGGCGGGATGTGCATGGGCGCACACGTCGCCTGGGAGATGGCCGACCTGCTCGCCCGGGACGGAGCCGACGTCGACAGCGTGGTCGTGCTCGATTCGACGGCCCCGGACAACGGGCCGGACTGGACGAGGGCTCGTGGCCGCCCGATTCCGATCCGCCTCGTGCGATTCGCAGTACGCGGCGTCCGGAGCGGCACGCTGGTCCGAAAGATTCGTGCCCGTCTGCGGCGTCGAGTGGTCGATCGCCGGGTCGACAGGGCGTTCATCGCCCATCGGAACGCGCAACGTGTCTACGAGGCGCGACCGCTCGACGTCGATCTGCTCCTTGTGCAGAGCGAGGAGTTGGCCGCGGATCCGGACACCCAACAGCGCTGGCGCCGGCTGGCTCGGGGGCGCGTCGAGCAGTTGGTGGTCCACGACACCACGCACTCGGGCCTCCTCTGGCAGGAGCCGCGGGAGATCGAGCGGCTGGGCGTGCGCCTCAAGTCCCACCTGGGCGACGGCCGTGTGGTGCGTGGCGCGACCGACGGATCGGTGCCCGACCGCGAGCTCGCCGAGTCGAGGCGCGGCTCACCGTAGGCCGGGCCCGACGGACTCGCCGGCCACGATCGATCGCATCGTGCACGCGCTCGACGTCCCCGGCCGCGGCGGGCGGCGACTCATCCAACCGCGCCATGCGGTGGGTTCGGCGGGCGCGGCGCAGGTCGCTGCTCGTCGAGACGTCCGGCCCTGGTGAGGACCGGGCCGTTCAGTGCACCATCGAGGGGTGCGAGCGATCTTCGCAACCGCAGCCGCCGTCGTCGTCTCGCTGGCGGTGCTCGTGTGGACGGCTGGGGCGCTCGGCGCGGCGAGTGCCTGGTTCGCGTTCCTGGTGGTCTGGGTGCCGATGGTCGCGGTCGGGCTGCTCAGCCGTGTGGCGCAGTTGCGTCTGCCCGAGCGCTATCACGCGCTCCGACCGTTCGAGCGCGACGGGCGCGTGTACGAACGTGTCGGCGTGCGCCTCGCGAAGTCGGTGTTGCGCAGGGGCCCGTTGGCCGTCTTCAACCCCAAGTTGCACCTGCCGGCTGAACGGACGCCGGCCGAGCTCTCCCGCCTGGCCCAGCGCATGCGCGACGCCGAGGCGAGCCATGCCGTGCTGTTCGTCGCGGAACTGGCGGTGGTGGGGCACGCACTCGCCCGTGGTTGGTGGACGGCGGCGGCGCTCACCCTGCTCTTCGACGTGCTGATGAACCTCTACCCCGTGATGTTGCAGCGGTACAACCGGGCCGGGCTCGCCGACCGGTTCCAGCTCGCGACGGCCTGAGCGCGTCGCCGCTGTCGCCGTCGCCGTCGCTGAGGCGTCGTTCGGGGCGTCGTTCGACATCTCGACGAGGCTGGATCGGGATCTCCGAGCCTGCCGGACGGCGGACGTGCGATCGGTGCCCGACATGGTGGCGACCACACCTCGCAACTCGTGCGGGGCGTGGCCGTCGGTCGGGCAGGGCCGTTGGCGGCCGGTCCGGGTCGCCGGTGACGACTCCGAGGTGATCTCGATGTCGTCGGCGTGTGCGGGGTCGTCTCCGGCTGCGTCGCCGGCGTCGCGCCGGCCTCCTCCGCGGGGTCCCCGTCCGACACCTTCGAGGCGACGTCCGGGTCTCGACCTCAGGGTCGGCCGGCGGTCAGCAGCCGGGCCGGCAGGGTGATGACGGCCCGGAGCGTCTCGAGGATGCCGCTCACCGAGATCCCGACGATCCGGAACGGGAGCAGCAGCAACCACGCGAGCGGGTAGACGATCAGGACGAGCAGTGCCAGCGGCCATGCGAGCACCAGCAGGATGAGCCACAGGATGATGGTCATGTCGGTCTCCGTTTCCGTGACGTCTCAGGCGGCCTGCCCGGCGACGTCGTCGTCGCCGGCATCGGTCGAGTCGGCGGTCGGGCCAGCGGTCGAGTCGGCGGTCGAGTCGGTGGTCGAGCCGCCGGAGCCCTCGTCCTCCCAGGCGCCTGCGGGGGCGGGGTCGACGAGCCACCAGAGGAGCAGGTAGGCGACGAGCGATCCGCCGCCGAACACGAGGGCGGCGACGAACGCCACGCGAACGAGCACCGGGTCGACGTCGAAGTAGCGGGCGAGGCCCGAGCAGACGCCGCCGATCTTCTTGTCGTCGGTGTCGCGGTAGAGGGTCCGGTCGCGGCGTGCCATGGGGGTTCCTTTGTTCGTGACCGGCCTTGCCGGTCGTGTCGATCTCTGTGCGTCGATGGTCGCGCCGCCGGCACGCCGGCACCATGGGGCTACCCGGAAGATCGATGGTCGGGTGCGCCGGACCCGCACGCGTGCTCGGCGACCGTGACGCTGGACGCGGACCCGGGCGAGTCAGTCCTCGGCCACGAGCTGATGGTCGGGGAGGACGAGTTCGGACGGGGTCGCGACGCGGCGCGCGACCTCGGAGATGAGGTGATGGTCACCCCCGATGTACAGGGACCAGAAGTCGACGTCGGTGGCGACGAACCATCGACGGTCGTCGGGCCAGAACAGGTCGGGGCGTTGCCACCTCTCGGGGGACCCAGGTGTGCGCAGCCGTGTCGCCGCGGCGACCGGGCCCGTCACGAGGTAGTAGCTGCGATCCGGCAGCGCGAATCGTGGGACTTCACGCAACGCAGCGCGGGTCGCGGCGTTCCGCCGTTCGTCGTCCTCGCGCAGCCTCGCGCGCTCGCGCTCGAGCGCCTGGCGAGCTGCCTCGTCGAGTGGCCCGGGCAACGCCACGCGCGTTGCGATCCTGTCGAAGCCGTGCCCCTCCCACACGGCGAACCAGGCTCGGTCGGCGTTGGAGGTGTGCCGCTCACCGACCGACGCGATGATCTGGAAGAGGCGCCGATACGCCGACCACCAGTCCTCGATGTCCGGCTCCGGCGCGTCGACGTGGAGGATCGACGCGTAGTGGTTCGGCACGAGCGCGCCGACGGTGCCCCACGATCCCCGGCACGCTGGCGCGAGCCACTCGGAGGCCGCGACCGAGACCGGGGAGACGACGTCATCGCCGAAGATCACCCTGACAAGTTCGCGCGCCGGGGCCGCCGTCGACGCCGTGGTTTCGCATGCGTTCGGTCCGTCGATTGACGAGTGGCTGCTCGGTGGCTAATGTACAACCGAATGGTTGTACGCACCGAACCGCCAGCGCTGTCGGACGCCGAGGTCGACCGCATCTTCCGCGCGCTCGCCGACGCCACTCGCCGCGACATCGTGCGCCGGACGCTGGTCGGCGAGGCGTCGGTCAGCGTGCTCGCCGCGGACTACGACATGAGCTTCGCCGCGGTGCAGAAGCACGTGGCCGTGCTGGAAGGAGCGGGGCTCGTGACCAAGGACCGCCGGGGCCGTGAGCGCATCGTGCGCGCCGACCCGAACCGGATCGCCCGCGCCCGCATCCTGCTCGCCGACCTCGAGGGGCTGTGGCGGGCGCGGTTCGACCAGCTCGACCAGGTCCTCGCCGACCCCGACACCACCCACTGACACGCCGGCCGACCGCCACCCGACATCACCGCTGATCCGAAGGAGCCCGCCAGTGCCCATCACGTCCGTCACCTCCGACGCCAACGCCCTCACGCTCACCGTCGTCGGCGACTACGCCGTACCGGTCGAGTGGTTGTGGGATGCCTGGGTCGATCCGCGCCAGCTCGAGAGGTTCTTCGGCCCACCGGACTACCCCGCGACGTTCACCCGCCACGACATGGTCGTCGGCGGGCGGAGCTCGTACGTGATGACCGGCGCTGCCGGCGTGACCCACGGGTACTGGATCGTGACGGCGATCGATCCCGGCCGGAGCTTCGAAGTGATCGACGGGTTCGCAGGCGACGACGGCAACCCCAACGACGAGATGCCGACGATGACGATGCGGTTCAGCTTCGAGTCGACCGAGAGCGGGTCGAGGTTCGTCGGCGTGACCACCTTCGCGAGCGTCGAGGCGATGGAGCAGCTGGTCGAGATGGGGATGGTCGAGGGCGCGACGGCGGCGTTCGGACAGATGGACGACGTGCTCGCCGACCTGGCGTCGTTCGCCGCGGGCCGCAGCACCGAGTCGAAGATCCTGAACGACACCCAGGTGCGGTTCACCCGCATCGTGCGCGGCTCGGTCGAGCAGGTCTGGCGTGCGCATCACGATGCCGATCTGGTGCAGCGGTGGATGCTCGGGCCCGACGGCTGGACGATGCCGGTCTGCGAGGTCCCGGGCGAGGTCGGGAGCACGTTCCGCTACGGGTGGGAGGCCGAGGACGGCTCGGGCGGCTTCGGACTGGAGGGCGAGGTGCTCGAGTCGGTGCCGCCGCATCGGGAGGTGACGACCGAGCGGATGGTCGGGATGGAGGGCGACCCGGCCACCAACGAGATGACGCTCACCGCGGTCGACGGCGGCACCTTGCTGATGCTCGTCGTGACCTACCCGAGCTCGGAGGTGCGCGATCAGGCCCTCGCCACCGGCATGGTCGATGGCATGGAGTCGTCGTACGCCCGCTTGGAGTCGACGCTCGTCAACGCCTGAGCCTGTCGAGTTGCGTCGGGCACCTGCGGCGGATCGGCCGGGTCGGGCCCGGGGGTACGCTCGTTGCGTGGTACGCGGGAGACGACCAGCACGTGGCGGGCGGTCGCCGGGGGACGACCAGAGCGTCGGCGATGACGACATCGGGACGATCTCCGTCATGCGCGACGTCATGTCCGGTCACGTCGCAGGTACCCAGGCCGAGGGGCCTCAGGACCATCGTGATCGTCTTCGCCGGCTCGGTCTGAGCGCGTCGCCGCGCTGATGGGCATGGGCATCGATCTGGTCGTCACCGACCTGGACGGCACGTTGTGGGACACCGAGGGCGCGCTCCACCCGCGCACCGAGGCGGCGCTCGACACGCTCGCCGAGCGGGGTGTGCCGCTGCTCGTGGCCACCGGTCGGCGGGCGGGCGCGGCCCGGCGGGCGCTCGGCAAGGTCGGCCTCGCGCCGCCGGCGGTCCTCCTCAACGGATCGCTCGGCATCCACCTCGCGACGGGTGATCGCTTCCACCTGGGCGGGTTCGAGACGGATGCGGCGCAGCGCGTGCTGGCCGCGTTCGAGGCGAACGGTGTCGATCCGTGCCTGTACGTCGAGGGGGAGGCGCCGGCGGTGTTCGTGTCGGACACGCCGTCGACGCATCCCGAGCACCTTGCGTCGTTCGGCGACAGCGTCCGCACTGCGTCGCTCGCCGACGTCGTGGCGGCCGAGCGGATCCTGGCGTTCGGCGTCCTCGGCATCGAGCGCGACGTCGGCGAGGCCGTCGTGGCGTCGGTGGGTGACGTCGCCACGACCCATCTCGACGTCGACCGTCACTACGGCGGCGGTTGGCTGAGTGTGGCTCCTCGAGGTGATTCGAAGTGGGACGGCGTGGTGGCGTTCTGCGGTCGGCACGGCCTCGACGCCTCGCGTGTGCTGGCGATCGGCGATGGCGCCAACGACGTCCGGATGCTGATGTCGGCGGCGGTGGCGGTCGCGCCGTCCGACGCACATCCCGACGCGCTCGGCGTCGCCGACCACGTCGTCGCCCCCGCGGCTGATGGGGGGTGGGCCGAGTTGCTCGACCTGCTCTGACAGGCCCGATCCCGGTCCTGCCGGGCGCGTGTCCGGTTGACCCGGGCTGAGTCGTCGACGCGGAGTCGACGGGAATCGACGAGGAGGAACGTCATGGCCGGCGTCGCCACGTATCTGCACCTTCCCGGGACGACCGAGGAGGCGTTCGAGTTCTACAAGTCGGTGTTCGGCACGGAGTACAACGGGGACGGCATCATGCGTTTCGCCGACGCGCCGGCGGCCGAAGGCGTACCCGACGAGATGGGACAGATGGTGATGCACGTCGGTCTGACGATCCTCGGCGATCATCTGCTGATGGGCAGCGATTCGCCCGAGGCCCAGGTCGGCAACCACGTCAGCGTCATGTTGATGCCCGACACGAAGGCCGAGGCCGACGAGCTGTTCGCCAAGCTGAGCGACGGCGGCTCCGACATCCAGCCACCCCAGGACATGTTCTGGGGCGACTACTGGGGCCAGTGCACCGACAAGTTCGGCGTCATCTGGCAGATCGACGTCGACGGTTCGCAGTCGACCTGAGTGACGTGTGGCGCGAGGCCGCCACACCGAGAGACGACCGGTCGGCGGCGACGTGGTGACTGCCTGCCGGCTCTGCGGACCGCGCGACGTACCGGGCGCACGTGGAGCGGCGATCGACCGACTGCACCGGCTCCCCGCCACCGGTGCTGCTCGTTAGTGCCGTGTCCGGCAACGTTTGCACTGTTGCGCGCCGAGTCGAACGTGCCGCTGGCAAGGCACGGCGACGAAGGAAGTGCCGGCGGCCTTGCCGTGCGCACTTTCGAGGAAGCCGGAACGACGCCAGCGGTGCGTTCGGTCGGCGAACAGGGAAGATGTTGGTGGGTGCGGGACTAGTGGCCGATGTCGTGGTGGCCGGGCGTGACGAGGCCGCTCTCGTAGGCGAAGACGACGGCTTGGGCGCGGTCGCGGAGCCCGAGCTTGGTGAGGATGTTGGAGACGTGGCTCTTGACGGTGGCGGCGCCGATGAAGAGCGTCTCGGAGATCTCGGCGTTGCTGGCGCCTCTGGCCAGCTCGGCGAGGACGTCACGCTCGCGGTCGGTCAGGGTGTCGAGGCGGCGGGCGGAGGCGGTGTCGGCGGCGATGGTCTGGGCGAAGCGTCCGATGAGGCGGCGGGTGATCGTGGGGTCGAGGAGGGCACCGCCGTCGGCGACGGTGCGAATCGCGGGAGCCAGGTGCTCGGGCGGGATGTCCTTGAGGATGAACCCGCTCGCGCCGGCTCGGAGCGCTCGATAGACGTACTCGTCGGGGTCGAAGGTGGTGAGGATGACGACCTTGAGCGGCCAGTCGGCGTGGTCGAGGAGGTCGGCGGTCGCGGTGAGCCCGTCCATCTCGGGCATGCGGATGTCCATCAGCACGACGTCGGGCCGGTCTCGGCGGGTGGCATCGATGGCTTCGAGTCCGTTGCCTGCCTCGGCGACGACCTCGATGTCGGGTTGGTGATCGAGGACCAGGGCGAGGCCCCGGCGGACCAGGGCCTGGTCGTCGACGATCGCCACTCGGATGGTCATGTGGGATCCGGTTCGACGGGCAGGCGGGCAGCGACGTGGTAGCGGTCGGGCGGGCGCGGTCCGGCGGTGAGGGTGCCGCCGAGGAGACTGGCTCGTTCGCGCATGCCGGCGATGCCGTATCCGGACTGCGGGAGCGTCGCAGCTGCGGTGGCGGTGGTTGCGATGGTCGTGCCGATGGTGTTGGTGATGGTGTTGGTGATGCCGATGGCGAGCGTGTCGCCGTCGAGCGCAACGGAGAGCTCGACGGTCGGGTCGGGTCCGGCGTGCTTGACGATGTTGGTGAACGACTCCTGGACGATGCGGTAGGCGGAGAGATCGACCGCCCTGTTGAGGTGGTCGGGGAGGTCCGCGAGCGTGAGGGTGACGTCGGCGCCGGTGTGCGAGAGCTGTTCCACGAGTGTGGGGACGTCGTCGAGCCCGGGCTGCGGGCCGAGGCGGTCGCGGTCGTCGTCGGGCTCGGCACCGTCGTGGCGGAGCACGCCGAGGAGATGTCGGAGCTCGCCGATCGCCTTGCGGCCGGCATGCTCGACGTCGCCCATCGCCTCGATGGCGGTGTCGAGGTCGTCACGAGCGATCGTCCTGGCGGCACCGGCTTGCACCGTCATCATCGAGACCTGGTGGGCGACAACGTCGTGGAGCTCGCGTGCGATCCGGGAACGTTCGGCGGCGACGGCCTCGCGCGCGCGGGCATGTTGCTCGGCTTCGAGGCGCTCGGCACGCTCCTGCAGCAAGGCGAGGTAGTCGCCGCGATTGCGAATCCGGCGGCCGACGTACCACGGCAGTCCGATGAAGATCACGGCGGGCCACACGTCGATCCGCTGGTCGCTGTCGATGACGGAGCCGAGGAAGCTGACGGAGAAGGCGGCGGCGAGGACCGCGAGGCTGTGGCGGTGGTCGGTGCTGTGGCGGCCGACGCTGTAGACGGCGACGACCAGGATGACGTCGTGGCCGTCCCCGTAGCCGGCCAGCGCCCAGACGATCATGACGGCGAGCACGGACGCCGTCACCGCAACGGGCCGGGCTCGCCGCCACCACAGCGCGGCCGCGGCGACGGCCAGCAGCACGAACGCACCTGCCGGAAGATCGCCGATCGCCGCGGCGCCGAACGTGTCGCCGTCGGCGAGCTCGCTGACGGCGACCGAGATCACGGCTGCCGCGAAGACGATCACGGCGAGGGCGCCGTCGGCGGCGTGTGGCCAGCGGGTGAACGGCCCGCGGGTGGGGTGGGGTTCGCCCGCGTCGAACCGCGCCGCGAGGGCGGAGATCCGCCGTGGCGCCGGTGCGCCGGTGTCGTGCGGGTGGTTGACGGTCGTCATGGTTGATCTCCACGCTAAACCGGTGCCGGACGCGGGTCATCCCTCCGGAGGCGGAGTCGAGACCCACCTCCGGAGGGAAGTGCCGGCGAGCACGTCGAGGACGTCGAGGCTCACACGACGTCGCGGTGCTGCACCGACCACGCCGCGGCGAGGGCCGGTACGAGGCCCCAGACGCCGATCGCGGCGACCGCGGCGGCGGTGCTGGTGCCGTCGGCGACACCCGACGCGACGAGTGCCAGCGTGGAGGGGACCCAGTCCGCGAAGTCGCTGGCGAGCTGCACGGCGACCGGCGGAGCGATCACGAGTGCGATGACCGCACCGGTGACGGCACCCCCGGTGTTGCGGATCACGGTGCCGATCCCGGCGCCGAGCACGGCGCCGGCTGCGCCGGCCCACGCCGACGCGGCGAGGACCTGCACGAGGCCGGTCGCCGACACCATGAATCCGTAGTCGGTGAGCGGCAGCGACACGGCGACGGCGATGGCGGTGAGGGCGGCGCCGGCCAGACCCAGGACACCACCGCCGGCGGCGATCGCGGTGAACTGGGCGCGCAGCGCGCGTGGTCGATCGGGCGTCGTCAGGTACGTCGCGATGGTGGTGTTGTGGGCGTATTCGCGGGCCGCGGCCGTGGCGCCGAACAAGCCGGCGAGCATCAAGGCGTTGGCGGCGAACGCGATCAGCGACTGCTGGTCGGTGCCGGTGGAGATGAAGGTCTTCGAGCCGTCCATGTCGGTGCCGGCCACGACGGCGACGCCGTTGATGGCGGCGAGCGCGACGAGCACGGCGCCGAACGCGGCGGGCATGCGGGTGCTGGTGAGCTTGCGGAGCTCGCTGTGGATGAGGTCGATCGAGGTCATGACGCGTGTGCCTCCTGTGGGGCGCGGTCGATGTCGGTGCTGTTGTCGGGGTCGTGTGCGGTGAGGGCGAGGAAGACGTCCTCGAGCGAGCCGGCGTGCGGGGACAGCTCGTGGAGCGCGATGTCGGCCGCATGGGCGATGTCGCCGATCCGATCGAGATCGAGCCCGGAGACGACCAGGGTGTCCCGTCCCGAGGGTTCGACGCGGCCGCCGACCGCGGTCAGCCGTTCCGCCAGCAACCGCGGGTGGGGAGTGCGCACCCGGGCCGAGCTGTCGGTGAGCGCGTCGACGGTGCCGGTGGTGACGAGTCGGCCCTGGTCGATGACGACGACGTCGTCGACCAGGTGCTGCACCTCGGTGAGCAGATGGCTCGACACCAACACCGTGTGGCCTCGTGCCGCCCGGCCGCGCAGCAGATCGCGCAGCTCGCGGATGCCCTGGGGGTCGAGGCCGTTGGCGGGCTCGTCGAGCACGAGCACCGGCGGGTCGGTGAGGAGCGCCGCAGCGAGCGACAGTCGCTGCTTCATGCCGAGCGAGTAGGTGCCGACGCGTCGTCTGGCCGCCTCGGGCGTGAGGCCGACGACGGCGAGCGTTGCGTCGACGCGGTCGACGGTCTGGCCGGATGCGAGGGCGAGGATGCGAAGGTGGTTGCGGCCCGAGCGACCGGGGTGGAAGGCGTTCGGTTCGAGCACGACGCCGAGGGTTCCGGCGGGGTCGGGGAGGTCGCGGTAGCGGACACCGCCGATCGTGGCGGTCCCGTCGTCCGGCTCGGCCAGGTCGAGCAGCATCTTCATGGTCGTGGACTTGCCCGATCCGTTCGGGCCCAGGAAGCCGGTGACGCGGCCGGGCTCGACGGTGAAGGTGAGACCGTCCACGACGGCGTTGCCGCCGTAGCGCTTGGTGAGGTTCGTGACGTCGAGCCGGTAGCGGTCTGGTGGGAATGTCATGGCGTTGGTTCCTCCTCTCGTGCGACGTCCTGATCGCTCGCACGGGTCGTCGGTACTCATCACTCAACTCCTGCCACCCACCGTCTGGAACCGGCTGCGAGCGGATCTGCGACTCCGCCTCGCGGCGGAGATGCGGGTGAGCAGAACCCGTCGCGCGACGGGTCTGCCGGCGCCGTGGCCGATCGCGGCCCGTGCGACCCGTCGACCACCGGTCGGCTGCGGGCGTGTTCTCGCGAGGTCGGTGGGAGCACCCCGACACTCGTCCCAGCCGAACCGGCGCGGCCTGCTGGGTTCGTGGTCACCGGGCGGTCGCCGAACAGACTGCGGGGGTCAGGGGGTGCACATGATCCGCGACCGGGTGTTGTCGGTATTGACCTTCGCCGTCGGCGTGGCGGCCACGTTGATGGTCTTCGCGCAGGACCGGCTGTTCGACGCCGACTCGTTCTCGACCACGGTGGCGTCGACGCTGGAGGACCCGGCGATCAACGAGTACCTCGCCGAATCCGTCAGTGAGGCGTTGATCGAGCAGGTGCCTGACCTCGGCGTCGGCGGACCACTGCTGGCGGACGTCACCGGGACGGTGCTGGAGTCCGACGTGGCGGTGCGGGTGGTCGAGCTCGCCGCCCGTGAGGCGCACGAGGCGATCTTCGTGGGCGGCGACGACTCGCTGGTGCTCGAACTGTCGGACCTCGTGGTGTCGATCGACCAGGCGCTGACGGCGTTGAACCCCGATCTGGCGGACGCGATCCCCGACGATGTGCGCTCGCTGTCGGTCGATCTGAGCTCGGGTGAGGTGTCGGCCGGCACGGTGCGACTCGCCGAGCAGCTCCGGCTGCTGACCGTCGTGCTGGTCGTGGCGACCGTCGTGTTGCTGGTCGCGCTGGTCGTGGTCGAGGCGACGCTGTTCCGGGGGCTCACCCGGCTGGGGCTGGCGCTGGGCTCGATCGGACTGTTCCTCGTGGTCGGGCGCGGTGTCGGGGCGACGGTGCTGGCCTCGTACGGAGACACCGACCTCGAGCGCGACGCCCTCGCGGCTGCCTGGAACGTCGTGGTCGGTGACCTCGCGAACTGGGGGTGGGCGCTCGTCGCGGGCGGCGCGTTCCTCGCCGGACTCGGGTGGGCCGTGCTGCACAGCGGTCACCTCGATGCCGCCGCCCGCGACGTCGCAGGTCGCCTGCTCGGCGAGTCGGAGTCGATCGCCCGCAACGTCGCGCGGGCTGGGGTCGCCTTGTTGGTGGCGGTCTGGGCCGTGCTCGAACCGCTGTCGCTGGTGGCCGCGGGCGTGCGGTGCGCGGGATTCGTGCTGGCGGTCGTCGTCGTCGCCCGGCTGGCCGACGGGCTGAGCTTGGCTCGGCGGCTCGCGTCGCTCCAGCCGGAGGACGACGACGTCGTGTCGCTGCGGTCGGTCGGCCGGCGCATGGTCGTGCCGATGGTGACGGTGGTGGGATTCGGGGTGCTGGGCGTGGTGCTGCTGTCACGGGACGACGATGCCTCTGCGCTCGCCGATCCGGACGGCTGCAACGGCCACGTCGAGCTGTGCGACCGGCGGCTCGACGAGGTGACGCTCGCGACATCGCACAACGCGATGTCGTCGACGGCGACCGGGTTCCTGCTGCCGAACCACCTGACGACGATCCGCGCGCAGCTCGACCAGGGCGTGCGGGGGCTGATGATCGACACGTGGTACGGCCGCCGCGCCCCGGACGGGTCGGTGAGGACGAGCCTCGGGCTGGGCGACACCGACACCCTCGACGATGCCGCACGGGCGGCCGCCGAGGCGGCGCGGGAGCGCCAGACCGCCGACCTGGACGACGAGCGGGTGTTCCTCTGCCACAGCTTCTGCGAGATCGGGGCGCTCGACGCCGTCGACGAGCTGCGCGCCGTGCGCGAGTGGCTCGACGACCATCCGCGGGAGGTCCTCGTGTTCGTCGTGCAGGACGCGACCGAGCCGGCTGACACGGCGGCGGTGTTCGAGCAAGCGGGGTTCGGGGATCTGGTGCTCATCCAGCGACTGGGCGATCCGTTCCCGACCCTGGGCGACATGATCGAGTCGGGCCGGCGCGTCTTCGTGATGGTGGAGGAGGACGGCACCGGCGTCGACTGGCTCCACCAGGCGTTCGAGTTCAGCCAGGAGACGCCGTTCGCCTTCGCGGCGCCGGAGGAGTTCTCGTGCATCTCGAACAGGGGGACGCCGACCAGCCCGTTGTTCGTCGTGAATCACTTCATCACCGTGGCCCGACCGAGCAACCAGACGGTGAACGACTCCGACGTCCTGCTCGAGCGAGCCGAGCGGTGCCGCGACGAGCGCGACCTGCACCCGAACCTGCTCGCCGTCGACTTCGTCTCGAAGGGCGATGTCATGGCCGTGGTCGACGAGCTCAACGGCGTCGACTGAGCGCAGGTGGCGTCGCGTCGGCGCAGTGACGCTCGGTCGCCGGCTGACGTGCCATGGGCGACCGGTCGGTGCCGACGAACCGTCGGAGCTACCCGGCCCAGAAGCCCTTCCGCTCGGAGACACCGAGTGCCTTCCGGCACATCGGGCAGGCGTAGACGGTGCGCTTGCCGAACTTGAACTTCGACGATCCGCTGGCGGCCGGGATGGTCGCCACGATCTCTGACAGCTCGCGCCCGCAGTGCGGACACAGCGGGACGAGATCGGGGTCTTCGACGAGGACGACAGACATGTGTGCTCCTTCTCGCGTGTCCTATCAATATGATATCATACTGATAGGTCGTCTCGACACCGGCGAGACCCCGAGCGCGAAGGAGTGACGATGTCCATCACCGAGACCCCCACCTCGATCACCGAGTCGCGCGGCCGGTCGTTCCGCGGCATCCCGTGGTTGTTGGCCGACGTCGTGCTGCTGCCCGCCGCGGTGGCGTGCTTCGTCGTCGGCGGCGTCACCGGCACCCTGCCGGTGATCCTGCTCGGCATCCCGCTGGCGCTGGCGTTCATCGTCGTCCTGCTGGGCTTCTACATGATCCAGCCCAACCAGTCCGCGGTGCTGACGCTGTTCGGCGACTACCGAGGCTCAGATCGCGAGCCCGGCCTCCGCTGGGCGAATCCGCTGTACATGTCGAAGAAGGTGTCGCTGCGGGTGCGCAACTTCACCACCGAGACGTCCAAGGTCAACGACGCCCGCGGCAACCCGATCGAGATCGCAGCCGTCGTGGTGTGGCGGGTCGTCGACACCGCCCGAGCGACGTTCGGCGTCGACAACTTCACCAACTACGTGCACATCCAGTCCGAGTCGGCTGTGCGGCAGCTGGCGCGCTCGTATCCCTACGACGCCTTCGAGGAGCACGACGTGACTACGTTGATCGGCGACACCGGTGAGATCAACCACAACCTCGAGATCGAACTGCAGGAGCGCGCCGACGACGCCGGTGTCGAGGTCATCGAGACCCGGATCACCGATCTCGCGTACGCCCCCGAGATCGCCGAGGCGATGCTGCGTCGGCAGCAGGCGGCGGCCATCGTGGCGGCTCGTGCGAAGATCGTCGAGGGTGCGGTGCTGATGGTGCGCGAGGCGATCGAGGCCCTGGAGGAAGGCAGCGACGAGCACGACTCGATCCCGCTCGACTCCGATCGCAAGGCGACGTTCGCCTCGAACCTGATGACGGTCATCGCGAGCGACCAACCCACGAACCCGGTGGTCAACGTCGGGACGTTGAACCGCTAGTCCGGCGGGCTCGCCGTGGGGCGCGAACGCAAGCAGTACCTGTTGCGGATTCCGCAGGAGCTGTACGACGTCTACGAGGCGTGGGCGGCCGACGAGTTCCGGTCGGTCAACGCCCAGATCGAGGCGACCCTGGTCGACGCCGCCCGTCGGGCGGGCCGGCACGCGCGCGGTTCGGGGGAGGGGTGACGGCCGGTCGGTGGTGGTTGTCTCGACAGCCGTGCGGGTCGGTTCCAGCGGGCGATTCGGGGGAGGAGTGACGGCCGGTCGGTGGTGGTGGTCTCGACAGCCGTGCGGGCCGGGTCCAGATGCAGCTCGCCGGGGATGCGGAGCGCGACACCGTCGCAGACGACGACGCCATGGGCCTCGATCGAGGCCGGGTCGTCGAGGCGACGCTCGAACCGGTCCGGTCGACGCGCGTCGTCGCGGACTCGTTGGGGCAGGATGGGTCGATGACCGTACCGGAGGGATCGTCACCCGCGACCGGCAACACACCCGATCGGCCGCTCGCGGGCATGCGTCACGTCGAGGTTCCCGATGTGGAGCCGACGACAGAGCTCGCCGACCGGCGCAAGGCCGTGGCGGAGCTCGGCGCAGCGCTGCGCGACCTGACGTCGCAGGCGATCGGCAGCGAGGTCGCGGTCGACGTGATGCGGCGGGTCGCCGAGGAGGCACGTGGGCTGGCGGCGGCGCTCACCGAGCGGCAGCGTCGCCCGGACGAGCGGTCCTCGGTCGACGACCTGGGCCGCGGCCAGCGTCCGTTCAACCCGGTCGTGGGGTTGGGCAACCCCGTCGCGCCGCCGATGCGCGTCGAGATCGTCGACGGTGTCGCGATCGGTTCGTGCACGCTCGACTGGCGCTACGAGGGGCCGTTCACGTTCGCGCACGGCGGCGTCAGCGCGATGCTCCTCGACCAGATCATGGGGTACGCCGCGGCGGCGGCCGACCACCCTGGGGTCACCGGCAGGTTGGAGGTGCGCTACCGCTCGACCGTCCCGCTCGGTGAGCCGCTACGGCTCGAGGCCAGGCTGATCGACGTGCTCGGTGTGCGCGCCGCGGTCCGGGGCTCGATCGGTCTGGCGGCCGACCCCGACACGGCGCTCGTCGAGGCCGAGGGACGGTTCCTGGCGCTGCGGCCCGAGCAGGCCGCCCGGCTGTTCGGCGGCGCCGCGGAACCGGCGGACTGAACGCAGACGTCCACGGTCGACGGTCGAGCGCCGACGGTTCAGCGGGCGACGGGGGCGGGATCGCTGGTCGACGACACCCGACACCGGTGGGCGGTGCTCGCCGGGCGGGCTTCGAAGGACGCGAGATCGTCCCGCGACCCCACCATCAGCCACGAGATCACCAGCAGGGCCTGGTCGGGGCCGACGGCGTGGTGACCATCGTCCACCGTCGGCGCCGGTAGTTGGCCAGTTGGCGTCAGGAGGCTGGCCGTGCGCACTTCGGGGTCCGGCGATCGTGCGTCACGCCGGCGGGCGTCGCGCCCGCCGGCGGTGGAGGGTGCGGTTGACCGGCGCAGTGGACCCCGGTGCCGACGCATCGCAGCGGAGCCCACCCGATCCGTGGCGCGACCGATCTCCGCGTGCGGCCCGGATCCCGCGCCGTGGTTCCGGGCCGATGTCGTCTGCCTCAGGTCGACGGCTACAGATGGTCGAGCACCCAGTCCATGATCAGGTCGGCGTCGCTCTGGTCGGGGGCGCAGTGGCCCTCCTCGCCGACGACCACGAGCTCGCCGTGGGTGCTCGCCGCGGTCACGAGCTCCATGTCCTCGAGCGGGGCGACGTCGTCGTCGGCGGTGTTGACGCTGAGGATCGGCACATCGGTCATCGGCCGACCGGTGCCGAGGAGGCCTCGTTCGACCAGGTCGATCTCACCGGTCGCCAGCGCCAGACCCTCCAGATCGCCCGGCTCGAGGCCGGCCCGAACGGCGTAGGTGTCGATCGTCATGGCCGGGAAGGCCGCGTACACCTCGGCCGGGAGACCGAGCGCCGAGGCGACGACGCCGCAACGGTTGACGGCGGCGACGAGGCGATCGCTCTGGTCGATGGCGAGCTCGACGACGGCGGGTCCGCCGCCGCTCATCGACATCGCGGCGACGCGGTCGGGGTCGAGCCGGTCGTCGGCGGCGATCGCGTCGAGCACGGCGACGTGGACGCGGTCCATGTCGGGGTCGAGCACGAGGTCGCTGCTGCCGCCGTTGCCCGGGATGTCGAACGTGATTGTCGCCACGCCGGCCGGGGCGAGGTGATCGCGGAAGTACGGGTAGTGCTCGGTGAGCACGACGTCGATGCCGCCCGTGATCATCATGACCGGGGCCGGGCCGGCGGTCGTGGCGACCGGGGGCAGGTGGAGGAGGGCGGTCACGTCGGCGCCGTCGACGACCAAGCTGATCCGCTCGACGTGGTGCCCGTCGGCGATGGCCGCGAGCTCGTACTGGTGGATCGAGGCGGCGAGCGCGGCGCCGCCGGCGCCGTCCGGATCGTTGTGGGGGTACGAGGCGATCAGTGAGAGCGCCGACGCCTCGCGGTGGTCGCCGCGTGCGGCGGCAGCGTCGGCGGCGGTCGCGAACTCGTACGTCCAGTGGCCGGGGCCGAACGTGTCGATGGTGTCGAGCAGGTCGGGGTCGGTGCGGTTGCCGTTCGCAGCGGCGATCCGGTCGAGGGTGTCGGTGATCGAGGCCTCGTCGGCGCCGAGCCACGTCCACCGGCTCATCCGGATGTCGCGGTACCACTGGCCGTCGCTGGTACGGCTGTCGACGTCGTGGCGAGGATCGTCTCCGGCGGCATCGACGTCGAGGCGATGGTCGGCGAGCTCGTCGAGATCGGCGTCGAGGTCGGCCTCGTGGTCGGCGGTGGCGACGTGCTCGAATGTGTTCTCGACGGCGTCGGTGCCGATCCGTTCGTCGGACCCGACCGTCGCGACTGCGGCGCCACAGGCGGCGACGCCGAGACCGACGGCGGTGGCGGTGGCGAGGATCGAACGCTGCTTCACGGGGTGTCCTTCCGGATCGGGAGCAGCCGCTGGTGGCTGCTGGGTTTCCTCCGATCCTGCGGGAGGGCGACGCCGTCGGCATCGACCCGGGAGAGTGTTCGCCTACTCCCGGCGGAGTACCGCGACGGCGCGCTGCCTCATCCCGGCGGACGGTCAGCGACCCGGCTGCACGAGGCCGGTCTCGTAGGCGATCACGACGAGCTGGGCGCGGTCGCGTGCGTTGAGCTTGGTGAGGATCCGGCTGACGTGGGTCTTCGCGGTGAGCGGGGAGATGTAGAGGCGTTCGGCGATCTCGGCGTTGGTGAGACCGCGGCCGACCTCGACGAGCACGTCGCGCTCGCGGTCGGTCAGGGTGCCGAGCACGTCGTCGCTCCGGTCGGGGTCGGGGCGGGCCGCGAACTCGGCGATCAGGCGCCGGGTGATCCCCGGGGCGATCAACGCGTCGCCGTCGGCGACCACCCGGATCGCGTCGAGCAGACGCTGGGGTGCGGTGTCCTTCAGGAGGAAGCCCGACGCGCCGGCCCGGAGCGCTTCGTAGACGTACTCGTCGAGGTCGAAGGTGGTGAGCACGAGCACCCGGGTCGGTTCGAGCCGCTCGTCGGCAGTGATCCGCCGCGTCGCCTCGATGCCGTCGAGCACCGGCATGCGGATGTCCATCAGGATGACGTCGGGACGGCTCGTGAAGGCCTGCTCGATCGCCTCGAGCCCGTTCGCCGCCTCGCCGACGACCTCGAGGCCGTTCTCGGCGTCGATCAGCGCGCCGAAGCCGCGCCGGACGAGCTCTTGATCGTCGGCGAGCACGACCCGGATCGACCGGCGTGGGTCGCTCGTCATGTGCCGTGACGGTAGTAGGGCACGACGGCGTTCACCCGGAAGCCGCCGTCGGGCGTCGATCCGGCGTCGAGGCGACCACCGACGGACTCGGCACGCTCTCGCATCCCGACGATGCCGACCCCGGTCGACGGCACGGCTCGGCCACTCCCACCGGCGGACGAAGGCTCGTTGCGGACCTCGACGACGACGTGGTCGTCGTGATGGTCGAGGTGGACGGTCGTCGCGGCCGAACCGGCGTGGCGGGCGACGTTGGTGAGCGCTTCGCGCACGATCCGGTGCACGGCGACGACGGCCGCGTCGCTGACGTCGGCGGGGAACGCTCCCGTCGTCTCGGTCGTGACGGGCACACCGGCGTTGACCGCGGCGGCCGCGAACTCGCCGAGGTCGTCCGGGTCGGTCGGCGTCGGGCGGAGCTCGGCGTCGTCGGTCGAGCGCAGCACGCCGACCATCGCCCGCAGCTCCTCGAGCGACGACTTGCCGGTCGTGTTGATGATCTCGAGCGCCTCCTTCGCCTGGCCGGGCTCGCGATCGAGCAGGTGGGCGGCGACGCCCGACTGGATCGCGATCGTGGAGAGGCCGTGGGCAACCACGTCGTGCAGGTCACGGGCGATGCGGAGCCGCTCGGCCTGCACGCGGGCGGCCGCCTCGGTCTCGATGAGCTCGTCGATCCGGTCGGCGCGGGTGCGCATCGCGTCGCCGACGGCGATCGGGAGGAACGCCTGTGCGCCCTCGGCGAGCAGCTCGATCGCGAACCCGTCGTCGCCGAGCAGTGCGGACGCCACCGCCAACACGACGGCCCCGGCCGAGGCGGTGGCCAGACCGACGCGCCGATCACCCTCGCGGGCGACCGTGTAGAGCGCGACCGCGGTTGCCGGGAAGAGCGCGAGGTCGTTGCCGACGTCCCACGTCACGAACAGGCGTCCGGCGATGGTGGCCGCCAGCACGGCCGGCGGGCTCACTCTCCTCGCCGCGACGCAGCCGGCTGCGATGGCGGCGACCGCGTACGAACGACCGCTCGTCGAGCCTTCCTGATCGAGGTCGAACGCCAACGCGCAGACGGCGAACGTGGTGACGACCACGGTGAGGGCGGCGTCGCCGAGACGCGGGTCGAGCGATCCGAGGTGCGTGGTTGCTCGTGCTCGTGTCGGAGTGCTCATCGGTCGGTCCGGGACCCGTGCGATCGCCGTCTGGGAGGACGTCGTTGAGGCGCGGCTCCTCGGACCAAGTGTGACCGACGCTCGGGAGCAGCTCGTACTCCCCGGGATGTATCCGCGAACACCCGGAGGCGGATTCGTGGTGCGGGTGCGTCGCAGACGATGGCGACCATGACCGCTCGACTCGCAGATCCTCCTGCACCTCCCGTCACCGATCCCCTCACCGATCCGGTCGCAGATCTCGTCGCCGGACCAGTGGCGTCAGAACCGCCAGAACGATGGTGGCGCCGGCCGCTGTGGAACCGCTTCAGCGCACCTCAGCTGGTGGTGCTGGTGCTCGCCACGATCGCGCCGCTGGTGATCGTCGGCGCGGTCGGCGCGGCGCTGCTCGGATTGATCTCGGTCGGCGCGATGGTCGCCGTTGCGCTCGCTGCCGGGGAGAACCCGGGCATGATCACGTTCGGCGCGATGTTCCTCGCCTCCCCCGTCCAGTGGTGGACCGGCCGCAGCCAGGTGCGGGTCCGGAAGTACTTGGGGATCGTCTTCTTCCTGCTCGCGCTCAGCAACGGCGTGATGTTCGCGATCGAGTCCGGCGTGGGGGCGGCACTGAGCGCCCCATTCCTCGTGGCCGGCACCGTCGCCCTTGCGTTGGCCGCGCCGCTGTTCGTGACGAGCAACCGGTGGTCGCAGCGGCGACTCGGGATGCGGCGTTGGCGGCTCCTGCACAAGGCGACCTACGTCGTCGCCGTGGCGCTGATGGCGCACGTCCTGCTGATCGGCGACATCGGCCTCGGGTTCGTCCTCATCTCACTCGGCTTCGCAGCTCGCGTCCCCGCGGTGAAGCGCTGGATCCAGCGCCGAGCCGATCGCCGGCGCGGGATCGCAGACCCCCGGCCCGACACGCCGGCCCTGCAACTGGAGCGCTGACGATGGGCGTGCCTTGCGGGGGGACACCGGGTCGCCGATCGACGCTCTTCCTGGGCCTGTGACGCCCGAGCACCCGTTGCGCGGCGGGCAGGGCGTAGCTGGTGCATCTGCCGAGTTCGGCCGGGTAGACCCGGCGAGCGGCAGGAGCCACTGGGCGGGAACCGTCAGGTCGAGGTGGACTTCGGTGTGTCGGCTCCGTCGTTCTCGTCCTCGTCGCCGTCGATGTCGGCCAGCAGCGAACGGGCGAGGTCGCGCCGGCGGAGGAGGGTCGGGTGCACCTCGCCGGCGGAGTCGTCGATGAGCTGCTCGATCTTCGCAAGGGTCGCCAGGAGGATCTCGCGCGACTCGGCCTGCTCGGCCTTGTCGAACAGCATCGCCTCGGGCAGGTCCTCGTGTGCGACCTCGTGGTCGGCCCTGGCGCGGAAGTGCCGGCGTGGGATGAACTCGACGCCGTTCACCTGGCGCTGGTTCATGAACGCGGGCGAGACGATCTCGATGCCGGCCTCGTGGCAGCCGTCGAGCACGGCGCCGTTGAGGTTGGAGCGCACGGTGATGAGCCGCTTGACGTCGGTGAGCAGGCCGGCGCACCGGTAGACGACGGCGAAGTCGCCGAGCTCGGTGATCTGGACGAAGCCCTGCTCGAGCCCGGCTCGTTCGGCGGCGGCGAGCAGGACCTCCTCGACATCGTGGCGGGGCACGTCGTAGCCGAGGCCGACGCTCGTCGAGAGCACGGTGCCGGAGGTGCGGATCGTGGTGACCGGATGGGTCACGAGAAACATGTTGGGCAGCGTGGTGAGGTCGCGGTCCTCGGTCTGCACCTCGGTGTGGAACAGGCCGCGGGCGGAGACCCGGCCGAAGTGGCTGTCGCACCGGATGAAGTCGCCGGTGCGGAAGCCGCGCACCGAGCGCAGCATCATGCCGGCGATCAGGTTGCCGAGGATGGTGGTGGCCGACAGCGCGATGGCGGCGCTGAGCACGATGCCCAGGAGGGCGAGGATCTGGCCGCGCTGGGAGTCGGAGATCGGCATCGCCACGATGGCGGCGACGAGCCCGACGAACACGACGGCGATCGTGGCGACCTGGTTGCGCAGCGCAACGTTGGCGTGAGGGTCGCGGCGAGCCTTGCGACGGATGACCGCTCGCGCGGCCAACCAGACGACGAGCGATCCGACGACGACACCGGCGAGCGGTATGTAGTCGATGACGTTGTCGGCCACTGTGGTCCTCGGATCTCGTCGCCGACTCGTGCCGGCTGACTCGGATCGGAGCGTAGTGCTCGGCGGCCTGTGCTCAGGGGGAGACCGATGCTGCGAGGAATGGCGATGAGGCGGTCGGCTTGGTCGGTCAGCGGACCAAGCGAGTGTGTCTGATCGGCAGCCGGGCTAGGCCGAGTTCGGGATGATCCACACCCTTATGTCGGTTCTTCGAGGAGGGTGAGCAGCGACCGGTGGTAGTGCTGCAGGGCCGGCTCGTTGCGCCCGAAGGTGACGTGGGTCTGGGCGCCGGCGTAGTAGTTGCGCTGGATGCCGGCTGCAGTGGCGAAGTCCTCGGTGTCGGTGACCTCGACGAGGAGGTCGAAGTTGCGTTCCCAGTGCTGGTCGGACCGGGGTGAGTCGGGTGGGACGTAGATGCTGACGGTGAGGTGCGCCTGCTCGGGCGTCGCGCCGGGCCGCGACTGGTAGAGCTGCACGTGGTCCTGCTGGTGGATCAGGACAGTGTTCGGCATCAGGAACCAGAGGATGGTTGCGTGCGGGAAGAGGCTGCGTTGGTCGACCGGCTGCTCGTCGAGTTCGGTGAACGATCGTCGGACCGCGACCAGCCGGCCGTGGAGGCCAGCGGCGTCGAACAGCGCGAAGTCGGAGTGGATCATCGGTGCGAGCGTGTCTCGATGGAGCACCGCGACGTGGTACGCCTCGCAGAACGTGTCGACGGCCAGCTTCCAGTTGAGGTCGCGCGTGAAGGTCCGGGTGCCGAAGTGGCGGTACGACGCGAGGTCGAAGGGGGCGAGCTCGGCGTCGGCACCGGTGAGGGGCTGGTCGGGGATGCTCCCGTCGCGATCGGCGTTGACCCAGATCAGGCCGCCGCGCTCGAGCACCGGGACTCGAGCGAGATCGGCGGCCGGTCGGTCGTCGAAGTGCTGGTCGCCGCGGCGGGCGGCGAGGGCGCCGTCGAGCTCGTACGTCCAGCCGTGGTAGGGGCAGCGCAGCCGGGCGGCAGCACCGCAGCCGTGGGCGACCTCGGCGCCCCGGTGGCGGCAGACGTTGAGCATCGCATGGACGTCACCGCCTGTGTCGCGAGTGACGATCACCGACCGGTCACCGATCTCAACGGTGGCGTGGGTGTTCGGTTCGGGCAGCAGGCCGGAGAGGCCCACGATCGTGGGGGTCGTGACCAGGAGGCGCCGTTCGCGATCGAACCGCTCGCGTTCGGTGTAGGCGGTAGTCGGCAGCAGCATCGAGGTCGGTGCGGTGTCGGTGCCGCGACCGGCCGTGCGGTGGGCCTGGATGCGTTCGATCAGTGCGAGTTGCGTTCGATGGTCCATGGGATGAACGTCTATGTGATCGCGCCGGCCGCGTCGCCGACGAACTGATCGCTCACCGCTGGTGCTGACAACCATGCGCGTTGCGTCAGGGCGAGGAGGGAGCGGACGAGATGATCGGGCCCAGTGCGGTTCCGAGTCGGGCGGTGCGATCAGGCAGCGAGCGCGCCGCGTCTCGATCGGTGCCTGGGCACCCGACCGTCTCAGGTGATCGCGGGTTCGCCAGTTCCCACTCCATCGTCAGCCGAGCGAAGCTACGAGATGTGCCAGGCACAACGCTCTTCCGGACGAGCTCGCCGGCAGATCCGGGAAGTGACGGCGATCGGGATCGGACTTGCTCAGCCGGTGCCGACGGTCTGGATCTCGTAGACCTCGTACGGAATCGTGGTGGTGACGACGATGTCGGGTTCGCGGCCGGTGCGGCCGTTCGACAGTTCCCAGGTGACGTGCCAGGTCACCGTGACACCGATCTCGGTCACGTCGAGGTCATCGGTGGTCGTGTACGTGTAGCCGCAGGGCCCGGCGTCGAGCGTGTCGAGTTGGCTCTCCGGGATCGGGGTCCCGTTGCCGGCGCAGGTGACGGTCTCACCGTTGCCGAGGTCGAACGAAGTGCTCGCCAGCGTGGCGGTGGTGCGGGCCCAGAGCGGGCCGAGTGTCGCCTCGGCAACCACCGGCGGGATCGGCTCGACGCCGAGCCACAGCCCGAGGTTGATCGCAGCGGCGCCGGCGGGGTTGATGGCGGGTGGCGGCACGTCGATCTCCTCGGTGACGGCGACGGTCGTGCGTCGCAGCAGGATCGACGGGTCGGGTGGCGCGGTGGACGTGTAGTCGATCTCCCCGTCGGCGACGCCGTAGCGGGACTTGTCGCCGTGGCAGTCGGCCTTGATGCGCCACTCGAACTCGCCATCGGACTCGTTCCAGCGGTTGAGGACGCCTTCGGCGTAGTAGTAGGTGACGGTGATCCTGCGGGATTCGAAGAAGACCACCTGCAGGGTCTCGTTGACGATCTCGGTGACGCGGTTGTGGATGTCGGCCTCCTCTTCCGATGAGGCCGGGTAGTACCACGAGCACGGCGGTGGCGGAGCGTCTGGCGGGGGCTCGTCGGTCTCCTGCTCGAAGTTCGACACTGTCGCCACGACTGTTGGCGGCGGCTCAGGTGGCGGGGGCCGATCGCTGTCGATCTCGTCGGCTGATGACGGCGTTGCCGTGGCGCCGAGTGCCCCCACGACGGCTGTCGTGACCAGGATGAGGCGCTTCACGACAGTGGCGGACACTCGGTCGCTCCGTCGTATCGTTCGAGTTGGAAGCCGCCGACCTCGATCCACGCGCCATCCGTGAAGACCAGTTCTGCGGTCTCGTGGTAGGCGTTGATCGAGTCATCGATCACGAGGTCGCTTCCGTCCGGATTGCCCTCCGTCTCGACGAAGATGTTCGACCCGATCCGGCAGTACGTCACGGTCGCGCTGATTCGCGCCGCATCGAGCTCAATCGTCTCAGGGATCGGTTCGATCGTGGCAGGAAGGTCGGGGTTGGTGATTGAACGTTGGTTCTCGACCCGATAGCGGGCGATGATGTCCGTCGAGTCGATCAGCAGCTGGCCGCCGCGGACGTCGCCCAGGGCGGCGACCTTCTCGTCGTTGAAGGGGTCGAGCTTGGCTTCGTTGAACACCCGCCAGCTCTCGACCACCGCGTCGAGGACCGCCTGCCGCACCGCCTCGTCGCTCGGATCGGTGGTCGGCGGCGGTGCCGTCGTCGATGGGGGAGGTTCGGTAGTCGGCGTCGTGTCATCCGTCCTGTCGGTCGTCGAAGGCGTCGCGTCGGTCGTCGGGGGCATCGTGACGGGGACACTCGTCGTCAACGGCTCGGTCGGGGTCACGACCACCGTCGCAGCGGTCGTGGACGGTGCCCCGTCGTCGTCGCCGTTGCAGGCCGCCGCGAGCACGACCAGCGTGAGCCCGGCCGCGAGCACACGCGAGCCCGCCGAGCGATCCATCGCACGGATGATACGGCGCGCCCGCACGACAGCATCCGCGAGCGCCATCCGCCCTCGTCGTCGCGCAACTCCGTTCACGAACGCAGTCCACCACGACGTCGCCGATCTGAACATGGAGACGAGTCCCCTGACGACTGCGGGTTTCTTCGGTACGCCCGCCGTCGCCTGACGTACCGGGGAGACGTCCCCATGTCATGCCGGCCGATGTCTGGGCAGACTGCGGCCATGTCCTCGGCTCGTACCGTCGCGTCCCTCATGCTCGCGGGTGCCCTGTTCGGCACTGCGTGTTCGGGAAGCGACGGTGACGCATCGTCCGAGGCGACGCTGGTCTCGGAGTCGAGCGGGCCAGGCGATGATGCATCGCCGAACTCGATCAGCACTTCGCCTGTGCCGTCCGCGACGTCCGAGCCGCAGCAGCTCGCTGCCACGACGACGGCCCGGCCCTCGACCGTGTCGCCAGAGGGCGTTGCGCCGCTCATCGAGGACGTGATGGTCGATCTCGCCGACGTCCGGGTGTATTCGGACTACCAACGTGGTCTGCTCCCGCCCTACGACGACCCGACGCCCGGCGGCGATCCGGCGCCCTACGACGCGACGACCACGGCGTGCGCGTTCAACTGGACCCGGAACTGGGCGGGGGACGAGGACAGCAAGTACCGCTGGCTCGACGTGCGGGCGTGTGAGTTCCCCGACATGGCCGCGGCCGACGAATACGAGGCGGCGTTCATCGAACGGACGTCGGACCTCGAGGCGTTCGGCGATGACTTCGCGGTCCGGGAGCGGTTCGAGGTCGGCGAGTGGGTGGGCCGATACGGCGAGACGGAGCTGCGCGACGCGGGCGAGGTCTTCCGCCGTTGGAACGTCGGGCGGCGCCATGGGCTTCGCTACTTCGAGATGACGGCCAGTGACCAGTTGGTCGACAGCGAGGCGGAGGCGCTCCTCCTGGACCTGGTCACCTTGCAGGATCGGCTGCTGGACGAGTTGGGTGTCGAGCCCGACACGCCTGCGCCGGGCTTCGTCGACCTCGCCGCCCGCGTCTCGCTCGACGATGTCCTGCTCCCGTGGGCCGAGATCGTCGAGCTCGGAGGCGAGGATCCGGTCGACTGGTCGTTGCGATTCGAACACGACCTCCAACACCTCGATGGGACACGCATCGTCGAGGCCGGTCGTCGTCGGGTCGAGTTCCCCAGCGGCGTCATCGTGCTCAGGGCCGAACGCTTCGTCACCATGACCGACGCCGCTGCCGCACTCGTCGACGTCGGGCTCGCCGAGCCGATCGACGGGATCGCCAACGCGTTCATGTCGGCATTCCAGTCCGATGGCTTCGACAGCGTGTGGTTCGTCGCCGGTGACCGCCGGTACTCGGTCGACGTCTCCGAGTCGCTCGCGGCGAACGCCGACGGAGCGTTCGTCGAGCGACTGGTGGCGGCGCTGCTCGAACACCTCGATGGGCTGGGCCTGGCCACCGAACCGGTGCTGCTCCCACATCCGGTGCCCGACGATCCGATGCTCGACCTGGTCCCATTCGCCGTGTTCGCGGAGCTGCCGGAGGAGTGGCAGGTGAGCGACATCGACGTATCGGTCGACCCACTGACCGGTGCTCCCATGGTGAGCATGTCGGTCGAACAGATGCTCGGCCGGCAATTCTCGGCCCGCCGGATGGACGCCGAGTTCGTCATCGGTGTCGACCGCCGCGAGTTCATCGATCGGTTCGTTCCTCACGTCGGTTCGCTCGGGGACGGTGAGTGGCAGCAGCGGGTGGAGGAGGAGTTGGCGCGCTTCGGTGAGGACGGCGAGCTGGAGACCAGATACAGGACGTACTTCGTCCGGCACGACGGCGCCGTGGGTCTCTCCATCTGGCCGGAGAACTCGTCGTCGTTCGATCGAGTCGATGCCGAACGGCCGAAGGACGACGTCTACGCCGACGACATGGAGTTGATGCTCGAGATCGGTCGACGGATCGAGGAGGCGGCGCGCGGTGCCGTTGCTGGCACCGATGTCGATTCGGTCCGCCTGGTCGGTCGGGCCCTCTGGTTGGTCGACCAGCGACTGACGCGCACGTCGGACGCCGACGTCGAGCTGTTCGACAGCTTCGACCTCCCGAACGGGTTCGCAGTGCTCGGTGCGCCGGGTGCCGCGTCGCCCGCTGGCGCGGTGGCGGACTGGTGGCGCCCCACCGATCATCTCGACGGCGACGACCCGGCGGCGGCGCGGTCGTGGTTGCGCGCCACGCTCTTCGCTTCAGCCGCCGATGCCGAGGCGCATCTGTCGTCGGTGCTGGGCGACGCGGCCGAGCCCGTATCGGGCAACGAGCTGGGTGGCACGGTGCCCGAAGAGCAAGGCGGGCTGTTCGCGACGGTGCGGGGTCGCTGGTACTTCGAACTGGTGAACCACAGCCTCGGTCGCGATGCGACCGACCGGTTCGGCACCGACGAGGACCCCAGCGTCTCCCCCTATGAGGTGCTGCGGGCGGCAGCCGCCGAATGGACCGATCCGATCGACCGATCGGGTCTCGCCTGACGAACCCGCCACCCGGCTGCACCAAATTGCGAGATGTGCCAGGCGCAGCTCGCAACTCCTGAGGCAGGATGCGGCGATGGCCAGACCGGAGCGATCGTTGCCGGCTGGCGGCATCCCGCTCGACCGGCAGCTGGCCGGGATGCGAGATGTCGACGTGCCCGAGGTGGAGCTGACCGAGGAGTTGGCGGAGCGCCGGGCGGCGGTGGCGGAGCTAGGCAGGGTGTCGCGCAAGGTCACCTCAGGCGCGTCGGCAGCGAGGTCGAAGCCGCCGAGTTGCGTCGGGTCGCGGGTGAAGCACGCGAGCTCGCAGCGGCACTGGGGAGCGGCAGCGTCGTTCCGACCTGGTCGCCGCCGGCGCGGCTTCGTCGAGGTGGATGGCAACCGCCGCCAAACTGCACCTTCACCGAGGTCACCGACGACGCCGAGCGCGACGGGTGCTGGGAACTGCTGGTCGCCGCCTACCCCAACTTCGTCATTCAAGGGGAGCTCACCGACCGCCGCCTCCAGGTGGCGCTCCCGCGACCCGAAGAGCCGGATCGCCGACCACGGATCCGGCTCGGGAGGCCAGCGAACCCCGGCAAGCCGTGGCGAGCGGACGGGGTCGGCGCGCAGTGGTCGGTCTCGCCGCGCCGGGTGCGGGTCGGGAATGATCGGTGACGCGCGTCTTCGGTTGTCAAGGAGCGTTCGGCTGCGGTCACGCAGCCCGGCGGCTGGGTGGGCCGGTGTTGTGAATGGTGCCGTCGGGGAAGGTGATGGTGAGCTCGCGGTTGGCGCCGAGCGAGACCTGCCAACCGGCGTCGTGGATCTTGGTGTGGTGGTGGGTGCAGACGGGCAACAGGTTGTCGAGGTCGGTGCGCCCGCCGTTTCGCCACCACACGATGTGGTGGAGCTTGCAGCGGTCGTAACGCACGTCGCAGCCGGGGATCGCGCAGCTGGAGTACAGCGCCCGCAGCGCCCGACGCTGGGCTCGGTTGGCGAGGCGGGTGGTGCGGCCGAGGTTCAGTTCGCCCGGTGCGTGGAGCACGACGCGGTTGCGGACGATCACGGTCTCGACCCGGCCGTCGCCCATCAGCTCGGCCAGCACGCGGTGCGGCACCTCGACGGGAATCCCCCAGTCGACCTCGGGCCCGCCAGCGCCGTCGGGCTGCGAGGTGTCGACGACCACCACGTACTCGGGCCGCCCCGGCCGCCCAGTGCCGCCGGCGTCGGTGATCAGGCCCGCCAGCGCCAGAGCGTTCAGGTGTCGCTGCTTCTCGACCGGGTCGGTGGGGCAGGTAGTCGGCGTCTGCTCGGCGAACAGCGCGTTGGTGGCGGCGTCGATCGCAGCCGACAGCTTCACGCCGGTCACCGGGTCGAACCGACCCGACAGGCACCACATTCCCTCGCCGTCGGTCCAACTCCGCACGCTCGTCGCTCGCTGCTGGCGTTCGAACCGGTCGATGCCGTCGTCGCGCTGGATGTTGTTGACCTCCATCGCCAGCCGTCGGCGCCACTCGGCCACCGTTGCGACGGCGGCGATGTCGAGCAGCCCCGTGTCGAGCCGGCCGAGCAGCTCGTCGCGCTGGTCGGCGTCGAGCGATTTGGTGGCCTTGGTGACGGCGTCGACGTGGCCGACGGTGACGCGGGCATCGTCGAGCGCGTCGGCCAGCGACGGCGCCGCGTCCAACGTTCCGGCGCGGGCGGTGTCGTTGATCGCGTCGCGGGTCGAGCCACGCGTGCAGTCGGCGATCGTCTTCTCAGGGAACGACACCTGCGCTGCCAGCAGGGAGGTGAGCGCCGCCTTGGTGCCTGCCAACCAGGCCTCCAGACGGCCCACATCTCGCAACGCCGACTCGAGCCGTTCGGTCGGTGCCGTGCCATCGGTGCGCACGTCGGCCACGTGCCGCACGTGCTCGATGACGGTGCCGATCTCCATGCCGCCCATCTTGACGAGGGGGTGTGACACAGTTTCGAACTGATGTTCGATTCGTCTCAGCGCACGCTCCGTCGTCGGACGGCGGTCGCGGCCGTGTTGTGCCAACACGGCGGCCGTGCCGAACGGCGGCCGGTGAGCACTTCACCCCGCGGGAAGTCATCCGGCTGATGGTGAACCTGTTGTTCATCGAGGACGACGACATCCTCTCCAAGCCGGGTGCCAAGGCGACGTTGTACGACCCGGCGTGTGGCACCGGTGGCATGTTGAGCGTGGCGGAGGACTTCGTCCACAGTCACAACCCGCAGGCCACCCTCACCGTCTTCGGCCAGGAGCTGAACTCGGAGTCGTACGCGATCTGCCGGTCGGACATGATGCTGAAGGGCCAGAACGCGTCGAACTCGAGGTCGGCAACTCCCTCAAGCAGTACGACCCGGACGATCAGGGCGACCAGCACCCGAACGAGCGGTTCGACTACCTGCTCGCCAACCCGCCGTTCGGGGTGGAGTGGAAGAAGGTCGCCGACTCGGTCAAGCACGAGCACGAGTCGCTCGGCCTTGCCGGTCGGTACGGGCCTGCCGCTGCTACGACGGCAGCCCCATACGGCGCAGCGCTACGTGATCGCCGGTTCGCCGGTGCCGACGAACTGGTCTCTCAGTTCGCGCTTCAACACCTTGCCCGTGGCGTTCCTCGGCAGAGCCTCGATGATGGCGATGTCGGCTGGGACCTTGAACTTGGCCAGCCTCTCGGCGCAGTACTCCTGGACCTGCTGGCGATCCAGTGATTCGCCCTCCTTCAACGCGATCACGGCCAGGCCGGTCTCGCCCCACCGCTCGCTCGGCACGCCGATCACGGCCGCCTCCGCCACGGCCGGCAGCTGGTACAGGACGTTCTCGACCTCGGCGGGGTAGACGTTCTCGCCGCCGGAGATGTACATGTCCTTCCAGCGGTCGACGATGTAGACGAACCCCTCGTCGTCGATGCGGGCGGCGTCGCCGGTCTTGAGCCAGCGGCCCTCGAACGCGGCGGCGGTGGCGTCGGGCCGGTTCCAGTAGCCGGGGGTGATGTTCGGCCCGGCGACCCACAGCTCACCGACCTCGTCCGGCCCGCAATCCGAGCCCGACTCGTTGACGATCCGGAATTCGGTGTGCATCAGCGCCTTGCCGGTCGAGCCGATCTTGCGGAGCGCGTCGCTCGGGTCGAGGAAGATGCAGGCGGGGCTGGTCTCGGTCATCCCGAACCCCTGGGCGAGGAGCACGCCCCGCTCGGTCCAGCGTTCCATGATCGTCAGCGCGCACGGTGCCCCGCCGACGCCGGCGATGCGGAGCCGGGAGAGGTCGGTCGTGTCGAAGTCGGGGTGCTGCATCATGAACTGGTACGGCGCCGGCACCCCGAAGAAGTGGGTGATCCCCTGGTCGGGGTCGCCGAGCACCAGCAGCGTCTCGCCCGGGTCGAAGGTCTTGAGGATGACGACGGTGCCGCCGGCGTGGAGCACCGGGTTGCTGTAGCAGTTCAGCCCGCCGGTGTGGAACAGGGGGAGGATGTTGAGGTGGACCGTGTCGATGCCGATCCCCGCGGGGACGCCGAGGTTGACGCAGTTCCAGAAGTTCATGCCGTGGGTGATCATCGCCCCCTTCGGCAGCCCGGTGGTGCCGGACGTGTACATGATCGTGATCACGTCGTCGTGGGTGAGGGTGTGCGGTGTGACGGGCGTGCCGGTGTGTTCGGCGAGGACGGTCTCGTAGGCGCTGTCGGGGGTGCCACCGTCGATCTCGAGGAGGGTGGCGATGTGGCAGCGCTGTTGGAGCTCGGTGGCGGTGGCGGCGAACTCGGTGTCGTGGACGAGCAGCATCGGGGACGAGTCGCCGACGATGTACTCGAGCTCGGTGACGGTGAGCCGCCAGTTGAGCAGGACACAAATCGATCCGGTGCGGGCGCATGCGAACTGGATGTCGAAGTATTCGACGCCGTTGTGGGCGAGCACGCCGATCCGGTCGCCGCGGCCGATGCCGAGCGAGGTGAGGTAGGCGGCCATCGCGTCGATCCGCCGGTCGAGCTCGGCGTAGGTGAAGGTGCGGTCGGTGCCGAGATCGCGGACGGCTTCGTGGTCGGGACGGTTGCGGGCGTGATGCCCGATCCAGTCGTACGCCCGGATCGCCCCGTGCCCGGACGGGCGCGAGGTGGTCATGGAGGCGATCGCCTCGGCCTCGTCGATGAACTCCGTCGAATCCCCTGTCGCCGTCATGGGTGCCCTCTCGTGTGTCCGGGCGATCGTAGTGAGCGCCGAGCTTCAGCCGAGACGGGAGCGAGCCGTCAGAAGAGCAGGCGGGCGGCGGCGAGGGCGACTGCGACGAGGGCGGTGTTGAACGTCACCATCCAACGGATCTGCCGCTCCATCGCCTGCGAGAACTCGACCCGGACGCGATCGCACGCCGCGTCGACGTCGGCTTTGGTCGCAACGTCCTGCCAGGTGACGGGTGGAAGGTGAGCCATGAGCGTGTCTGCGTCGTCGTGTCCGAGCACCGCTTCGAGCTTTCGGTGCAGATTCAATCGGGTGCGGTCGTCGACCGTCATTCGGTTCTCCTCGATCGGTGTGATGCGAGGGGAAGTCGGTACGGCCAACCTACCAGAGGGGTGTCGCGGCCCTGGCCGGGACGTGGCACGATGACCGGCGTGCCGAACGGCGAGGCGATCAAGAACCATGCGGCGTTCATCTGGTCGGTGGCCGACCTGCTCCGCGGCGACTACAAGCAGTCGGAGTACGGCAAGGTCATCCTTCCGCTCACGGTCCTCCGGCGGTTCGACTGCGTGCTCGCCCCGGTCAAGGCCGACATGCTCGCCCGCCACGAGCAGCTCCAGGGCAAGGTCGAGAACTTCGCACCGATCCTCGACGCGATGACCACCACCGACGGGCTCTGGAACATCAGCCCGTACGACATCCCGAAGCTGCTCGACGATCCGGACAACATCCGCGACAACCTCCTCAACTACATCCACGGCTTCTCGCCCGAGGCGAAGGAGATCCTCGAGCGGTTCGAGTTCGCCACCCAGATCACCCGGCTCCACAAGGCGGGGCTGCTGTACCTGGTGCTCGGCAAGTTCGCCGAGATCGACCTCCACCCCGAGCACGTCTCCAACCTGGAGATGGGCTACCTCTACGAGGAGCTGATCCGCCGCTTCTCCGAGCTGAGCAACGAGACGGCCGGCGAGCACTTCACCCCGCGGGAGGTCATCCGGCTGATGGTGAACCTGTTGTTCATCGAGGACGACGACATCCTCTCCAAGCCGGGTGCGAAGGCGACGTTGTACGACCCGGCGTGTGGCACCGGTGGCATGTTGAGCGTGGCGGAAGACTTCGTCCGCAGTCACAACCCGCAGGCCACCCTCACCGTGTTCGGCCAGGAGCTGAACTCGGAGTCGTACGCGATCTGCCGGTCGGACATGATGCTGAAGGGCCAGAACGCGTCGAACATCAAGGTCGGCAACTCCCTCAAGCAGCACGACCCGGACGATCCGGGCGACCAGGGCGACCAGCACCCCAACGAGCGGTTCGACTACCTGCTCGCCAACCCGCCGTTCGGGGTGGAGTGGAAGAAGGTCGCCGACTCGGTCCGCCACGAGCACGAGTCGCTCGGTTTCGCCGGCCGATATGGGGCGGGCCTGCCGCGGATCAACGACGGCAGCTTCTTGTTCCTCCAGCACATGATCTCGAAGATGCGCCCGCCCGAGCAGGGCGGCTCGCGCCTGGCGATCGTGTTCAACGGCTCCCCGCTGTTCACCGGCGCGGCCGGCAGCGGTGAGAGCGAGATCCGCCGCTGGATCATCGAGCACGACTGGCTCGAGGCCGTGGTCGCCCTGCCCGACCAGCTCTTCTACAACACCGGCATCTCCACCTACTTCTGGATCGTCACCAACCGCAAGAGCCCGAACCGCCGGGGCAAGGTGCAGCTCATCGACGCCCGGACGCACTTCACCAAGATGCGCAAGAGCCTCGGTGAGAAGCGCAAGGAGGTCAGCGACGCCCAGATCGCCGAGATCGTCCGCCTCTACGGCAACTTCGACCAGCAGCAGAACGAGGACGAGGCCCGGGTGAAGATCTTCCCCAACGAGTCGTTCGGCTTCCTCCGCATCACGGTCGAACGCCCCCTCCGCCTGAGGTGGGAGGTGACCGACGCGTCCGCGGACGCGCTGCTGTCCGACAAGAAGCTCGCCAAGCTCGACGAGCAGCAGCTCGAGGGACTGGCCGAACGCGCCCGCAGAGGCGCCGGGACAGGTTTCGACAGCGAGGCCGCCGCGCGCCAGGAAGCGAAGCACTGGATGGCCAAGCTCGACCTGTCGGGCAAACCGATCGAGAACGCCATCGTCGACGCCCTGGCCTTTCGCGACCCCGACGCCGACCCGATCACCGACAAGCACGGCCACCCCGAGCCCGACGCCGACCTGCGCGACAACGAGAACGTCCCTCTCCCGCCCGACCCGGTGCGCTACGAACCCGACCCCACCGACCGCCTCGCCACCGACACCTGCGTCAAGGCCGTCGAGCAGTACGTCGAGCAGGAGGTCCACCCCTACGTCCCCGACGCCTGGGTCGACCACACCAAGACCAAGATTGGCTACGAGATCCCCCTCGCGAGGCACTTCTACGTCCACACACCGCCACGGCCGCTCGAGGAGATCGACGCCGAGATCAAGCAGCTCGAGCGGGAGATCCAGGAGTTGCTGCGTGAGGTGACTGAGTGACGACGCTGAAGCGGGTCGCCTCGCTTCGTGCGGGTGGTACTCCGTCAGTCGACGACCCGAACATGTGGAGCGAGTCGGAGGACGATGGCGTCCCTTGGGTGTCCATCGGGGACATGTCCGATGGCAAGCCGGTCTCGGCTACGGCCCGGCGTGTCTCTGAGCGCGGTGTCGAGTCAAAGCGGCTGCCCATCGGGCAGCCTGGCACACTGCTGTTTGCGATGTACGCGAGCGTCGGCGCGGTGGGCCGTCTCGCCACCCGGGCGACCTGGAATCAAGCGCTGCTCGGCATCGCACCACGGCCGGGCCTGAGCGATGAACGATTCATCCGGTACTGGCTCGAGCACCTTCGCCCATCGCTTGGCGGGCTGACTCGCAGCAACACGCAGGACAACCTCAACGCGGAACAGGTCGGGAACTTCCCCTTCCCAGACATGCCGCTGGCCGAGCAACGGGCGATCGCCGACTACCTGGACGCCGAGACCGCCCGCATCGACGCCCTGATCGCCAAGAAGCAACAACTAATCCACCTCCTCGAAGAACGGCGGTGGAGGACCTTCGACGAACTGGCCGCAGAAGGTGCCTCTGACCTGGTGCCGCTGCGGCGGATGCTGACCTTCCTGACGGACGGACCGTTTGGCAGTGCCTTCAGCTCCGCTGACTACGTGGACTCCGGGATGGCCGTGATTCGCCTCGGCAACATCGGCTTCGCCGAGTTCCGAGGCGACGAACTGGTGTACCTCCCACTCGAGCGCCAACCGGAGTTCACCAGGTATCGGGTGCGCGAGGGCGATCTGCTTGCCGCCGCGCTTGGTGACGAACGGAACCACGCCGGTCGTGCTTGCGTGGCGCCCGATCTCGGCCCGGCAATCGTGAAGGGCAAGTGCTTCTGCGGACGCGTCGATGGCCGAGTCGCTGACCCGGAGTACGTGGCACTGGCGTGCTCTTCCCCGAGCGCTGCCGAGCGCTTCCGCCTCGGTGCCCAAGGGTCAACCCGTCAGATGATCAACCTGGAGATCTTCAAGTCGCTTCGTGTCCCGCTTCCATCGGTCGATCAGCAACGGCGAATCGTCGCTGATACTCGCGATGCGTGGCGGATCCTGGATGGGACGGTCGCGACGCTGACCAGGCATATTGGCCTCTTGGCCGAACGCCGTCGGGCCCTCGTCACGGCCGCCGTGACGGGCGACCTCGGCGCGCCGCACTCTGCATGAACGACACTTGGTCCAGCAGGCTGCTTCCGGGCGCCTTAGGCGTCGCGGGAGCTCACCGAAAAACTCGAGAGGCCCGGGGACAATCCCCGGGCCTCTCCCGAAAGGGCCGTATAAGAGCCCTAGCTGCAGCGGTGACAAGCAGGCATTGGTGGACTGCTTGACCACATGTGATTCCTCATCACAGAAACCTCCTTGGTTTCTCTGCAGCCAGGGCTTCTCCCGGGCTGGCCTCAAGTAAAGCACGACCGACCGTCTACGGTCAACGACGTGACGGCGGATCCGACAGTCGTTGCGGCAGTGATAACGGCGGGGCTCGCCCTTGTCGGAGTTCTGGTTGCTGCCCTGATGCGGTGGCGTCAACCCGCGCGCAATGCGCATCGAGATGGCCTCGGACCATCTCTCCAGCAGCTCGCTAGGGACATCAGTGGCATCATGGCGACCTCGACGACCTACCTACGGCGTGTTGAACGCGGTCAGGACACCTCCGAGTGGATCGCCCGGATGCGCATTCATCGCGACGCCCTGAAGCGGATGCGCACTGAGCTGCGCTACCACCTCGCTGGTCTCGATGACGGACTTCACTTCATGACGCGAGTCGGTGACTACGTTCAGCACTACAAGTCCGACCCGGCCACGGGGCAAAAGTTTCTTGACCGTGCTGATCAGCTACGAGTTGCGCTCGACAAGGCGATTGCCTATGCCTACTCCGAGGGCCGCACACCGTCTCGTCAACGCCGGTGGGCCGTAAATCGGCGAGTCCGGGACGCTCAGAAGTTCCACGACGCATGGATGGAGCGAGAGGACCTGGGTTCTTCCTCGGCCAACTAGGCAAGGAGCTGCGGTGCGCATCACGGCCGACCGTGCACCGGCTGGGGCGCCGCTATCAATGCCTCGGTCGTTGCCGTCGCTGAGCTCGGCGACCCCTGAAATGCAGGCGCCTGGGCGGCCTAGCATCTCTTAGTCTTTGCACACACGCGTCAGACGAGAGCGGGGACGGGACCTGTGCAAGTTCTACGAGTTTCGCTGCGGCGGTTCCGAGGGTTCGAGGACTTGACGTTCTGGCCTGATGGTCACGTCGCCTTGGTCGGCGAGCCGCGAGCCGGCCGCTCCGATCTGCTCGAAGGGCTCCGACGCGTTCTCTCCTCGGACGCAATCCGATACACGACGCCTTCAGAACTCGACTTCTGGATGACGACTACAGAACAACGGGCCGAGGTGGAGGTTGTGCTCGGAGATCTTGGCTCGGAACTCGAACAAGACTTCATCGATCATTTGGAAGCATGGGACCACGAGCAGTCCGACCTTTTCGGTTCGCGTCCTCCCACCGAAGCGGCCTCATCTGCCGAAGTGGAGTGGGTACTTCGGCTGTGCTACCGCGCGGAGTGGGATGCCGATCAAGAGCAAGCTACCCACTGGGTCGACTTCCCCGACGAGAGCGACCCTTCCGCTGGGACATTCGTGAGGGTGCCGAAACGTCTCCACGACCGGCTTCCCGTGACGGTCGTCGAGAGCAGGCGGCGGCCGCTGCGGCTGCATCCTCGGGCTGACTTTCGGAGACTTCTCGACAGCGTTGGAAGCCGAACCATTGCGGATGACTTCGACAACCTTGTTGACTCAGTTGCTTCAGCCGGTGAGGTGCTTGCGAAGTCAGCTGATCTCAGCAGCCTGGTGGGAGAGGTGCTTACGCCGGTGGCGGGACCGCTCGGGATTGATGCTGACGATGACGGTTTGGTCCAGTTCGTCCCCGAGGGCGGCTCGTTGTCGGGGTTGCTTCGAAGCCTTCAGCCGGCGATCGATCTCGGGCCGCCGGGGCACTTGCCGCTTCATCGCCATGGTGCAAGCTCCACAGCCCTGGTACAGGCTGGAGAAGCGATAGCGGCGCTCGGACAGCCAGGCATGGTGTTGCTGGTTGATGACTTCGGGGAGGACCTAGACCCCATCAGTTCTGAGCACCTATCTGCAACACTTCGCCGTCACGCTGGTCAGGCGTGGATCTCAACGCGGCGTTCGTCCTCGCTGGGCGTGTTTCGCGTCGAGGAGATTGTCAGGCTCCATACCAAGTCGGGTGGGCGGCTGGCGTCGCAGCTGGACCCGCCCACGACGCGGGCTGAGCGGATCGCAATGAGACATTTGAGCATGCAGCTGCTCCCCGCTGCGTCTGCCGCAACCGTCGCGATCGTAGAGGGACCTCATGATCGCGCGGCGCTTGATGCGCTAGCGCGGCGCAGGTTCCTAAGGTCGGGCGAGCCGCTTCCTGCCAGTTTCGGCATCGCGATTGTGGATGCTGGCGCAGCGGATGGTTCCGGTGGCGCGTCTTCGGTTGTTCGACTAGCGGGCTTGGCGCGGAACCTCGGGTTTCACACGGTCGCAGTCATCGATGGGGATCCTGGCAAGGCCGGCGAGCAGGCTCTGGCCGACGCCGAAGCAGCAGCCGATTGCGTCGTGAGACTGCCCGACGGGTTCGCGGTCGAGCGAGCGATCGTGAGTGCGCTCGACGACGGAGTCCTCACCAAGACCCTGAAGATGGTGTGTTCGGCTACCGGAGCACAACCGCCCTCGGGCCTTGACGAGCTTTCGGGACGTCCGCTCGGCAAGGCAGTGGAGAAGGCGCTCAAGAGCAGCGGGGGTCTTCACGCACAGTTCGTGGAACTCCTACCTAGGGGCAGAGTGCCACCTCGGTTGCGTGCAGTGCTCGAGAAGATCATCGACGCCGGCAGGCAGCGCCTGGAAGGCGTCGAGCAACTGTGAATCGGTCGGATCTCACGGCCAAGCAGCGCGAAGCGGTCGACGCACGCGAGAACGCCCTCCTAGTGATCGGTGGAGCGGGCACCGGAAAGACGTCGTTGGCGCTCTGGGCAGCTCGCACCGAGTTGGAGCGGCCCGAGAACGCCGGTAGCCGAGCGCTCTTTCTCACGTTTTCCCGAACGGCCGTCGACCAGATCGCAACGAGGTCGAAAGCTGTGGTCTCCGGCATCGAGAGTCGGATCGAGGTGTCGACGTTTCATTCATTCGCTTACCGCATCCTGAGACGTTTTGGGCACCTTGCGGGCGTCACCGAGCGCAATCCGACAGTTCAGTCTGCCTCCGAAGCGAAGCTCCTTGGCCAGTCAGTGGACCGACTTGTCTACGACGACCTGATGCCCTTGGCACTCCGTGTGCTGGAGACACCCGCTGTTGCGGGCCTGTTCGCTCAACGGTGGTGCATGGTGGTCTGCGATGAGTTTCAGGACACAGGGGATGAGCATTGGGACTTGCTGAGCATGCTCCGGGTGTCTTCGCGCTTGATGCTCCTTGGCGATGAGCATCAGTCGATCTTCGGGTTCCTCGCTCACAAGGGAGTCCAACCCGGACGGATCCGCGACACAGCTACGTTGGTCGACCGAGTTGTCGAGCTCGAGCAGGTCTCCCATCGCGATCCAACTGGCGCGATCCCAGCGCTCGCGAGCTCAATCCGAGAGCGGCGATTTGGTGACGAATCAGTTCGCGACGCGATCGCCGAGGGTCGTTTGCGGATTCACTCTGGTGTTGAGGACGACGGAGTCGTTGAGCTGATCGGGGGCACGCTCGACGGGGCCTGGCAACGCGGGTGCCGCACATTCGGGGTGTTCGCCCACAGCAACCAAAGTGTCGCCGAGCTCTCGTTGCAGCTCGCCGACGCGAATGTCGAGCACGAACTCGTTGGACTGCCCGATGCGGAGGCCGACGCGCTCTACGCGATGCTTGCCTCCACACGCTACGCCTATCGCGAGGCCGAATGGCCGGACGTCAAGGTCGCACTAGGTACGTTCCTAACCGCGAGCACCCGTGGCAGCCCGCCGCCGCTGGCTCATGCTCTCGCGTCCGACACGCCATTGCCGTCGGCGCTCGAGGAACGCCTGGATGGCGTCATGGCCAGTCTTGTCAACGCTGCGGAGGAGTCGCTCGCAGAGGTAGCGGCGGTGGCCGCCGAGGCATGGACGTCGCTCGGCGTCGTCGCCGGCAATGCGCCGTGGGAACGGTCCGCACCTTCGTTCATCTCACTCTGCAAGCGCACCGAAGGTCGGGGGGAGCGGCACCTAGACGACTTGGCCGCAGCAATTGGCCAGATGCGAGCGAGCGCCATGTTCGACAGTCGGAGAAGGCGCTCCCCCGCCGTACAAGTCATGAACCTCCACCAAACGAAGGGCCGCGAGTCGGACGCTGTGGTGATCCTGTTCAGCGACAGCGACTTTCACGGCAGGGAGGTCGAGCCATTTCCTGAGGCATCACGCCTGTTGTACGTCGTACTCACCCGTGCGCGAAAGGAGATCACGGTGATCCTGGGGGGCGACCCCCACCCACTCGTTGCACCGTTCGGATCTCTGACGTAGCCCCAGCGGCCACCCACAGGCAGGAGGTCGAAGCTCACCGGCGACTCGTGGGGTCCCTGCCTGATCAACCCTCACGTGTGTGCAAACGACCTCGGGGTTTGCGCTGCTCCACTCTGCTCGGCGTGGAAGAGGCGTCAAGCGGCGGCTAGCTCAACGCCCAGCTCTTCGAGTCTTCGCTCGGCGGCTCGCATCACGAAGCGCGTCTGTTGATCGACGGGGAGTGATACGACATTCTCATTGCCGAGTCGGAACGCTGCGCGATCGATCGCACGTGACCTGAGGTTGCGGTGCAGGATTAGCGGCTGCAGATCCAGACTCCAGTCGCGGTACTGATCGGCGATGATCACCGTCTGATTGATCTTGTCGTCGCTGGCAGCGAAGAAGGCGGCCACGGGCGCTCGCTCGGATGGAATCCAGAGGTCGGTGGGGAACAAGCGCTGCTGATCTTCGGGCGGGTTCCAGTTGAGCTGGGCCCGATCGCCGAATCTGAGACGCTGCTGCACGCGCGCTCTGGCCGTCGTTCGGAATCTCTCAGCGCCGAGATCGACTCGGCGCTGGATCTCTGGGATCGCATGAGCTTCCGCAAGCATGTGAACGAACCCGGCGATGTCTTCGACCGTCGGCGGCGAGTCGAGTTCCAGCGCAAACGCCGAGCCGTCCCACTGGCCACGGAATCGCGTGCCAATCCGATCGAGGATGACGTGGCGGCCCTCCGTCACGTCGAACCCCTCGATATCGAACCAAGATTGGGTGTGGCCAAGGTCCGAAACGATCCAACGGTCGTCTCTTCGCTCGACGACCACGGTCATGCCGTCGCCGTCAGGCCTGTAGAAGGGTGTCACCACTGCGGCGGAGCCCCCATCGATCTCGACGACGTCGAACTCGCGACACCAGGCTTGCTTGAGCTGATCAGCCCAGGAAGTGCGTTCAACGATGCTCATGGCAGGGCCCTCGGCCACCCATCTTGACGATCGGGTGCAACATTCAACGGTAGCTGACCACTGGAGACGTTGGCACGACGGGCGAACACCCGAAGCGCATCGACGAGGGAGGTGACGGGTCTCGTCCGTAGCGCGAAGCCGTCGTGAACGACTGCCCTCCCAGCCTGTTCGGCACGGAGGTACCGCTCTGTGGCGTAGTGCGCGTGTGCGGTCATGGGCGGGATGTAGCCGACTGCCTTGTCGAGCTTGTTTCTGTGGTCCGGGATGTGCGGACCGTTGATGCGCAGCAACCTGGCGTCGTCCGGCTGGTACTGCTCTTTGGCCTGCAGGATCACTGAGAAGTCCGTTGGGTGCCGGGGCCCGACCCGGACGATCACCGTCAGGTTGTACGTCCGCCCACCCGCGGAAACTGTGGCCAAGGGGACCTTCGTATTCGGCGGGTCTGTGTTCGCGTCCACGGCCTTGAGAACGTCGTCGGTGAAGATGCCGTTCCAGGCCTTGGGCGCGCTACGAAGCTGACTGATGACGGCACGGTCCAGGTGATCTCGGGTGGCCACTGTCGTCAACTCTGGCATACGACCAGGGCAGACCTCGCTGTGATCCGCCACGTCTTCGCGGACGTAACGCCGAACGTTGACCGGCCTACTCCAGGCCGGCCGGCATGTCCGCAGCTGCGCGTAGCTTCTCACGCAGCCGCCCTCCGTTCGTGTCGGCGCTGATGGCACGGGGCGCAGCGCAGTTCTAGTTCGTCCACGACGGTATGGCTGGTATGGGCGAAGTCGGGGACGTGGTCGTACTCGAGGAGCATCGTGGCTCCGCAGTCGACGCAGACCCGGTCGCGTTCCTTCACCACCCGCTTCTGGCGGGCGCTTGGGTGGCGTCGCTTGGCGCTGGCGTTGATCGGGCGGTTCTCGGCGTCGTGGATCAGCGCCCGGATGAACGCGTCGGGCGCAATCCGTTCGACCACGCTCATCGGCACTGCCGTACCGTCGTCGAAAGTGGCGCCGTCCTCTCGGACGTGCACGATCACTTCGGTCGTCACGTCTCCCGCTCCAACCTGCAGTAGGTGTTCCAAAGCATCGGCGTACTGTTTGGCGAGGCTCGGCCATTGCTCGATCGCAGTGGCGTTTGGCCTTGTGCTCATCACGTGGGTGGTGAGCCGGCTGATCAACACACCGGCGACCAGTGGTGGGAGCCGGGCCGAGAAGGTGACCATGCCGTCGGGCTCGTTGCGCCACGTCACTGATCGCTGCTCGTGCTGCAGCCGTTCGAGCTTGCGGTCGTCGCTGTTGCGGTGCATCCACGCTGCGATCGCCCGCGGCAGCGCGCCCGCGGGCACGTCGACGGCAATCGCCGCCAAGTGCTGCTCGTTCGCGGGTGTGGCGACCCGCGACAGGGCGCGCACCTTGCTGTACGACAGCTCGTCGGCTTCGAACAGGTCAGCGATCACCTTCAGCGAGTGCAGCTTCCGACCGATGCGGATCCACTCCCTCGCCGTACAGACTTCGATGTCGGCCACTGCGGCGATCCAGTGCGCCGCCGACACGGCGGCGGTGGCCATCCACTCGCCGGAGTCGGCGAAGTCGGCGGCCAAGCCGATCACCGTTCGCTGGCTGGTGGACCAGGTGGTGAGGGCGTCGTTGAGGTCACGCGTCAGCGGAAGCGTGGGTAGGACGGAAGATGTGCGAGCAGCCATGGTCGGCCTCCAGATGATCTGGTGGTTCGGACCGCCCGTTCAGCGAGGGGCTTGGTCGAGCTCGCTCGACCTCAGCGTAATCAGGGGCTGTGACAGAGTTACCGGGTCGACGCGTCCGCGGGCGCGTGGGCGCCCCGGCTACGTTCGGAGAGGTGGCGGGTCCATCGGAGCAGGCCTTTGAGACGGCGATCTGCGACTCGCTGACGTCCGCAGGCGGGTACCTTACGGCGAAGGTTTGGAACGCTGCTGATCGGGATGATGACTTCTCGGCTGATCTGGCGCTCGACACGGCGGAGTTGTTTGCGTTCATCGGGGCGACGCAGGGTGAGGAGTGGGAGAAGGTCCGCAAGTCGCACTCGTCGGCTGATGAGGCGCAGCGGGCGTTCGCTTCGCGGGTGGCCAAGGAGCTCGACAGTCGGGGGACGGTCGATGTGTTGCGGCACGGGGTCGTGTACGCCGGGCACGAGAAGGCCGAGTTCCGGCTCGCCTACTTCCGGCCGGCGTCGGGGCTCAACGCTGATCTCGAAGCCAAGTATCAGGCGAACCGGCTGACCGTCACCCGGCAGCTGCCGTACGACCCGTCGTCCACCAAGACGGTCGACGTCGGGTTGTTCCTCAACGGCATCCCGGTCGCCACCGCGGAGATCAAGAACCACCTCACCGGGCAGACCGCCGAAGACGCCAAGGCCCAGTACCGGCGCGACCGCGA
>NZ_JASJCS010000096.1 GCF_030065885.1 Ilumatobacter sp. | reverse complement strand
CGACGCCAACCAGATGGGCTACGAGATCTCAGCCAAGGAGGAAGGCGCCGGCGGCAACGATCTCACGGTCGAGGTCCAGGAGGCCTCGGAGCCCGGTGAGGACAACTCGGCGTTCAAGATCGTCGTCAAGCGCGGCACCCAGGAGCTCGAGTCGTTCGACAACCTGACGACCGGGCGCGGCCGCCAGAACATCGCGACGCACGTCAACGCCAACTCCCAGTTGATCGAGATCAAGGAGGTCTCGGCCAAGGGATCGATCGACCGGCGGCCGGCGACGGGGTCCTCGGTGGATCTCTCCGGCGGGGGAGAGGCAGCGCCGCTGCCCGCCCAACTGTCGGCCGACGACTACGTCGGCGACGCCGCCGACCGCACCGGCTTCGCCGGGCTCGAGGCGATCGAGGACGTCACGATGCTGGCGGTGCCCGACCTGATGGCGGCGTACCAGCAACGCCTCATCGACCTCGAGGGCGTCCAGGCCGTCCAGCTCGCCATGATCGCCCACGCCGAGCTGATGGGCGACCGGCTCGCGATCCTCGACCCGCCGCCGGGCCTCAACGCCCAGCAGGTGAAGGAGTGGCGCGTCGACAAGGCCGGCTACGACTCGAAGCAGGCCGCGCTGTACTGGCCGTGGGTCAAGGTCTTCGATCCGGCGACCGGCCAGAACCAGTTCGTCCCGCCGGCCGGTCACATGGCCGGGATCTGGGCCCGCAGCGACGCCACCCGCGGCGTGCACAAGGCGCCCGCCAACGAGGTCGTCCGCGGTGCGATCGCGCTCGAGACGAACATCACCCGCGGCGAACACGACTCGCTCAACCCCAACGGGGTGAACGCGATCCGCTCGTTCCCCGGCCAGGGCATCCGTGTGTGGGGCGCCCGCACGCTGTCGTCCGACCCGGCGTGGCGGTACATCAACGTCAGGCGGCTCTTCAACTACCTCGAGGAGTCGATCATGGGCGGCACGCAGTGGGTCGTGTTCGAACCGAACGACTACGACCTGTGGCAGCGCATCCGCCGCACGATCTCGGCGTTCCTCGTGCTGCAGTGGCGCGACGGCGCCCTCTTCGGGCAGGCGCCGGACGAGGCCTTCTACGTCAAGTGCGACGACGAGACCAATCCGGCCGAGGCGATCGATGCCGGTCAGGTGACCTGCGAGATCGGCGTCGCTCCGGTGAAGCCGGCCGAGTTCGTCGTGTTCCGGCTCGCCCAGTTCTCCGGCGGCACCTCGATCTCGGAGTGATCGCCCAGCCCACCCCACTCATGAAGGAGCAATGCAGAGATGCCGATCGGTGAAGACGCCCTAGGTGGCTACACGTTCAAAATCGAGATCGATGGCCAGGTCATCGCCCAGTTCAAGGAGGTGAGCGGACTCGGGGCGTCGCGCGAGGTCATCGAGCACCGCGAGCTCAACCTCATGGGCAAGGAGGTGATCAAGAAGCTGCCCGGCAAGAAGTCCTGGGAGGACATCGTGTTGAAGCGCGGCGTCACCGACAGCACCGCCGTCGACGACTGGTTCGGCGAGATCCTGAAGGGCAACGTCGACGCCGCTCGCAAGAACGGGTCGATCGTGCTCTACGACTACGCCGGCGGCGAGGTGAGGCGGTACAACTTCAAGAACGCCTGGCCGAACAAGGTGTCGGTGAGCGGCCTCCAGGCCGGCAGCTCCGACATCGCCGTCGAAGAGGTCACGCTCTCCCACGAGGGCCTCGAGCCAGCGTGACATGAGCGCTCCGACCGCCGTCGACGCTGCCAGCGGGCCTGCCCCGCTGCAGACGGAGTACGCGTTCGTCCTGCCGCGCGGCCTCGTCGAGGAGGACGGCACGGTCCACCGCGACGGCGTGATGCGGCTGGCGACGGCCCGCGACGAGATCCTGCCGTTGCGCGACCCGCGGGTCCGCGAGAACGAGGCGTACCTGTCGATCGTCCTGTTGGCGCGAGTGCTCCTGCGGTTGGGCACGATCACCGAGGTCCACGCCGGCATCGTCGAGCGGCTGTTCGCGGCCGACCTGGCCTTCCTGCAGGACCTGTACCGGCGGGTCAACCAGGAGGGCCACACGTTGGCGGCGGTCACCTGTCCGTCGTGCGAGCACGACTTCCAGGTCGACGTGGCAGGTGATGTCCCGGGGGAATCGTGACGTACGCACCTGACCGACTGTTCGAAGAGGTCGCGTACGTCGCCTATCACTTCCACTGGGACTTCGACCGGATCCTCGACCTCGAACACCCGGTCCGGCATCGGTTCATCGACGAGATCGGCGCGATCAACGAGCGCATCTCGGCAGGCGGGTGACCGAACGTGGCGTGGTGGCCGTTTCGACGCCGAGCACGTCGAGTGCGGGAGCCGGATGCGGGCGGGTCCGTCGCAGCGGGATCCGCTGACGCAGCCCGGCCGGCGCCTGTCGTGCCGCCGCCGACCGGTGCCTGGCGGGAGCTGCCACCGCTCGCACCGACGTCGTCGACGTTCGAGCTGACCGCGCCGGTCCAGCGCATCTCGAACACGATCACCCCGGCGATCCCCACGCGGGTCACCGCGCCGAAGCTCGGTCACGCCCGCCGCCGGTCGGCGCCGACGGGGACGGTCCGCGGTGTGCTCCGCCCGACGAGCGCCGCCCCGTCCCGAACCGCATCGTCGCCGACGCTCCGGTACGCCCACGCGCCGGAGCCGGTGCCCCTCGACGATGCCGTACCGCTCGCTCCGGCCGCGACGGTGCAACGTCTGGCCGACGCGGGCGACCCACCTCCTCGGCGGCCGGCCGCGGAGGCCGCGCCGCAGGTCGCGCCGGCGCAGCCGCCGGCGCCTCCCGAACCCGGCCGACCCGTCGCCGCTGCGACGACCACGCCGCCGGCCGGGCCCGGCACCGTACAGCCGACCGCCGTCCCGGCTCGGCCGATGCCCGTCCGGACGCCTCCGCCGGCAGCACCATCGGCCCCGGCAGCGCCGGCCGGCCCCGCACCGGCTGCAAATCCTCCGCCGGTCGTCGCGGCTCCGACCGGCGACGAGGCCACGCCCGACGCAGCCGCCGACCCCGTGCCGGCCGCAGACCCGCCGCGGCGTACGGTCCAGCGGCTCGCCGACGAGCCGTCGCGGCCCGATGCACCCGTGCTCGGCACGCGCCGGGTCATCCGCCGCGTCGGGGCGCCCTTGGGGTCGAGGCCAGCCTCGATGGTCGATGGGACGACCGCCGGACCGGCGATGCCCGTCGCGAAGCCGGACAGCGCCGCACCAACCGCGGCACCCACAGCCGCAGCGGCGGCTGCGGCAGCCCGCCGCGACCCCCTCCCTGCGCCTGGGGCGCTGCCGGCGCGGGTGGCGCGCATGGCGGCCACGTCGTCGGGTCCTCCGCCGTCGGCGGGGATGCCACCGGACGGGCCGGCCCCCGACGGGCCGCTGCCCGACCGAGCGGCCGGAGACGGATCGGTGTCCGGCGGTCCATGGCAGGGGAGGTCGGCAGCGGGAGCGGGCCGGCGGCTCGCGGACGCACCGCTCGTGGCGTCGGCGCCGCCGATCATGCGGTTGCCGGCCGACCGTCCCGCTCTGGCCACCGTGACGCCGCCGCCCGCGGCACCGCCGCCGGTGCGAGTACGACGAGGGAGCTCGCCTCGCGTCCAGCGCGCGCCCGAGGGCGTCCCGCCGACGGTCCGCTCCGAGCTCGAGCCGGTGCTCGGGCAGCAGCTCGACGACGTCAAGGTCCATCGGGGCCCCGACGTCGGCGAGGCCGCCCAGGCGATCGACGCAAAGGCGTTCACGACCGGCGGTGAGGTCTTCATGCCCGACTGGCACGGTTCGACGTCGTCCGGCGAGGGCCGCGACATCCTCCGCCACGAGCTCACCCACGTCGCCCAACAGCGCACGCTCGGCACCGACCTGCCCGGCGAGGACACGCCGGCCGGTCGCGCGCTCGAGGCCGAGGCTCGCTCGGTCGGCGGCCAGGGACCGGCCACGTCGTCGCCGGTGAGCACTCGTCCCGTGGCGGCGCGCCACGTGACAGCGTCGCGGCGGCCCTCGGCGGGCCCCGCGCAGCGGCTCGCCGGCGTCGCGCCACCCGACCCCGTCCGACGCCTGTCACCGCCGGCCGTCGCGAGCCCGGCGCCCTCGGTCGCTGCGCCGGTCGCCGAATCATCGGCGGCTCAGCTCGCCATCGTCGCCCAGGTCCAGGCGGCCGCGGCGGGCGCCGGCGTACCCGCACATCGATCGGGCACGGCACCGGCAGGTCCTCCCGTGTCGGCCGTCGCCGGAGCCGGGGCGTCAGGGGCGCCGGGGGCGCCGGACGTGCAGCGGCTGCCCGACGCCGGGGCGACGGCCGGCCCGACGGTCTCGTCGGCGGCCACTCCGCCGCCGGCGCAACCGTCACCCGATGCCGGACGCGACCTCGACGAGCTCGCTCGCCGCCTCTACCCGAAGTTCCGGACACGGCTCCGGCACGACCTGCTCGCCGACCGGGAGCGCTCCGGTCGGCTCTTCGACACCAGGTGAGCACGATGCAGCGTCCGATCATCCTTCCGGTCCTCGTCATCCGAGTGGGCGAGCATGTCTGAGCTCGCGGTCCAGGCCGGCTTCAAGGTCACGATCGACAACTGCCCGCTCGGCACGTTCGCGAAGTGCGAGGGGCTGAAGGCCACCTACGCGGTGAAGTCGTACGAGGAGGGCGGCCAAAACGGCTACGTCCACCAGCTGCCCGGCCGGCTGTCGTACGAGAACATCACGCTGACCCGGGCGGTCAGCACCGAGTCGCTCGGTCTCGCGACGTGGTTCTCCGCCTACCAGTCGATGGTGAAGCGCTCGACGGCGAGGATCACCGTGATGGATCCGGCCGGCGAGGAGGTCGTGACGTGGAACCTGATGGGTGTGTTCCCGGTCTCGTGGTCGGCCGGTGCGCTCGACGCCGAGGCATCGGGTGCGCTCATCGAGACGCTGGTCATCGCGCACGAGGGGTTCTTCGACCTGACCATGACGGCGAACGTGGCGAGCCTGTGAGGAGTGTGCGATGGCGATCCCGATGAAGCTCGAGAAGGCCAAGCTCGTCAAGGTCGAGTCGGGCGGTGGTGGCCTGGGCGCGGCGGCCGCCTCGATGGCGGCGAGCGCCGCCACGTCGGCGGCCGGCGTCGAGGGCATGGTCCCGGTCGTGTGGAACGACTCCGAGATGAACTTCCGGTTCAACCCGACCCAGTTGACGCTCAACAAGTCGGCCGAGTTCCAGGGGCAGAACAGCCGGAGCAGCGAGGAAGGCGGGCAAGAGCAGTTCTCGAGCACCGGCACCCGCACGCTCGGGTTCACGGTGCTGTTGGACGAGTGGGAGTCCCCCCAGGGATCCGACGTCGGCGCGATGGTCGAGACGATGCAGAAGTGGCTCAACCCGGAAGAGGGCTCGGACCCGCCCGCACCGCCGCGCGCGATGTTCATCTGGGGCAAGTTCAAGTTCACCGGTCAGATCGCATCGGCCAACGCGACGTTCGATCTGTTCCGACGCGACGGGACGCCGGCGCGCGCCGAGGTGCAGGTCAGCATGAAGGAGCGGCCGGAAGGCGCCGAATCCCAGAACCCGACGTCGGGCGGTCCGCCGGGCCGCCGCTCCCACCGTGTGGTCGAGGGCGACACGCTGCCGTCGGTCGCCTATCAGCTCTTGGGCGACGCGAACCTCTGGCGGATCCTGGCCGAGATGAACTCGATCGACGACCCGGTCGCGCTGGCGCCGGGCCGGGTCATCCTCGTCCCGTCCCGACAGGACGCCAACGCCGCCCGGCGGGCGGCCGGCGAGGAGGCCGCGTGACGCGATCGCAGCTCCCGTTCGTCGGCATCGACGGCCAGGCGGTCCGCGACGAGGTCCGCCGCGAGCTGATCGAGGCGATCGTCGACGACCACGCCGTGCTGCCCGACTCGTTCGCGCTGCGCTTCCGGTTCGACGACCCCGAGCTCTGGACACGCCTGGGTGCGCGGATCGGCCAGACGCTCGAGATCAAGTCCGGCGATCTCGGGGAGTCGCCGGACGCCAGCCTGATCAAGGGCGAGATCACCGCGATCGAGGCCGTGTTCGAGGACGGCGCGCGCTACCTGGTCGTGCGCGGCTACGACGCATCCCATCGGCTGCACGCCGGGCGGCGAACCCGCTCGTTCAACAACGTGACCGACAGCGATCTCGCGCGACGGATCGCCGGCGACGCCGGCCTCGACATCGGGACGATCGACTCGTCGTCGACCGTCCACGACCACGTGAGCCAGATCAACACCACCGACTGGGACTTCCTCCGCTCGCGGGCGAAGGAGATCGGCTACCGGGTCGGTGTGCGCGACGGGCGGTTCGAGTTCACGGCGGCCGGCTCCGGCGGCGGGGGAGGCGGCGGGCTGGGCGGTGCCGTCGGCGGCGTCCTCGGCGGGGGCGGCGGCGTCGAGTTGACGGTCGGCGACCAGCTGTTGATGTTCCGGCCGCGCGTCACGGGCGCGCAGCAGGTCGGCCGTGTCGAGGCGCGCGGCTGGGACATGGCTCGCAAGGAACCCGTGACCCACGAGACCGACGCGGCGACCGAGAGCGTGTCGCTCGGGGAACGAGGCTGGTCGCCGGCCGAGCTCGCACGGGTCTTCGATTCGCCCGAGTTCCTCGCGTGCGATCTGCCGATCGCGACGTCGGCCGAGGCCCGCTCGGTCGCCGAGGCGACCGCGGAGGAGATCGCCTCGTCGTACGCCGAGGCCGAGGGCACCGCCGAGGGCAACCCGCGCCTCGTCACCGGTGGGACCGTGGCGATCGCCGGGGCCGGCCCCTTCGACGGTGACTACGTGGTGTCGCACACGCGCCACCGGTTCGACGAGGACGGCTACCACACCGACTTCGAGGTGGCCGGCCGGCAGGAGCGGTCGCTGCTCGGGCTGGCCAGCCTCGGCGAGACCGGCACCGGGGCGCCGCCGATCAACGGCGCCGTCGTGGCGATCGTGACGAACGCGCAGGACCCCGAGAAGCTCGGGCGCGTCAAGTTGCGGTTCCCGTGGCTGTCCGACGACTACGAGAGCGACTGGGCGCGCGTGACGTTCCCGGGTGCGGGACCGGACCGCGGCTTCTTCGTCGTGCCCGAGGTCGACGACGAGGTGCTCGTGCTCTTCGAGCGCGGCGACATGCGCCGCCCGTACGTGCTCGGCGGTCTGTACAACGGCGTCGACGCACCGCCCGCCGTCGACTACTGCGACAGCGCCGACGGCGCGGTCAAGATCCGCCGCTGGATGAGCCGCGGCGGTCACGAGATCTCGATCAGCGACTACGACGACGAGAACTCGATCTTCATCAAGACCGCGGACAACGAGTACGGGATCGTGATCTCGAAGGCCGACGAGCACATCTACGTCAAGAGCAACGGCAAGGTCGTGCTCGAGGGCCCCAACGGCATCGAGCTGAAGGGCGGCGACGTGACGATCTCGGGCGGCACGATCAAGCTCGACGCGTCGAGCACGCTCGAGATGAAGGGCGCCAACGCCAAGCTCGAGGGTTCGGGGCAGACCGAGGTCAAGGGAGGTGTCGTCAAGATCAACTGACTTGACGACGAGGAGGAGCGATGGGAAGTCCGGCAGCAGTCCAAGGCGATCTGATCACGGCGACGTGCACGACGCACCAGGTGCCCAACCCGTCGTCGGGCGCGCCGCAACCGGGGCCGCCGATGCCGTTCAGTGCCGGCGTCGAGCTGGGCCTCGAACCCACCGTGCTGATCGGCAACAAACCGGCCGTCGTCGTCGGGTCGACCGGGCTCAACAAGCCCCCGCACGTCGGGCTCCACGCCACGGATCCCCATGCGGTGCCCAACACCCAGATCGGCGCGGTCGTCGAGGGGAGCCCGACGGTGCTGTTCGGCGGCAAGCCGGCCGGCCGCACCGGCTCGAAGTGCACGGTCTGCTTCGGCGTGACCGGCACCCTGACCGGCACCGCTGCGACGGTGCAGATCGCGTGAGGAGGTGAGGCGATGAGCGACACATTCGTCGGCCGCGGGTGGGCGTTCCCGATGCGCATCGACGCATCGGGCGGGATCGCGATGGTCTCCGACGACCGCGAGATCGAGGAGTCGATCCGACTCATCCTCGGCACAGCTCTCGGTGAGCGGCCGATGCGTCCCGAGTTCGGATGCCGCATTCATCAGCACGTGTTCGGATCGGCCGACGCCACGACGGCGGGCCTGATCGCCTACGAGGTCCGTGCCTCGCTGCGGCGCTGGGAGCCGCGGATCGACGTCACCGACGTCGACGTCGGCTTCGACGACGACCGGCCGAGCATCGTGTACATCGACATCGCCTACCGGATCCGCTCGACCAACGACCCGCGCAACCTCGTCTTCCCGTTCTACTCGATCCCCGGAGAGGAGTGACGATGGCACTACCTGCGCCCCGACTCGACGACCGGTCGTTCCAGGACCTCGTCGACGACGCCAAGCGGCTCGTGCAGCGGCGCTGCCCCGAGTGGACCGACCACAACGTGTCCGACCCCGGCGTCACGCTGATCGAGACGTTCGCATGGATGACCGACCTGCTGCTCTACCGGTTGAACCGCGTGCCCGACCGGCACTTCGTGAAGTTCCTCGAGCTGATCGGCGTGCAGCTGTTCCCGCCGACGGCCGCCAACGTCGAGGTGACGTTCTGGCTGTCCGCGCCCGCCGACCAGCGGCTGACGATCCACGAGCAGACCGAGGTCGCCACGCTGCGCACGCCCGACGAGGAGCCGGTCGAATTCGCGACCACCGCCGACCTCCACATCACGCCCACCTCCGTCGCCAACGTCGCCAGCGCGCCCGCGAGCGACGGCGTGGTCCGGCTGCACGACGAAGCGCTCGCCGGCCGCCAGCCGTTCTTCTGCTTCGCGGAGCCACCCGCCGTCGGCGACGTGTTCCTGATCGGCCTGGACGTCGCCGCACCTCGGCACGTCGTGACGTTGCGCTTCGACTGCGACATCGAGGGCATCGGCGTCGATCCGTCGTCACCGCCGCTCGTGTGGGAGGCGTGGACCGGCAGCGACTGGGAGCGTTGCGACCTCGAGCGGGACACGACCGGCGGCCTGAACCGTCCCGGCGACGTCGTGATCCACATCCCGGGCGGCCACGAGGTGACCGTCATCGAGGGCAACCCGGCCGGTTGGCTCCGGGGCCGCGTCGTCGAGTCCCAATACGGTCAGCCCGAGTACTCGGCGTCGCCGCGGATCCTGGCGCTCGAGGCGTTCACGATCGGCGGCGACGCCGACGCAGTCCATGCCACCACGATCGACGAGGAGACGATCGGCGTCTCGGAGGGCGTCCCCGGGCAGCGGTTCCGCCTACAGCGCGCGCCCGTGGTCCCCGGGCAGGACGTGGTGGTGGAGGTGTCCGGCGACGACGGCTGGAGCGACTGGCAGGCCGTGACCGACTTCGCGGACTCCGACCCCGACGATCGTCACTTCCTGCTCGACGCGACCGCCGGCGAGATCGTGTTCGGGCCCGCCGTGCGGCTCCCCGACGGTTCGATGCGGAACTACGGCGGCGTCCCCGCGAAGGGGGCGACGATCCGGGTCGATCGTTATCGCACCGGTGGCGGCCGCCACGCCAACGTGGCCGCCGGCGCGATCAGCGTGTTGCGCACCCCGATCCCGACCGTGAGCCGGGTGGTCAACCGGCGGTCGGCGGTCGGCGGCATCGACGGCGAGGATCTCGAGAACGCGAAGACCCGGGGCCCGATCATGCTGCGCACCCGGAACCGGGCGGTGACGATCGAGGACTACGAGCAGCTGGCGCGCACGGCTGCGCCCGAGATCGTCCGCGTCCGCGGCGTGGCTGCGGAGGACGACGCCGGCTCCGGGGTGCGGATCCTGGTCGTGCCGGCCGTCGCAGACGATGCGACCGGCAGGCTGCGGTTCGAGCAGCTGATCCCCGAGGAGGACTCGCTCCGCCGGATCGCCGAACACCTCGAGCAGCGCCGCACGATCGGCGCACGTGTTGTGGTCGAGCCACCGCGCTACCAGGGCGTCACCGTCGTCGCGAGGGTGCGGGCGCGCCGCCGCTTCGCCCCCGACGCGCTCCGCGACGACTGCCTCCGCGCGCTGTACGACTACTTCCATCCGACCCGTGGTGGCCCGGACGGCGACGGGTGGCCGTTCGGCCGGCCGATCCACGTCGGCGAGGTGTACTCGGTGCTGCAGCGGCTCCCGGGCACCGACATCATCGAGGACGCCCGCCTGTTCGCCGCCGATCCCGTGACCGGCGAGCGCGGCGACGACGTCCAGCGGTTGGTCCTCGATGACCACGCCCTGGCGTTCAGCTACGAGCACCAGGTGATGGTGGTGGACTGAGATGGGGGCGAACGAGCGCACGGTGCCGCTGGGCACCGCTCGGGGAGCGTCCGGGCCGTGAGCGACCGCCGAGCCGTCCCGGGCCTCGGTGTGCGGACGCGGCTGGGAGCGACGCTCCCGGCGATGTTCCACGACGACGACCTCGCGCAGCGGTGGTGCGACGGGCTCGACGAGGTGCTCGCCCCGGTGCCCGCAACACTCGACAGCTTCTGGTCCTATCTCGACCCGATGCTCGCCCCCGACGACTTCGTCGAGTGGCTGGCGGGATGGGTCGGGCTCGAGGTCGACCAGACCTGGGACGATCGACGCCGCCGCGAGCTCGTCGCCAGCGCCCACAGCCTGTTCGACGCCCGCGGCACCGTCGAGGGTCTCGCCGACGTCGTGGAGCTCTACGTCGGTGCTCGCCCCGAGATCGAGGAGGGTGGCGGCGCAACGTGGTCCCCCGTCCCCGACAGCGCATTGCCGGGGGACGGCGCCGCGCCCGTGGTGGTGCGCGTCGCGGTCGAGGATCCCGAGCAGGTCGACGCCGCCCGGCTCGAGCGGCTGGTCGCAGCGAACCGCCCCGCCCACATCCTCTATCGTGTCGAGATCACGACGGCGGCCGGCCCGGAGGCCGCCGCCTCGCCGTCAGGTCTCGCTCCTCCACCGGTCCCGACCGACGGCGAGGCGACGACGCCAGATGCCGAGGCCGGGCCCGGCGCCGAGGAGGACACCGAATGATCGTCTGTCGCGAGTGCGGCACGCAGAACGACGACGACGATCAGTTCTGCGGCGGCTGTCCGGCGTTCCTCGAGTGGTCCGGCGAGCACGTTCCCGAGGACACTCCCGTCGAGGCCGCCGTCGAGGAGCCCGAACGAGCGGGAATCGTCACGCGCATCAAGCACGCGATCTCGGGCGACGAGCTGCCGCCGCCCGCCACCACCGATCGTGCTGCCGGCGCGCCGCTCGCCGCGCCGGCCCCCGGCTCGGCGGCGCCGGCACCGTCCGGCGCCCCACCGGGCGACGACCGCGCCGCGGCGCTCGTCGCGCACCCGCTGCCGGACGAGCCCGGTCCGTCGGACGACCGCCCGCCCCCGGGCACCGGCGCGCGGCCTCCCGCCGCACAGGTGCCCCAAGCGGCGAAACCGCGCCCGAAGGTCCAACGGCAACCACCGAGCCGCCGCATCAACCCGGGCGATCTCGTGTGCGGGCAGTGCGGCGAGGGCAACACGCCCGAGCGCAAGTTCTGCCGCCGGTGCGGCAACTCGCTGGTCGAGGCCGAGGTCGTCAAGCGGCCGTGGTATCGCCGCTGGATCCCGCAGCGGAAGCCGAAGCAGACGCTGCGGGCCGGCGCGCGGCCCGAACGCGGTACGGGGCGCGACGCCGCCCGCCAGGCGCGCATCTTCCGGGGCAAGGTGCTCGGCAAGATCGGCAACGTCAAGCGCCTGATGGCGCTGCTGGCGGTCGTCGGCATCGGCGTCGGCTTCGCGATCCCGAGCGCCCGCAACGCGATCCTCGACGGGGGCGGCGACTTCGCCGGCCGGGTCCGGCGCATCGTCAGCCCGACCTACAGCAACATCCCGATCGACCCGGCGCGCGTGTCGAGCTCGAGCAACAGCCCGGACACCGAGGCCGCCGACGTCACCGACGGCAACACGCTCACGTTCTGGCTGGCAGCGCCCGACGACCCGAGCGCGTCGGTGACGGTGACGTTCGTCGAGACCACCGATGTGAAGCACGTCCTGGTGCATCCCGGTCAGCAGGAGTCCGGCGGCAAGGTCGTGCGACCCGACCCGCGGCCGCGAGAGCTGCTCTTCCGCGTCACCGACGACACCGGCACGATCATCGAGGTCGCCGCCCAGATCGCCGACGAGGACGGCTTCCAGACGGTCGACCTCGACGTCGACGCCGCGGTGAGCGTGGAGACCGTCGTCGTGAACTGCTTCCCGGACCCGGTCATCGAGGTGTGCCCGATCACCGAGCTCGAGTTCCAGTCGCAGGACTGATCGCTCAGGACGTACCGACCGGCGACGGCTCGACGCCGAGCTCGCGCAGCGCGGCGTCGTACGAACGGCGCAGCCGCTCGACGGCGCCAGAGTCGCCGCGCGCTGCGTGTGCGTCGATCGCGAGGCGCCACAGCGCGTCGTCGAAGCGATCGACCTCGAGGCCGCGATCGGCGAGATCGATCGCGGCGGCGACGTCGGTCGGCAGTGCCGCCGTCGCCGCCACGCACGCCGCCCTCGCCACCGCGAGGCGGAGACGTTCCCGCTCGCCGACGACCCAGTCGACGGCACCCACACCCGGGAGCAGCTCGCCACCGAACCGGCGCAGCGCCTCGTCGGCCGCTGCGACCAGCTCGGTCACCGAGGACGCCGACTCGGCGGCCCGCAGCGCACTTTCGAGCTCGACGAGGTCGCACCGCCCGCCCGACGGGTCGTCGAGCACGTAGCCGCCGTCGGCGTGCTCGATCCGGATCGGCGACCCGGCGTCGTCGAGCGCACGTCGGATCGACGAGATGCACACCTGCAGGCTCCGGACGGCAGCTCCTTCGTCCTGATCGGTCCAGAGGTCGGCGACGAGCCGGTCGCGGTGGACGACACGGCCGGACTCGAGGGCGAGCCGCTGCAGGACCGCACGCGCCCGCGGGCGGAGCGCCTTCAGATCGGCCTCCTCGCCGGGGCGACCAACAGCGAAGTCGCCGAGGCAGCGGATCGAGACCGCGGCGTCGTGATCGGGGGCCGACCGGTCGTGCTGCGGGCGCAGCGTCCGCACGAGATCGACGAACGTGCCACGCAGGCCGAGTCGCCGCATCAGCCGGTCGGCGTACTCGCGGTGCTCGCCGGCCGGGGACCCGCCGGCCTGGGCCAGCCCGGCATGCGCCGCCGCGACGAGGGCGAGTGTCTGGTGCCGCTCGGCGATCTCGAGCGCGGCGGCGAAGTGATCGCTGGCAGTGCGGTCGTCGTCTGCGGCCACGCCGGCGCACAGCCGTGCGAACGCCGCCCCCCACGGGTCGCCTTCCTCGTGGCACCGATCGGCGACCCGCGCCGCCTCGGCGTCGCCGTCGGCGACCATCGTGATCGCCAGCATCGCCCGGGCGAACCGCGCCAGCCACGCGCTCTCGAGGCTGCCGACGAGGCGGTCGATGACGGCGATCGTCGCGCCGGCGTCGGGTGGTCCGTCGAGGAGCCGTGTGGCCTGCCGCCCCAGCCGCCCCGCGTGGATCGCCCAGTCGGGAAGCTGCTCGTGCAAGAGGGCGCCGTCGAAGCTCGCCGCGGCCTCGTGGAGCCGGCCGGTCAGCAGGTGCAGGATCCCGGCTGCGACCGAACCCTGCGGGGTGTTCGAGGCGCCGAGCTGCGCGGCTGCGCCGACGGGGTCGCTGCGCAGTCCACGCCGCAGCGTCCCGAGCCAGCCGTCGGGATCGGTGGCGATGGGGTCGAGGAAGCTCTCGAGCGCGAGGCGCTCCCGTCGACACTCGACGCCGAGGCCGGGATCGTTGCTGAGCGATTCGGCGGTGGCGAAGTGATCGCGGGCGCGGTGGAACCTGCCGGCGGCGAGCTCGGCCCGCGCGAGCGCGAGTGCGATCCACGGGTCGGTGTCGATCTGGGGTCCGGTCAAGGTGTCGAGCCACCCGTGCGTACCACCGAAGCGCTCGCCGCTCGCCCGCCCGGCGAGCCGCGAGACGTCGTCCCACCGGCCGGCGCGGGCGTAGCAGCGCAGGGCCTCGCCCGGGTGCCCGGCGCCGTCGAGCAGGTCGCCGGCCCGCACGAAGCGCTCGTGCAGCTCGAACTCGGTCGTCTGCGTCGCGAGCTCGGCCTCGAGATGGGAGCGCAGCACCTCGTGGTAGCGGAAGGTCGTCTCGTCGAGGCGGATGACGAACAGACCGAGCTCGTCGAGGTCGTCGAGGACGGCAGCGCTCCCGCTCCGTTCGAGGAACGCATCGGCGAGCCCGCCGTCGAGCACGCCCAGGATCGAGCTGTGGAGGAGGAAGTGCCGGAGCTCCTCGGTCAGGCCGGCGAGCACGTTGCGGGCGAGGTACCGGCGAGCCAGGGTCGACCGGGACGATGCCGAGTCGATCAGCCGCCGCTGCTCGGGCGGGGGCTTGTCGCGGACCGCGAGGTGGAACAGCTGGAATCCCGCCGCCCATCCGTCGACGCGACGCGTGAGCCGCGCGACGTCGTCGGGACGGAGGAGCAGCCCGTACGTGGTGTCGAGGAGCTCTTCGGCCTCCCACGTACGGAACCGGAGATCGTTCGACGTGATCTCGCGCACCTCACCCGAGAGCTGCCATCTCGACGTGTCGAAGTGGGGCTCGCGGCGGCTGGCGATGGCCATGTGCACGTGGCTCGGGAGCCCGGCGACCAGCTCGCCCAACAGCGATTCGGCGGGCTGGCCCGAGATGGTGTGCAGGTCGTCGATCACGATCACGATCTCGCGGTCCGGCGCCGTCTCGAGCGCACGGATGACGTCGTCGTGCGTGGTCCACGTCCCGGTGTCGGGCCCGTCGAGGACGCGCTCCAGCGCCGCTTGCAGGCATGCGAGGAACACCTCTCGGCGAGCATCGAACGTGTCGACCGTGTACCAGGCGACGGTCGCCTCGGTGGCGTCGCAGAAGTGGGCGAGGGCCGTCGACTTGCCCGAGCCCGCAGGTGCCGTGACGACCGTCAGGCGTCGATCGAGGATCTGCGACAGCAGCACGTCGAGCCGCTCTCGCCGCATGCCGCGCGACGGAGGCCGCTGGATCCTCGAATCGATCACCGCCGGCATCGTCACCTCCCTCGTGACAGGTCATCGACCGTACCACCGGCGCCGCCGCCGGTCGTCGGGAAATCGGCACCGTGGAGGCCCGGGAGGCTCGCCGACCTGAGGGGGTAGTCTGGCGGGCATGACCGAACCCACGCCGTCAGCGCTCGAAGGGGGCTTCGACCCCCGCAGCGACGTCTTCAACCGCCTCCTCAAGAACCGGGTCGTGATGCTGGGTTCCGACGTGAACGACGACATCGCCAACCAGATCTGCGCGCAGCTGCTCTACCTCGAAGGTGAGGATCCGGCGGCCGACATCTGGCTGTACGTCAACAGCCCGGGCGGGTCGGTCACCGCGGGGATGGCGATCTACGACACGATGCAGTTCGTCGGTTGCGACGTGGCGACCGTGTGCCTCGGGTTGGCGGCGTCGATGGGCCAGTTCCTGCTCACCGCCGGCGCATCGGGCAAGCGGTACACGCTGCCGAATGCCCGCATCATGATGCACCAGCCACTCGCCGGGCTCCGCGGCCAGGCCGCCGACATCGCCATCCAGGCCGAGCAGCTGCGGTACACGAAGCAGCGCATGGCCGAGCTCATCGCCGAACACTCCGGTCAGGCGCTCGAGCAGATCCAGGAGGACTCCGAGCGCGACCGCTGGTTCACCGCCGAGCAGGCGAAGGACTACGGCCTCGTCGACTCCGTCATCCTCCGCCGCGGCGAGATCGTCTGAGTCGGGCCGAGGCCGCCGATCGCGGCGTTGCGCCTCGTCGCTCGCTGACCGAAGTCAGCTCTGACTCGTCGCGCCGTGCGCTCACCGGGCCTCGATCCCGACTCAGGAACCGGACTCGCAGCCTCTCGCCGACGGCGTCCTCGGGGCGCAACCGTTGTTCCGTGAGGATCGCTACTCGTCCTCGGCGGGCGACTGGGTGTCCTGTTCGCGCCTACTCGTCGTCGGCGGGTTCTTCGTCCTCGTCGTCGTCCGCGACCGTGGTGGTCGTCACTTGGGCGGGTGAGGGTTCCTGGGGGGCGATGGTGGTGATGGGGATGTCGAGGCCGCAGTTCTCGTCGAGCCACTGCTTGACCTTGAACGCCGACGGTTCGGTGGCGTAGGCGGTCATCGCGACCAGCTGTTCGGACTCGGGGTCGCCGGGGACGACTGTCGCAGCCGTCTCGAGGCTGACGACGAGGTCGTCCCACTCCTCGGCGATGGCGATCGGGGCCAGCTGTCCCATCAGACGGTAGAAGTCGAGCGTTGCCTCGAGCTCGGCCTCGTCGCCCAATGGGGGAGCGACGATCGTGTCCCGCTGCGCGATCGCCTCGCCGCAGAACCGCTCGGCGTCGCTGCGGACCCCGTCGTCGCCACAGGCGGCGAGCGACCCGAGTAGGGCGAGCGCGGCGAAGGTGGTGGCGAGGGGGCGGCCGATCACCGAACGAGTGTGCCACGGTGCCCGCGATCATCACGGCCATCTCCGCCGGCGGCCGCCGCCCGCGCCGACTGTCACACCCGGTCGATATGGTGATGATCACTGTCGAGGGGGCAGCACCTCCCTCCCACACCGTCAGCGCATCGCGCTGGTCGATCTGGGAGGTCGAAGTGATAGCAGCCATTCCGTCCGCGACGATCCTCGGGGCGCGTGGCCATCCCGTCACGGTCGAGGTGCACGTCGGCAGAGGGGTCCCCGGGTTCACCATGCTCGGCCTTCCCGACGAGTCGTGCCGCGAGGCCCGTGACCGCGTGCGCGCCGCCATCACCAGCAGCGGCATCGGCTGGCCCGACAAGAAGATCACCGTCAACCTGGCGCCGCCCCACTACCGCAAGGCCGGGTCCGGGCTCGACGTGGCGATCGCGGTCGGGGTCCTGGTCGCGCTCGGGGCCATCCCGGCCGACGCCGTCGAGGGGCTCGCGTTCGCCGGCGAGCTGGGCCTCGACGGGTCGATCCGCAAGGTGCCCGGCGTGGCGCCCATGGTCGGGGTCCGGCCGCACCACGACTGGGTGGTCCCGACGGCCGCCGTCCCCGAAGCGCGGGCCGTCGGGCACGGGTCGATCCGCTCGATCGATCGGCTCGACCAGCTCGTCGAGGCGCTCAC
>NZ_JASJCS010000095.1 GCF_030065885.1 Ilumatobacter sp. | reverse complement strand
CCGTCGGTGAGCGTGAACGCCCAGTAGCCGGCGGTGACGAGGGCGTAGTCGCGGACGTTCATGTCGGAGCGGTCGGTCGAACTGGCCGGTGCGCCGAGTACGAGACGTGATCGCCATCGACGACCACCGCCTGGCCGGCGACCGAGACCTCACCACCGAAGCGCCCGTGCACCGTGTCGAACTGGAGCAGCTGGGCTGCGGTGGCGACGTCGCCGGACACCTCGTTCACGTGGGCGACCGCGAGCTCGGGGTGCTTGCCGAGCGCCCGCACGACGAGTCGACCGATCCGTCCGAATCCGTTGATGCCGAGACGTGTTCGCCGGTCCGTCACGAGCGCACGCTAGGCACACAGCGGGGCCCGCTCAAGGCTTCCGCGCCGGGGTTCACCCCCCGTTCACCTGGAGTTCCTCATGGCGTCGATCGGTCCGAGTTGACACTGTTCACAGGCGCACTAAGTTCGCGGGACGGGGACACAGGGAGGGGTTGATGAACGTTCAGTCGATCATCGGGGCCAAGGGCACCGACGTGGCCACGGTCGCACAGACCGCAACCTTGCACGAGGCGATCCGGACACTCGGGGAACTCAAGATCGGCGCGCTCGTCGTGTCGGGGGACGCGCAGGCGATCGAGGGGATCATCTCCGAGCGCGACATCGTCCGCACCGCGGCCGCCGGTGGTGCCGCCGCGCTCGACGGCAGCGTCGGCTCGGTGATGTCGACCGATGTCGTCACGTGCTCGGCCAGCGACGGGGTCGATCGCCTCATGACGCTGATGACCGAGCGCCGGATCCGGCACCTCCCGGTCGTCGACGACCAGGGGCACCTCTCGGGCATCGTGTCGATCGGCGACGTCGTGAAGGCGCGTCTCGCGGAGCTCGAACAGGAGAATCGCGCCCTCGCCGACTACATCAGCGGTCACTAGAACGATCGGGCTTCGCCGGACCGACCGAGTCGGACCCGGCTCACCTCCCGAGCTCGCCGCCTCCGCTGCGCTGGCGCTCCGCTTCGGCGCTCGCCCACCCCGCCGGAGTGACGCAACCGATCGGGCTTCGCCGGACCGACCGAGTCGGATCCGGCTCACCTCCCGAGCTCGCCGACGTGAACGCGTCGCGAACGAACCGGAACGGGCGTGGAACGCTTGGATTCGGAGTGCGACCAGGGTTGTAGTCGCAGTGCAGCCGGTACACTTGACGACCGTGTTTCCGGCCGTCCGGGCGTGATCGCCAGGCCGGCCAGCCCCTTGAGAGTTCGACCCGAAAGACGGAAGTGACCTGACGATGGCCAAGCGTGAGTTTCCCCTCGAGCGCACCCGCAACATCGGCATCATGGCCCACATCGATGCCGGCAAGACCACCACGACCGAGCGCATCCTCTACTACACCGGGAAGAGCTACAAGATCGGCGAGGTGCACGACGGCGCCGCCACGATGGACCACATGGCCCAGGAGCAAGAGCGCGGCATCACCATCACGTCCGCCGCCACCACCTGCGTGTGGGACGACCACCGCATCAACATCATCGACACGCCGGGCCACGTCGACTTCACGATCGAGGTCGAGCGCTCGCTGCGCGTGCTCGACGGCGCGGTGACCGTGTTCGACTCGGTCGCCGGCGTCGAGCCGCAGACCGAGACCGTCTGGCGGCAGGCCAACAAGTACGACGTCCCGCGGTTCTGCTTCGTCAACAAGATGGACCGGATCGGCGCCAACTTCTACCGCACCGTCGACATGGTGCGCGACCGGCTCGAGGCGAACCCGCTCGTCGTCCAGCTCCCGATCGGCGCCGGCGGCCCCGAGTCGAACGAGCCGTTCATCGGCCTCGTCGACCTGGTCAGGATGAAGGCGCTCATCTGGCGCGACGAGGAGCTCGGCGCGAAGTGGGACGAGGTCGAGATCCCCGAGAACATGGTCGACCAGGCGAACGAGTACCGCGAGCACATGATGGAGGCGATCGCCACCGAGTCCGAGGAGCTGATGGAGCTGTACCTCGGCGGTGAGGACGTGCCGATCGACCTGATCAAGAAGGCGATCCGTCAGGGCACGCTCAACATCGACTTCATCCCGATCCTCTGCGGGTCGGCGTTCAAGAACAAGGGCGTCCAGCCGATGCTCGACGCCGTCATCGACTACCTGCCCTCGCCGCTCGACATCGAGCCGGCCAAGGGCACCAACATGCGCGGCGACGAGGAGGTCGAGCGCGGCCCGCAGGACGACGCCTTCGCCGCGCTGGCCTTCAAGATCGTCGCCGACCCGTTCGGCAAGCTGACCTACTTCCGCGTCTACTCGGGCGAGGTCAACAAGGGTGACGAGATCTACAACTCCACCAAGGAGAAGCGCGAGCGCCTCGGCCGCATCCTGCTGATGCACGCCAACCAGCGCGAGGACCTCGAGGTGGCGATGGCGGGCGACATCGTCGCCGGTCTCGGCTTCAAGGAGGTCACCACCGGTGACACGCTGTGCGATCGCGACAGCCAGGTCATCCTCGAGCGCATGGAGTTCCCCGAGCCGGTGATCCACGTCGCCATCGAGCCGAAGACCAAGTCCGACCAGGACAAGCTCGGCAAAGCGCTCAAGTCGCTCTCCGACGAGGACCCGACGTTCCGCATCCGCACCGACGAAGAGACCGGGCAGACGGTCATCTCGGGCATGGGCGAACTGCACCTCGAGGTGCTCGTCGACCGCATGATGCGCGAGTTCAGCGTCGAAGCGACCGTCGGCAAGCCGCAGGTCGCGTACCGCGAGACGGTCACCAAGATCGTCGAGTCGCACGAGTACCGGCACATCAAGCAGTCGGGCGGTTCCGGCCAGTTCGCGGTCGTCAAGCTGAAGGTCGAGCCGAACCCCGGGAAGGGCTACGAGTTCGACGACAAGATCACCGGTGGCCGGGTGCCCCGCGAGTACATCCAGCCGACCAACCAGGGCATCCAGGCCGGCCTCGAGTCGGGCGTGCTCGCCGGCTACGGCATGGTCGACGTCAAGGTCAGCCTCGTCGACGGCCAGTACCACGACGTCGACTCGTCCGAGATGGCGTTCAAGATCGCCGGTCAGGCGGGCTTCAAGGAGGCCGCCGCCAAGGCCGGCCCGGTGCTGCTCGAGCCGATCATGGCGGTCGAGGTCGTGACGCCCGAGGAGTACATGGGCGACGTCATCGGTGACCTCAACAGCCGCCGTGGCCGCGTCGAGGGCATGGAGGCCAACGGCAACGTCCAGCAGATCAAGTCGCAGGTCCCGCTGTCCGAGATGTTCGGCTACAGCACCGACCTCAGGTCGCGGACCCAGGGCCGTGCCACCTACACGATGCAGTTCGCCCAGTACCAGCAGGTGCCGACGGCGATCGCCGACGACATCGTGAAGCGAGTCCGCGGCGAGTGATCGCCAGCACGAATCAACCAATCATCATCGATCAACGAGAAAGCACCGTCAGAGGTAGAGAGCAATGAGTAAGGCGAAGTTTGAGCGTACGAAGCCGCATGTGAATATTGGCACGATGGGTCATATTGATCATGGGAAGACGACGTTGACGGCGGCGATTTCGAAGACGTTGGCGGAGAAGGGGTTGGCGGAGTTCTCTGCGTTTGACACGATTGATAAGGCGCCGGAGGAGAAGGCGCGGGGGATCACGATTTCGATTGCTCATATCGAGTATGAGACTGAGGCGCGGCATTATGCGCATGTGGATATGCCGGGTCATGCGGATTACATCAAGAACATGATCACGGGTGCGGCGCAGGTGGATGGTGCGATCTTGGTGGTGGCGGCGACGGATGGTCCGATGCCTCAGACGCGTGAGCATGTGCTGCTGGCGCGTCAGGTGGGTGTGCCGTACATCGTGGTGGCGTTGAACAAGGCGGACATGGTCGACGACGATGAGCTGTTGGAGTTGGTGGAGCTCGAGATTCGTGAGTTGTTGAACGAGTACGAGTTCCCGGGTGATGATGCGCCGATCGTGGCGGTGTCTGCGTTGCAGGCGTTGGAGGGTGACACCGAGGCGCAGGGTCAGGTGATGGCGTTGATGGATGCCTGTGACAGTTACATCCCTGAGCCGGAGCGTGATCTGGACAAGCCGTTCTTGATGCCGATCGAGGATGTGTTCACGATCACGGGTCGTGGGACGGTGGTGACCGGGAAGGTGGAGCAGGGTGTGATCCACACCGGTGATGAGATCGAGATCGTCGGGTTGCGGGAGACGCAGAAGACGACGTGTACCGGGGTGGAGATGTTCCGGAAGATTCTCGATGAGGGTCAGGCTGGTGACAACATCGGTGCGTTGTTGCGGGGGACGGACAAAGATGATGTGGAGCGGGGGCAGGTGTTGTGTGCGCCGGGCTCGATCACGCCGCACACGAATTTCGAGGGTCAGGTGTATGTGTTGACCAAGGAGGAGGGTGGTCGTCACAAGCCGTTCTTCAACAACTACCGGCCGCAGTTCTTCTTCCGGACGACTGATGTGACCGGCACGATCGAGTTGCCCAGCGGGACCGAGATGGTGATGCCGGGTGACAACGTGGTGATGACGGTCGAGTTGGGTAAGCCGATCGCGATGGACGAAGGCCTGCGGTTCGCGATCCGTGAAGGTGGCCGCACCGTCGGCGCCGGCCGCGTCACCAACATCATCAAGTGACGACCATCATCGAGTAACGACACGAACGAGACGTTCTGGGATGGAGGTGCGCCCGGGCCGGTCAGCCGGCTCGGGCGTCCCTCGTCCGGGACCACGAGCAACGACAGCGAGCGAAGCGAGCGAATTGAGATGCCCAAGTCAGACAAGCGGGTGAAGATCACCCTCGAGTGCACCGAGTGCAAGCGGCGCAACTACATCACGATGAAGTCGAAGGTCAACGACCGTGAGCGCCTCGAGATGAGCAAGTACTGCAGCCACGAGCGGAAGCACACGCTCCACAAGGAGACGCGCTGACCCGTTCGGCTGGGGGGTGCGCCTCGGGAGTCGCTGGTACGCTGGCGCTCCCATCCGAGGGCAGTAGCTCAGTTGGTAGAGCATCGGTCTCCAAAACCGACGGTCGGGGGTTCGAGTCCCTCCTGCCCTGCCCAGACGATCGATCAGTAAAGAGAACTCATGTCACTCGATGATCTCAACCGCGAACAGAAGCGCTTGCTGAAGCGCCAGGGCGCCCTCGACGAGAAGGGCGCGCCGACCCGCGCGCCTCGGCAGCAGCCGACGCGCGAGCGGGTGGGCCCGGCGCAGTACCTGCGCGAGGTCCGCGACGAGATGCGCAAGGTCGCCTGGCCGAGCCGCCCCGAGGTCGTTCGCTACTCGATCATCGTCACCGCGACCGTCGTCGCCTACACCGCCTTCGTCGGCGGGCTCGACTTCGGCCTCCAGTACGTCGCCGATTGGTTCTACACATGAGCGATCAGACCACCCACGACCAGGCTGCGAGCCACGCCGAACCGGTCGCCGAGGCCCCAGCCGGCACCGAGTCCGAGGCAGCGCCCGACGAGACCGCGGCTCCCGAGCCGTCCGCCGCCGACCTCCTGCCGGTCGGTGACGCCGCCGTCGACACCGACGACGACCTCGAACCGGCCGCCGAGGCGCACGCCGAGCCGTCCCCCGACCTGCTGCCGGTCGGCGACGCCGTCGTCACCGGCGACGACGAGGACGTGACCGCCGAGCCGGTGGTCACCGACGATGCCGGCGAGGCGCCGGCTGCCACCGACGAGGCAGCCGCCGAGCCGGCTGGCGGCGACGATGCGCCGATCGAGTCCGACGACGGCGCCGAGGTCATCTCCGAAGCAGAGGCGCTCGCCCCTCCGGCCGACGAGGTCGAGGAGGACGATCCGTGGACCCGTCCGGGTTCCTGGTACGTCGTCCACACCCAGTCGGGCTACGAGAAGAAGGTCACCGCCAACCTCAACGCCCGGGTGCACTCGATGAACATGGAAGATGCGATCTACGAGGTCGTGATCCCCATGGAAGAGGTCGTCGAGTTCAAGAACGGCAAGAAGCAGACGGTGCAGCGCAAGGTCTTCCCCGGGTACCTGCTGGTTCGGTGCGAGATGACCGACGAGTCGTGGTATTGCATCCGCAACACCCCTGGCGTCACCGGGTTCGTCGGACAGAGCGACCGCGGTCAGAAGCCGACGCCGCTCCGGCGCCGCGAGGTCCGCACGTTCCTGTCGACCAAGGGCGCCGGCGCCGAGGCCGACGCCGCACGACCCAAGCCCAAGCTCGACTACGAAGAGGGCGAGAGCGTGCGCGTCAAGGAAGGCCCGTTCGCCGACTTCCTCGGCACGATCGCCGAGATCAACGCCGACCACATGAAGCTGAAGGTGCTCGTCAACATCTTCGGACGCGAGACGCTGGTCGAGATGGACTTCAGCCAGGTCAGCAAGCTCTGAGCGACCGGCATTCGAGCACCCCCTGAGATAGAGAGAACGACACCACCATGGCAAAGAAGAAGGTCGCCGCGATCGTCAAGATCCAGATCGAGGCCGGCAAGGCCAGCCCGGCCCCGCCGGTCGGCACCGCGCTCGGCCCCCACGGCATCGCGATCATGGACTTCGTCAAGGCGTACAACGCCAAGACCGAAGCGCAGGCCGGCACGATCGTGCCGACCGAGATCACGATCTACGAGGATCGCACGTTCGACTTCATCCTCAAGACGCCACCCGCACCGGTGCTGATCCGCAAGGCCGCCGGCCTCGAGAAGGCCGCGAACAACCCCGGCGCCGAGACCGTCGGCACCATCAGCGAGGCCGACGTCGAAGAGATCGCCAAGATCAAGATGCCCGACCTCAACGCCAACGACATCGAGGCGGCCAAGCAACAGATCCGCGGCACCGCCCGTTCGATGGGGATCGCGGTCGCGTAGCGACTCGGCCTCACTCGCTCACTTCGCTCGCTCCGTTCGGTCCGAATGAGCGCCGCCCGTGGCGAGATCGTCGAGACCGGACCGGCCAAGCCGGTCCTGGGGCGCTCGGCCCCTCGGACCCAACGTTCGACACCAGGCCATCACAACCAACAGCTCGGCCCCGGAGGACCTCGCCGGGGGAGCTCACACAACGAGGGAGACACATCATGTCCGGCAAGAAGTACACCGACGCGCTGAAGCGCTACGACCGCGAGCAGTTCTACAGCCCGTCCGAGGCGCTGCAGATCGCCAAGGCGACCGCCAGCGCCAAGTTCGACGAGAACCTCGACATCGTGTTCCGGCTCGGCGTCGACCCGCGCAAGGCGGACCAGATGGTCCGGGGCACGGTCGCGCTCCCGTCCGGCACGGGCAAGGACGTCCGCGTCGCCGTCTTCGCTGCCGGCGAGGCCGCCGATGCAGCTCGCGAGGCGGGCGCCGACGTGGTCGGCGCCGACGACCTCGCCGCCGAGGTCGAGGGCGGCAAGATGGACTTCGACGTGGCGATCGCCACCCCCGACATGATGCCGTTGGTCGGCCGTCTCGGTCGCGTGCTCGGCCCTCGTGGCCTGATGCCCAACCCCAAGACCGGCACGGTGACCACCGACGTCGGCAAGGCCGTCGAGGAGTTCAAGGGCGGCAAGGTCGAGTACCGCACCGACCGGTACGGCAACGTGCACGTGCAACTCGGCAAGGCGAGCTTCGACCAGGACAAGATCGACGCCAACTTCCGTGCGGTGCTCGACGAGATCCAGCGCGCCAAGCCGGCGTCGGCGAAGGGCCGCTACATCAAGAAGATCACCGTGTCGACCACGATGGGCCCCGGCGTCCGCATCGACACGAACCGCCTGAAGGGCGAGGACTGACCGCGCGGCTCGTCCGTGCGCCGATCAGACGGTGACCACACCCGTCTCGATCGCACGAACGCCCGCCTCGTAGCCGCGCTGCACGATCTCAGCGGCGCGCTTGGTGTCGGTCAGACCGAAACCACGAACGTCCGGGGTGATCAGCACGTCGGCGAGCTCGCTCGACTCGTGACGTCCGAGCTCGGTCAGACGCATCATCAGCTTCGCCAGCGAGGCGCCGCTGTCCGGACGGCGGCGCAGCCGCTGCCAGCCGTTCACGATGCCCGAGTCGTCGAGCCCGCCGAGGTCGATGTCGGTCGGGTCGCCGACCTCCACCTCGATCAGGCGTGAGCTCCCGTGCCGCTCGCGAGCCAGAGCGATCGGGAGGTTGGCGGTCAGGCCGCCGTCGACCAGCAGGTGGCCGTCGATCGCGACCGGTGGGAACAGGCCGGGTACCGAACCACTCGCCCGCAGTGCGCGCCACAGGGGGCCCCGGTCGTGGACGTACGGCGTCGCGGTGACGAGGTCGCAGGAGACCGCGGCGAAGTCGACGGCCAGGTCCTCGATGTGTCGCCCGTCGCCGAGCTCGCGGAGGCCCTCGGTCATCGTCCGCCCGGACATCAGCGACACCTTGGGCGGGTTGAAGTCCCGGCGCCATCGCGCCTCGTCGAACCACTGCGTCATCTGCCGCTGAGCGTCGGCCGGATCGTCGACCCGCGCGAGGAGCCCACCGACGACCGCGCCGGCACTCGTCCCGACTATCGCGTCGATCGGCACACCGGCCTCCTTGATCGCCCGCACGACCCCGAAGTGGGCGAAGCCCCTGGCTCCGCCGCCGCCCAACACCATCACCGTCGCCGTGCCCGTCAGGCGCCGCGCGAGCCGGCCGATGTCGGCGGGGCACGACCGGTCGACGTTGTGATGGCTCTCGATCGTGCGGGTCTCCAACCACGGCCCGCTCCGAGGGCGGCCGTCGTGCAGCATCACGAGTTGGGTCGGCACGTCGGCGAGTCGCGCGCGGCACCGATCGTCAGCCTCGACCGGGGTCCGGCCCGCCGAGCCGTGCGCCGCGGCCACGAGGAGCACGCGGTCGGCATGTCGAAGGCAGAGGCGGGTCCACTCGGTCGGCCCCGCGTCGGCGACGAGGAGCGAGACGTCGACCGAGTTCTCGACGTCGAGGAGGTGGGCGGCCGGGTGCCCGGCACCGGCGACGTCGGCCCGTCGGAGCACGGCGACGGCATGCCCGCCGAGCTGGCCGGCGATCGCTCGCGCCAGCCAGTCGGCGTCCGTCGGGTCGTCGGTGGGCAACAGCACGATCGTGGCGGGCAGTGCGGGCCGCGGCGGCATGACCATCGCCGTCCGGAGCCGGTTGACGACGACTGATGCGAACGGCCTCAGCATCTCCGGATGGCGTTGGATCAGCCGGCCGAAGTCCTCCGCAGGCAGTCTGAACAGATCGGTGTCGCGCATCGCCCGGATCGTCGCCGAGCGGTCCTCGTCGGTGATCACGGCCATCTCGCCGACGACCTCGCCCTTGCCGATCTCGCCGACGGGCACGTCCTCGCCGTCCGGTCCCGTCATCGTGGCCCTGAGGCGTCCGTGGCGCACGATGTACAGCTCGTCGGCGTTCTCGCCGGCGGACATCAACGTCTCGCCGGTCGTCAGTCGGAGACCGCTGAACGCATCGAGCAGCTCCGCCCGCACGTCGCCTGACAGCGATTCGAACAGCCCGCAGGCGTCGACCGCCCTGACCACGTCGTCGCGAGCTGCGTCGAAGGCCTCCATCGCGCCCGTGCCTCAGACCGCGGCGTCGTCGGGCGCATCGGTCCGGATGAGGTCGCTGAGTCGCTCGGCGCCGACGTGTTCGCGGAACTGCTCGGGTGTGTACCCGACCACGACGGCGGCGCCGTGCGCCCGTGCCGTGGCCGATCGCGGGAGGCCGAACAGCGGGCCCATCTCGCCGAAGTGCTCGCCGGCCGGCAGCGTGGCCAGCTCGACCTCGCCGCCGTGGCCGTCGTCGCGCACGATGTCGATCGAACCCGCCTCGACCACGAAGATCCTGGCCGCGTGCGATCCCTGCTCGAACAGCACCTCGCCGGCCGCCAGCTCGGTGCGTGCCGGCGCGGCCCCGTCGTCACCGAACCGGGGCACCATCTCGACGATCTGGTCGGCGAGCGGCAGCAAGCGATCGTCGTGGGTCGCCACGACGACCACCCGACCGGGCGAAGCCAGCTCGCGCAGCAGCCGGAGCACGCCTTCGACCTGGACGTAGTCGAGGCTCGCCGTGGGCTCGTCGGCGATGATCAGCGGCGGGTCGTGAGCGATCGCCCTGGCGAGCGAGACGCGCTGCTGCTGACCACCCGAGAGCGCCGCGGGCCGGTGGTCGAGACGGTCGGCGAGGCCGACGTGGTCGAGCAACTCGGTCGCTCGCGCCCGCGCCTCGCGCGCGGCGATGCCTGCCGCCCGCAGCGGGGCCATGACGTTGGCCAGGGCCGTGAGGCTCGGCACGAGATTGAACGCCTGGAACACGATGCCGACGTCGCGCTGGCGGTACTGCGATCGAGCCCCACCCCGCAGGGCCGCGACGTCAGCGCCGGCGAACCGGATCGATCCGCTGGTCGGCGTGAGGATGCCGCCGAGGCAGGAGAGCAGCGTCGTCTTGCCACACCCGCTGGGCCCGAGCAGGACCGCGAGCGATCCGTCGGCGATCGACGCCGAGAACCCGTCGAGCGGCCTCACGGCGTACCCGCCGGCATCGAACTCGACGGTCAGCTCGTCGATCACGAGGTGCGACATCGCCACGCCTCCTCGCTCATCCGAACGCCTGACTCGGGTCGACCCTGATCGCTCGACGCACGCCTGCGATGCTCGACAGCACGGCGATCACGACGGCGACCGGGATGACTGGCCACGCCACCCGCACCGGGAGGCTGAGCAGGCCCGGGTAGATCGGCTTCATCGCGTGCGCGAGCCCGACCGACGAGACACCGGCGATCAGCCCGACGAACGCGGCCTGGAGGGCGAGACCCAGCACGAGGTCGGCGTTCTTGGCGCCCGTCGCCTTGAAGATCGCGAAGTCGCGCACCCGCTCGAGCGCCGCCAGGTACAGCACCGCCGCCACGATGACCACCGCCAGCGCCCACAACGTGACCTTGAACGAGTCGATCGAGCGCTTCGCGTCGGCGGTACGGCTCAGCACGTCGTCGAAGGCCTGCTCGCGCGGCTGGACCTCGACGCCCTCGGGCAGCCCGCTGAGCTCGCCCTCGCCCTCGATCGCGATCGCCGTGGCCACGTCCTGGCCGTCGGCGAACAGGCCGAGCGCCTGCTGGCGGTCGACGAAGAGCGCTGCGTTGGCGATGTCCCAGGTGGCGTGCTCGGTGCGGCCGACGACGGTGAACGGTTGGCCTGCGAGCGTGAACCGGTCGCCGAGCGCGAGCTCGACGACCTCGACGTCGGCAAGCGCTTCGCCGGGCCCGCCGATGGCGCGGCCCTCGACGACGCGGAGACCGGGTTCGTCACCGTCCGAGCCGACGACGATGACGCCGGCCGGTTGGCCGTCGACGAGGATCGCGTTGGGGGCGAGGAAGACCGGTCGTGCCACCGCGCCGGCCGTTTCCGCGATGTCGCCGAGCGAGGCCGGCAACGGCGTCGTCGAGGTCATCGGCCCCGAGCTTCCGGCAGCCACGAGGTATCGATCGCCGCCGAAGACGTCGAGCAGACGCTCACTGCGCAGACGGAAGCCCTCGGAGAACGCGCTGAGCAGCAGCGTGATCGCGAGCACGAGCGCCATGCCGAGCCCGATCACGAGGAATCGCTGCAGGCGAGCGCGGAAGTCGGGCCATGCAACCATCCACACGAATCCCCATGTCGGCATCCGGCCCCCCGCCGTCGGTCGCGCCTGCCACCGTGATCGTCCAGGCGTCGGACGAACTGTAGCGAGCCGGTGCCGGCCACCTGTGATGGGCCGGTCTCGACGTGGAACCGTCGTCGTCCAGCGGTAGATTCACGGGCTGACATAGTGGTTGCTCGCCGAAGACCGCTGGCTCGCCGATCCTCGTGGGGAGGCGGAGAATGGGTTCGCCCCACCAGCCGAGGTGTACTCCTTCGAAGACCGGGCCTGCGGGCCTCGCTCCTCGTGGTGTCGCCTGTCGGATTCGAACGATGACGACGCGAGCCATGAGTAGAAGCGAGAGGAGGTGTACACGAACGTGACTGATACCGCTACCGAGAAGAGGGCGCCCCGCCCCGACAAGGTCGCCGTGGTCGAGGAGATCACCGCCAAGCTGAACGACGCGCAGGCGGTGTTCGTGTCCGAGTACCGCGGGCTGACGGTGCCGCAGCTAGCCGGCGTGCGAAACGCACTGCGTCCCAGCGACGCCGAGCACGTCATCTACAAGAACACGCTGACCCGGCTGGCCGTCCGCGAGGCGGGCATCGAGGGACTCGACGAACATCTCGTCGGGCCCACGGCGCTGACCTTCGTCACCGGCGACGTCGCCGGTGCGGCCAAGGCGCTGCGCGACTCGGCCAAGACGCTCCCGGACCTCGTCGTCAAGGGCGGCGTCCTGGGCGAGGTCGCCCTGTCCGCTGCCGACGTCAAGGCGCTCGCCGACCTGCCGTCGCGCGAGGAGCTGCTGGCGAGGTTCGCCGGCGCACTGCAGGCGCCGCTGGTCAAGACCGCCGGCCTGTTGCAGGCGCTGCCCCGCAACTTCGCCTACGGCCTGTCCGCCCTCATGGAGAAGCAGGCCGCGTAGGCGCTTCCCCGACCAACCCGTTCCGACCAATCCATCGCAGCGCCGAGAGGCGCACATCTGTTCAACAAGGAGAACACCACCATGGCCACCAAGGAAGACATCCTCGACGCCATCAGCAACATGACTGTCATCGAGCTCAAGGAGCTCCTCGACGCGTTCGAAGAGAAGTTCGAAGTCACCGCAGCCGCTCCGGTTGCCGTCGCAGCCGCCGGTGCGCCGGCCGCTGGTGGCGGTGACGAGGCCGCCGCCGCCGAGCAGGACGAGTTCGACGTCATGCTCACCGAAGCCGGTGGCCAGAAGATCCAGGTGATCAAGGCCGTCCGCGAGCTGACGAGCCTCGGCCTCAAGGAGGCCAAGGACCTCGTCGACGGTGCCCCGAGCGCCGTGATCGAGAAGGCCGACAAGGACGGGGCCGAGGCCGCCAAGGCCAAGCTCGAAGAGGCAGGAGCCACCGTCGAGCTGAAGTGACGCGGCGACGGTGGCGCTGAGCGTCGCCCGACGCCGACGAATCACGGGACGAGCCCCGGGGACGACCCGGGGCTCGTCCGCGTCCCCGGCCCGGGTCAGACTGGTGCGATGCGATCGTTTGCAGTGGCACTCGCGCTGTTGTTGGTCTCGTGCGGCGACGACGGCCCACGGGACGCCCAGCTCGAGCTGAGCGTCGTGGCGGACGGCTTCGAGGGGCCGACGCAGATCGCAATCGCGCCCGACGGGCGCCTGCTCGTCGCCGAGCTGAACGGCGGCGAGCGCGACGGTACCGGTCGGGTGGCCGCCGTCGATCTCGACGATCCCGACCGGCGGGAGGTGCTCGTCGACGGCCTGTTGACGCCCACCGGCCTGGCCGTCGCCGACGGTCGGCTCTGGATCATGGAGCAGCGCCGCCTCACGGTCGGCCCCCTCGGCGGTGGCACCGATCGGACGGTCGTGCTCGACGCACTGCCGTTCAATGGCCGCTCGCAGGGCACGATCACGCCGCTCGCGGACGGCTCGATCCTCTACGACACCTCGGGCCGGCGCGAGGGCGACGGACTCGCGTCGGGGTCGGGCACCCTGTGGACGCTGACCGGCCCCGATGCGGCGCCGGTCGCCTACGCGACAGGGTTCAAGCACGCCTACGCACACGTCGTCGGCCCGGACGACCGGCTCTGGGTGACCGAGATGTCGGACGGCCGTCTCGACGGAACGGTCCCGCCCGACGAGCTCGTCGAGGTGATGGTCGACGACGACTTCGGCTATCCGCGCTGCGTCGGCGACCGAATCCCGGTCGCCGAGCTCGGCGCGACCGACGCCACGTGCACCGACACCCCTCGTTCGCACGCGATCTTCCCGGCGGGGGCCACGCCGACATCGGTCGTCGTCGCCCCGTGGGACCCCGGCACGTTGCTGGTGGCGCTCTGGAACCGGGGCGAGATCGTGGCGGTCCCGATCGCCGCCGACGGCCGCCCCCACGCCGGCGAGGTGCTGATCGACACGGTCGAACGGCCCCAACACCTGCTCGTGGCGGGCGATCGCGTCCTGGTCACCGATCACGCCACCGGCCGGGTTGTGGCGATCACCCCCCGCTGACCTGGGCCTTCGTCGCCGGCGCGGCCGAATTCCTTGACACGGCGAGCCGGTTTCCTTACCGTGTGGGCCAATTCGGACACCAGGCCGGGAGGCCGGGTGTGCCGATCCAGCGAATGCACCGTTGCGACGGTTGACGATCCTGTGACGATCGGGATAGGATCGCCTGTTGCCGTGTGTCGCCCTGACTCCCCACCGAACTTCGGTCGGGTTGTGGCGCGCCCGCAAACCGACCGTGCCGACAACATCGAGGTGATCTGTGGCTACTCGCTCGACCTCCCGTGAGCGTTACTCGTTCGCGAACCTGGACGAACCGCTCGAACTGCCGGACCTCATCGCCATCCAGCGTGAGAGCTTCCAGTGGTTCCTCGAGGAAGGGCTGGCGAACACCTTCCGCGACATCAGCCCGATCAAGGACTTCTCCGAAGCCCTGCAGCTCGAGCTCGAGTTCGACCCGTTCGACGAAGACCTGCGCCCGCCGCCGAAGTTCTCGGTCGAGGAGTGCAAAGAGAAGGACATGACCTACAGCGCGCCGGTCTTCGTGCGCGCCCGGTTCATGAACCGCAACACCGGCGAGATCAAGGAGCAGACGGTCTTCATGGGCGACCTGCCCGCGATGACCGACAAGGGCACGTTCATCATCAACGGCACCGAGCGCGTCGTCGTGTCGCAGCTCGTGCGCAGCCCGGGCGTCATCTTCGAGCCCGGCGAGCGCTACCGCCTGCGCAACCTCACCAAGCACCAGCTCGTCAAGGGCACCATCCACCCGTACCGCGGTGAGTGGATGGAGTTCGACGTCGAGCACCGCCCCGGCAAGGACGTCACCTGCGGCACCCGCGTCGCCCGCAAGCGTCGGCTGGGCATCTTCACCCTCCTCCGCGCGTTGGGCTACGACGAGGAGAACGCACCGGGCTTCCTCGATCGGTTCGTCGCCGAGTTCGACTTCCTCGAGGGCCAGTGGGACAAGGAGCGCGACGTCGCGCCGACCCGCGACGAAGCCCTCGTCGAGATCTACAAGCGGGCGCGACCCGGTGAGCCGCCGACCGTCGAGTCGGCCAAGGCCTACTTCCGCAACGCGTTCTTCGAGAACCGCCGGTACGACCTGAGCCGCGTCGGCCGGTACAAGCTGAACCGCAAGCTCGGCGCCGAGCTCGAGAAGATCGGCGACCAGTTCGGCCTGCTCGGCGCGGTCAACACCGAAGGCGAGCCCCTGCTCGACCTGCCCGAGGACGGCCAGCACGTGCTCAGCCGCTGCGAGGTGCTCGCGGCGATCACGTACATGCTCAACCTGGTCAAGCAGGAGCCGGGCTACCGGCTCGACGACCAGGACCACTTCGCCAACCGCCGCATCCGCTCCGTCGGCGAGCTCATCCAGAACCAGGTCCGCATCGGCCTGAGCCGTATGGAGCGCGTCGTCCGTGAGCGCATGACGACCCAGGACGTCGAGGCGATCACCCCGCAGACCCTGATCAACATCCGCCCGGTCGTGGCGGCGATCAAGGAGTTCTTCGGCACCTCGCAGCTGTCGCAGTTCATGGACCAGGTCAACCCGCTCTCGGGCCTCACCCACCGCCGCCGCCTGTCGGCGCTCGGCCCGGGTGGTCTCTCCCGTGAGCGCGCCGGCTTCGAGGTCCGCGACGTCCACTTCAGCCACTACGGCCGCATGTGTCCGATCGAGACGCCCGAGGGCCCGAACATCGGCCTGATCGGCGGACTGTCGACGTTCGCCCGCGTCAACGAGTTCGGGTTCATCGAGTCGCCGTACCGCGAGGTCAAGGACGGCAAGGTCACCGGCAAGATCGTCTACATGGCGGCCGACGAGGAGGAGAACTACGTCGTCGCCCAGGCCAACACGCCGCTCAACGACGACGGGACGTTCGTCGACGACCGCGTGCTCGTCCGCCGGTCGCCGCAGGCGGCCAGCCTCGACGACCTCCGCAAGATGCTCGAGCAGGAGAGCTTCTTCGGTGCGACCACCGACATCGGCTACGTGCCGCCCGTCGAGGTCGATTACATGGACGTCTCGCCGAAGCAGATCGTGTCCGTGGCCACGGCGCTGATCCCGTTCCTCGAGCACGACGACGCCAACCGGGCGCTGATGGGCGCCAACATGCAGCGCCAGGCCGTGCCGTTGCTGCGGGCCGAGGCGCCGTACATCGGCACCGGCATCGAGAACCGCGCCGCCCGTGACGCGGCCGATCTCGTCCAGGCGGCCGACGACGGCGAGGTGATCGAGGTCACCGGCGCATCGATCACCGTGCAGTACAAGAACGAGGGCAAGCGCACGTACGGCCTGTCCAAGTTCCGCCGCTCCAACCAGGACACCTGCATCAACCAGCGGCCCCGCGTCGTCGAGGGCGACAAGGTCAAGAAGGGCGCGATCATCGCCGACGGCCCGTCGACCGACCACGGCGAGCTGGCGCTCGGCAAGAACCTGCTCGTCGCGTTCATGCCCTGGGAGGGCTACAACTTCGAGGACGCGATCATCCTCTCCGAACGGCTCGTGAAGGACGACGTGCTGACGTCGATCCACATCCACGAGCACGAGGTCGACGCACGCGACACCAAGCTCGGCCCCGAGGAGATCAGCCGCGACATCCCCAACCTGAGCGACGACATCCTCGCCGACCTCGACGATCGCGGCATCATCCGCGTCGGCGCCGAGGTCGGGCC
>NZ_JASJCS010000094.1 GCF_030065885.1 Ilumatobacter sp. | reverse complement strand
ATCCTGCGCGAGCTCGTGCTCGAGGGACCGCTGTCGATCAACGCCGACCTCGACCTGCTGCTCGCCGACGGTGAGCTGCCCATCGGCGCCGATGTCGGCGTCGAGATGAACGGCGACCACTGCGGCACCGAACGGGCTGTCGCCGACGGCGACGACGGCACCGTCGACGGACTCTGGTCCGCCGACCTGTCCGGGGACTGCCCCGGCGGGCTCGGCCCCAACGCGTGGGCGCGGGTCAAGCTCTACGACGTCGACGGCGACGCCACCATGGCCTCGCCGCCACAGCCGCCGCAGATGTGGGTATCGGAGACCTACAACTGGGTCGAAGGGTTCGGCTATCTGTCGAACAGCCCGGTGGAGATCTGGGTGAACGCAAACCCAGCGGTCGATCCGTCGACGGACGTCATCTGGACGGACCCCAACGGGAACTTCCGGTGGGATGCGCCGTTCGATCTGGTGTTCGGCGACTATGTCGCCGCAGGGGACGGTGCGATCCTGCGCGAGCTCGTGCTCGAGGGACCGCTGTCGATCAACGCCGACCTCGACCTGCTGCTCGCCGACGGTGAGCTGCCCATCGGCGCGGACGTCGGCGTCGAGATGTGGGGCAACGACTGCCACACCGAGCGCCCTGTCGCCGACGGCGACGACGGCACCGTCGACGGGCTCTGGTCCGCCGACCTGTCCGGGGACTGCCCCGGCGGGCTCGGCCCCAACGCCTGGGCGCGGGTCAAGCTCTACGACGTCGACGGCGACGCGACGATCGCCGAGCCACCGCCGGTACCCCAGATCCGGGTCTCGGAGACGGGGAACTGGATGGACGGCCACGGGTTCGCCCCGGACGCCGCGATCGACCTCTGGGTCAACGCCGATCCGCTGACCCAGCCACCGACCGAGGGGGCCGGCTCGGATCCGCACGGCAACTTCCACTTCGGCTTCGGTATCGACCTCGTGTTCGGTGACTACGTCGCCGCCAGCGATGGGATCATCCTGCGCGAGCTCGTGCTCGAAGGACCCCTGTCGATGAACGCCGACTTCGACCTGATCGTCGCCGACGGCGAACTGCCCATCGGCGCCGACGTGAGGGTCGAGATGTTCGGCCAGGACTGCTACGCGAGCCAACCGGTCGCCGACGGCGACGACGGGACGGTCGACGGGCTCTGGTCCGCGGACCTCAGCGGGCAGTGCCCGGGCGGGCTCGGCGCCGACGCATGGGGCCGGGTCGGGCTTGCCGACGTCGATGGCGACGAGACGCTGGCCGAGCCGCCGCAGCAACCGCAGCTGTGGGTCTCGGAGAACCGGCACTACATCGAGGGGTTCGGCTTCGCGCCGAACGCCTCGATCGACATCTGGGTCAACGCCGACCCGGCCACCGAGCCGCCGAACTGGGGTGCGGGAACCGATCCCGGCGGGAACTTCAACACGACACCGCCGTTCGACATCGCGTTCGGCGACCTCGTCGCGGCATCCGATGGCGTGATCATGCGCGATCTCGTCGTCACGGGCCCGCTGTCGATCGACGCCGACTTGGCGGCGATGACGGCAGCCGGTGAGTTGCCGGTCTTCGGAGAGATCGACGTCGAGATGCAGGGCGACGATTGTGGAGCCCAGCTCGGCGTGACCGACGGTGACGACGGAACGTTCGACGGACTGTGGTCCGCTGATCTGTCCGGGCAGTGCCCCGGTGGCCTCGGCGGCAACGCCTGGGCACGGGTGTTCCTGCCCGAGCCCGACGGTGACGCCACGATCAGCGACTTCATGCAGCCGCGCATCTGGGTGTCGGAGACCCGGGACGACGTCGAGGGCTTCGACTTCGCGCCGAACGGTTCCGTCGACATCTGGATCAACGCCGACCCGGTATCCGATCCGCCCTTCGACACGTTCGGGACGGACCACGGCGGCAACTTCCACTACGGCTTCGGGTTCGACCTCATCTTCGGGGACCTCGTGATCGTGTCGGACGGCTCGACCCAGCGTGAGCTGGTGCTCGAGGCGCCGCTGTCGATCGCCGCCGACTTCGGTGCGGTGACCGCCGCCGGCGAGCTGCCGTTCGGCGCCGCGGTTGACGTCGAGATGAACGGCAACGACTGTGGCGCCTGGACCGGCGTCGCCGATGGCGACGACGGCACGGTCGACGGCCTCTGGTCTGTCGACCTCAGCGGCCAGTGCGGCGGCCTCGGCGCCAATGCCAGGGCGAGGGCGTTCCTGTACGACATCGACGGGGACGCCACGGTCGTCAACGACGACCAGGCACGGATCTGGGTGGCGGTGCACGAGCACTACATCGAGGGCTTCGGCTTCCTGCCGAACGCGCCGATCGACATCTGGGTCAACGCCGACCCGGCGACGCAACCGCCGACCGAGGTCTGGGGCACCGATCGCCACGGCAACTTCTGGTGGAACGCCTCGTTCGCCTTCGCCAACGGCGACACGATGATCGTGTCCGACGGGGTGGAGACGGCCGAGCTCATGACCATCGGGCCGCTGTCGATCAACGCCGATCTCGATCTTCTGTTGGCCGACGGCCAGTTGCCGGTCGGTGCGGACGTCGACGTCGAGATGTACGGCAACGCCTGCGGTGCCTGGCAGACCGTCGCCGACGGTGACGACGGCTCAGTCGACGGATTCTGGTCCGCCGACCTGAGCGGGCAGTGCCCCGTCGGGCTCGGGTTCGGCGCCTGGGCGCGGGTGTTCCTGCACGACGCCGAGGGCGACGCCACGATGGTGTTCCCCGAGCGTCCGCCGACGACGCGCTCGTCGGTGACCAGTAATTGGGTCGAGGGCTACGACCTCGCTCCCAACGCTCCGATCGAGATCTGGGTCAACCAGAACCCGGCGATCGACCCACCGACGGCGACGTCCGCGACCGACTTCCGCGGCCACTTCTCGACCCACCCGGGGCCGGATCTGGTCTTCGGCGACTACGTCGCAGTGTTCGACGGCGCACTGCTGCGCGAGGTCGTGCTGACCGGACCGCTCACGATCGACGCCGATTTCGGCGCCCACACGGCGAGCGGCATGCTGCCGGTCGGGGCCGAGGTCGACGTCTACCTGAACGGCCCGTACTGCGGCGCCCGGGTGACCGTGGCCGACGGTGACGACGGCTCGGTCGACGGGTTCTGGTCCGCCGATCTCGGCGGTCAGTGCGGCGATCTCGGCCAGCCGGCCCATGCGCAGGTGATGCTCGACGACGGCGACGGCGACTTCACCGTGGCCGAGGACTTCGAAGAGGTCCTCTGTCGCGGTGCGCCGGTGTCGGTGTTCATCGGCAACGGTGAGTCGCCGACGCCCGGCCCGGACGTGATCCTCGGGACCGAAGGCCCCGACGTGATCGACGGGCTCGAAGGCGACGACATCATCTGCGGGCTCGGTGGCGACGACGTCATCGCCGGTGGTCTAGGACTCGACACCATCGACGGCGGCGAAGGCATCGACGACATCGACGGTGGCAAGCACAACGACCAGATCTTCGGTGGTCCCGGCAACGACATCCTCTACGGCGGTGGCGGCGGCGACCGGATCTGGGGCGACGACGGCGACGACCAGCTGCGCGGCGGCTTGGGCAACGACCGGCTCTACGGCGGGCCGGGGTTCGACGAGCTGCGCGGCCAGAACGGCTCCGACGACGTCTACGCCAACAGCGCCACCGTCTTCACCACGACGGACGTCGACACCGTCTACGGCGGCGGTCTGTACGACGACGTGTGGGGTGACGCCGGCAACGACGTCGTGTACGGCGGCAACTTCGCCGACGTGCTCTCCGGCAAGTCCGGCGACGACTACCTGTACGGCAACAACGGTGCCGACACGTTGCGCGGCGGCCCGCACATCACGGGCGACTACTGCAACGGCGGCGTCCACAACTCCGGATCGGGCGACACGGCCAGCGCCTGCGAGACGGTGATCAACGTGCCGTAGCCGAACTCGGCCGCGGCCGGTGCCGGCGCCCGGCGGGGGCTCGGCGCCGGCCGTCCCGCGCGCGCCGGGTGACTTCTCGGTGAACGCGTCGTCGACCGCCCGTCGGCGGCGAGCTGATGCGAGGCGTCATCTCGGTAGCGAAAGGGTCGAAAGGCCCTACTTCCAGGGCCGGACGGCGGCGTCTGCTGAGGGGGAGGGAGACCGGGCGCGGGACCACCGGCGGCACCCCCCAGCGTGGCCCACGCCTCAGGAGGTGGGTCATGGACGCCGAGCGGACGACCACAGTCCGGCCGTGGAACCAGTGGCGGAGCACCCCCGACGGGAGAGACGGTCGGCGGAGGATCGGGTGGCGAGGCGTCCTCGGCGTCGTCTCGCTCTTCGTCTTCCCCGGCATCGTCGTGCCGCATGGCTCGGTGTCGAGTGTCGGCGAGAGCTTTCGGGCATCGGTGACCGAGGACTGGGTGGCAGGCCAGGGCTGGACGCCTGGTGCCACCGCCGACGTGTGGGTCGACGACAGCGGTGGGTCGACGAAGGGCTCGACGTCGACGGTCGTCGAGGGCGACGGGAGTCTCTTCGTCTCGCGAGACGAGCTCGGCGTCGACATCGTGTTCGGCGACGACGTCTACGTCGTCCATCCTGGTGCCGGGTTGGCGGGCACGATGACGGGCCCGCTGTCGATCACCGTGGTCAGGGACCCGGCCACGGCGTCGGGCACCCTGCCGAGCGGCGCCACGGTCCAGGTGTACGTCACCGGTTCGTTCTGCGAGGCGACGGCGACGGTGTCCGACGGTGACGACGGCTCGGTCGACGGCAACTGGACCCACGACTTCAGCGGCGCGTGCCCCGACGGCCTCGGCTTCTTCGAGCGTGGCGAGGTGGACGACGGCGCCCCGACCGCAACGGTCGCCCAGACGGCGCCGCTCTACCACATCGGCGCGTCGCTCGACGAGGACTGGATCTACGCCAGCGGGTTCCCACCCTTCGGCTCGGCCCACGTGTACGTGAACGCCGACGTCCTGGTCGACCCGCCGACGTTCACGACACCGCTCGACCACCTCGGGCGCTTCCACGTCGACAGCGGCCTCGATCTCGTCTCGGGCGACGACGTCAGCGTGGTCGACAGCACACTTGCGTTCGGTCGGGGGATGATCCTCGCCGGGCCGCTCTCGGTGACGGTCGACCCGGCGACGCCGATCGTCGCCGGTGAGCTCCCGACCGGTGAGGGTGTGCAGACCTGGGCGTGGGGCTCGGACTGCAGCACCGGCGCGTTCGTGCTCGACGTCGACGACGGCACCGTCGACGGGCTCTGGTCGAAGGACCTCGGCGCCGACTGCCCGACCGGTCTCGGCGTCGAGGAAGGCGCGGTCGCGCTGCACTTCGACCCGGGCGACAACTTCACCCAGGCGTGGTCCGGACCTCCGCCCCAGCTCTGGGCCTCGGAGAACCGGAACAACATCGAGGGGTTCGGCTTCGCGCCGGGCGCCCGTGTCGACATCTGGGTCGACCTCGACCCGGCCACCGATCCGCCGAATTGGGGCGCAGTGACCGATCCGGGCGGGAGCCTCAACACGACGTTGCCGTTCGACATCGACTTCGGCGACGTCGTGGTCGCATCCGACGGCGTGACCACTCGCGACCTGGTCGTCACCGGGCCGTTGTCGATCGACATCAATCTGGGTCTGAAGGTCGCGTGGGGCGAGCTGCCGCTCGGGGACGAGGTCGAGGTCGAGATGGGCGGCGACGAGTGCACCGCCCGCCAGACGGTGGCCGACGCCGACGACGGCACGGTCGACGGGCTGTGGTTCGCCGACCTGAGCGTTGACTGCCCCGGCAGCCTGGGCAGCCGTCCGTTCGCACGGGTCTTCCTCTACGAGGTCGACCGCGATGCCACGATCTCCGACTTCCTGTGGCCGCGCATCTTCGTCTCGGAGACCCGGAACGAGGTCGAGGGCGTCGACTGGCTGTCGACCGGTTCGGTCGACATCTGGGTCAACGACGACCCGGCGTCCGATCCCCCGCTCGCCACGGTCGCGACGAACCCCGACGGCAGCTTCCACTGGGGCAGCCCGTCCGACCTCGTGTTCGGCGACCTGGTGACCGCGTCGGATGGCTCGACCGAGACCTGGATGACCCTGAGCCTCCCGCTGTCGATCGACGCCGACTTCCCGACGATGACCGCCACCGGCGAGCTGCCGGTGAACCATCTCGTCGACGTCGAGATCAGCGGCGACGAGTGCAGCGCATGGGGTCGGGTCGCCGACCGGGACGACGGCACCACGGACGGGTTGTGGTCGATCGACCTCAGCGATCAGTGTCCCGGCGGCCTCGGCGCACACGCCCGGTCGCGGGTGTTCCGGTACCACGGCGGCGGCAACGCAACCGTCGTCAACGACGATCAGGCATACATCTGGGTCGCAGTCGGCGAGCACTACATCGAGGGGTTCAGCTTCCGATCGGACGTGCCGATCGCGATCTGGGTCAACCGCGACTGGACGACGGATCCGCCGAACGACTTCTCGAGCACCGACTTCAACGGCAACTTCTGGTGGGACGCATCGTTCCCGTTCGCCTTCGGCGACACGATGACCGTGTCCGACGGCTTCGAGACCGTCGAGCTCGCCACCGCCGGCCCGCTGTCGATCGAGGCCCAGTTGGAGCTGCTGACCGCGCTCGGCCAACTGCCGATCGGGGCCACGGTCGACGTCGAGATGGGCGGCAACGACTGCGGCGCCTGGGCGACGGTCAGCGACGCAGACGACGGCTCGGTCGACGGGTGGTGGTCCGCCGACCTCAGCGGGCAGTGCCCCGCCGGGCTCGGGCCCGACGCGTGGGCGAGAGTGCTCCTGCCCGATGCGGAAGGCGATGCCACGATGGTCTTCCCGGAGATGACACCGAGCCTGCGTGCGTCGGTGACCGGCGACTGGATCGAGGGCCACGACTTCGACTCGATGGCGGCGGTCCAGATCTGGATCAACGCAAACCCGGCGACCGATCCGCCGACGATCGACACGGCGACCGACATCCACGGCCACTTCGTCGTCGATGCGAAGCGGGACCTCCTCTTCGGTGACTGGATCGTGGCGGACGACGGCGCCGTCACCCGCTCCCTCGGGCTGACCGGCCCGTTGTCGATCGACGCCGACTTCGGCGCCCAGACGGCGGCTGGGATGTTGCCGCTCGGCAGCGAGGTGACCGTGCTGCTCGGTGGTCCGCAGTGCGGTGCCCAGGTGACGGTCGTCGACGGCGACGACGGCGCGGTCGACGGGTTCTGGTTCGCCGACCTCACCGGCCAGTGTGGCGAGTTCGGTCAGCCGGCGGGCGCCCAGGTGATGGTCGACGAGGGTGACGGCGACTTCACCGTGGCCGAGGACTTCGAGGAGGTCTTCTGCGGCGGTGAGCTCGTGACCGTCTTCATCGGCATCGGCGACTCGCCGACGCCTGGTCCGGACGTGATCCTCGGGACCGAGGATCACGACGGCATCGACGGGCTCGAGGGCGACGACGTCATCTGCGGCCTCGGCGGCGACGACGTGATCGACGGTGGGCCGGGTCGCGACGTCATCTTCGGCGACGAGGGCGGCGACGTGCTGTTCGGCGGTCTCGGCAACGACCGGGTCTGGGGCGGTCCCGGCAACGACAGCCTCTACGGCTCGGGCGGCGGCGACCGCCTGTGGGGCGGCGACGGCGACGACAACGTCAGCGGCGGCAACGGCAACGACCGGCTGTACGGCGGGCCGGGCAACGACGACGTGCGCGGCCAGAACGGCTCCGACCTCGTCTACGCCAACGACGACGTCGAGTTCTCCACGACGGACGTCGACACCGTCTACGGCGGCGGTCTGTACGACGACGTGTGGGGTGACGCCGGTCCCGACCTCCTCTACGGAGGCAACATGGCCGACGTGCTGTCCGGCAAGTCCGGCGACGACGACCTGTACGGCAACAACGGCGCCGACGTGTTGCGGGGCGGCCCGCACGTCGTCGGCGACTACTGCAACGGCGGCGTCCTCAACTCGGGATCGGGCGACACCGCCAACGCCTGCGAGACGGTGGTCAACGTGCCGTAGCCGAACTCGGCCGCGGCCGGCGCCGGCGCCCGGCGGGGGGCTCGGCGCCGGCCGTCCCGCGCGCGCCGGGTGACTTCTCGGTGCCGGTCGGGGATATGGACGTTCGTCCCTGGGAGCGGCGCGGGAAGATCGCGAGGATGGGGGCGAGGGGCGGGGCTCTCGTCCCGCGGTCGGTGCCGGTGCGTTCGCAGCGGCGGACGGGTCGGCCATGCCGAGACGGCGCCTCCCTGGGCGACCAGCCCGCCCGGAAGGAGGCCGGTCATGGCCTGGTGGACCGACGACCACACCACCCAGGAGCCCTCCGCCGCTCGGCGGATGCTCGTCCCCGCGATCCTGCTCGGGTTGATCGCGTCGTTCGTGATGATCGGCTCGAGACCGGTCGCAGCCGCCCCGCCCGGCAACGACGACTTCGCCGCGGCCACGACGATGGTCGGCAACGACGGGGAGCTCCTCGCCCAGACCAACGTCGACGCCACCGCCGAGGTCGACGAGCCCAGCCACGACGGCCTGCCGTTCACGCCCACTCATTCGGTCTGGTACGACTGGACGCCGACGGCGACCGCGATGGCCAAGGTGCACGTCTACGTCTCCGGCAGCTGGGATCCCGTGCTCGCGATCTACACCGGCTCCGCAGTCGACTCGCTCACCGAGATCGCAGCGACGCACACGACCGGCTCGAACATCGGGCAGTGGTTCTCCGCCGACGCCGGGACCACGTATCGCATCGCGATCGACGGGGTCGACAGCACCGAGAGCGGCACGTTCCGGGTCGAGTGGACGATCCCCTCACCCAACGACATGTTCGACGAGGCCAGGGAACTCCTCGGCGACGGCGGCATCTTCGAGCTCCAGAGCAACGAGCAATCGACCGCCGAACCAGGAGAGCCCGCCCACCACGGCCGCATGCCGATCAGGTCGGTCTGGTACGAGTGGACGCCGAGCATCGGCGGTCGTGCGGCCGTCGACGTGACGGCCGACGGCTGGAGCCTCGTGGTCGCCGCCTACACCGGCTCGGCCGTCGACGCGCTCACGCCGATCGCCAGCGACGGCGGTGCGACGTCGGAGCACATCGAGTTCGACGTCACCGCCGGCACGACCTACTCGCTGGTGGTCGACAGCTGGACCGCGGGGAACACCGGCGGCTTCGACATCTCGTACAGCATCACCTCGCTGCCGAACGACGACTTCGCCGACGCGACCGCGCTCGCCGGCGACTCGGGGGCGCTCGTCGCGCAGAGCAACGACGCCGCGACCGCAGAGACGGGCGAGCCCGACCACCACGGCCGCACACCGGTCCGATCGGTCTGGTACGAGTGGACGCCGAGCATCGGGGGGAAGGGCGCCGTCACCGCGACGTCCGACCCGTACACGACGTGGACGACCGTGCTGGCCGTCTACACCGGCACCGCCGTCGATTCGCTGACCCCCGTCGTCAGCGCCGGCGGCGGCAGCACGAGCCTCGTCGAGTTCCGGATCGATGGCGGCACCACCTACCGGATCGCAGTCGACGGCTGGACCGCCTCGTCGACGGGCAGCTTCGACATCGACTGGGCGATCGTGTCGCCACCGAACGACGACTTCGTCGCCGCCACCCCCATGGTCGGCGACGCCGGTTGGCTGCTCGACCAGACCAACGCGGACGCCACTGCGGAGGCCGGCGAGCCGAACCACGCGGGTCGGACGCCCAAGGTCTCGGTCTGGTACGACTGGACGCCGAGCACCGCCGGCGATGCCGTGGTCAACGCCACGATGCAGTCGACGTTCGACGAGATCGTGGTCGCCGTCTACACCGGCGCGAGCGTCGACACACTCACCGAGGTCACCGCCTCCCCCGGCAACATGAGCCACACGCGCCGGCTCGAGTTCCCCGTCACCGGTGGCACGACCTACCACCTCGTCGTCGACGGCTACGACGCGGGCGACACCGGCACGTTCGACCTGACGTGGGCGCTCTCGCCGCCACCGAACGACGACTTCGGCGAGCGGATCGCGCTGGACGAGCGGAACGGCGTCCTGGTCGGCACGACCGAAGGAGCCACCCCCGAGATCATGGAGCCGACCCACGGCGGCGTGCCGGGGACACCCGCGCACTCCGTGTGGTACGAGTGGACGCCGATCTGGGACGGTGACGCGGAGATCGACCTCGACACGCCGTCCGCGCCGGACGACTGGACGAGCGTGGTCGCCGTCTACACGGACGACCAGCTCGGCCTGCTCGCACCGGTCGCGTCCGCCAGCACGGCCGGCACGCACGTCGACCTCGACTTCCCGGTCATCGGCGGCACGACGTACCAGGTCGTCGTCGACGGTCAGGCCAACGGCGAGTTCGGGACGTTCGACCTGACGTGGTCGTACACCCCGTACGGCGGCACGTTCCTGGTCACGAAGACCGACGACACCGCGGACGGCGTCTGCGACAGCGACTGCTCGCTGCGCGAGGCGATCGCGGCCGCCAACGCAACCGGCGGCGACGACACGATCACCCTGCCGGCCGGCCAGTACGACCTCACGCTGTATCTCGAGGACGAGCTTCACGTCGAGCGTGAGACGGGGACCACCTCCGTCATCGGTGCCGGTGCCGAGACCACGGTCATCGACGCGACCCGACTCGGTGATCTCGGCCCCTCATGGCGGTGGCGCGTCATCAGTGTCGGCTACCACGCCGGGCTCGAGCTCGTCGGCGTGACGATCACCGGCGGGTACACGGTGACCGGTGCCGACAAGGACGGTGCCGGGGTGCTGAACATGAACGGCACGCTGACGATCACGAACTCGATCATCGAGGACAACTGGTCCGGTGAGGACGGCGGCGGCATCTCGAACCAGCTGGGCACGGCCACGATCACCAACTCGATCATCCGCAACAACAGCACGAATCCACCCGAGTACAGCACCTGGAGCGTGGGTGGAGGGATCTACAACAGTGGCACGATGACCATCGTCGGCAGCACGATCGTCTCGAACGAGTCGAGCAACGACGGCGGCGGCGTCGGCAGCGACGGCGGCGTGCTGAGCAACGACGCCGAGCTCCATGTCGTGAACACGCTGATCGCCGGCAACACAGCCCAAAGGGGCGGCGGCATCTTCAGCGGCGATGGCACCAGCACGATCACCGACGCCACCGTCGTCGACAACCAGACGTTCGGCTACTTCAGCGGTGGCGGCGGCATCTTCAACTGGGACGTGATGACCATCACCGACTCGGTGATCGACGGCAACTCGACCACGTCGACCAGCTTCTACATCGAGACCGGCAGTGGCGGCGGCGTGCAGAACCGGTACCCGGGCGACCTCACGATCACCGGCACCACCATCACGAACAACACCGCCACGAACGACCAGTGGGACACGAGCCCTCTGCTCGGCGGACGGGGAGGCGGCGTCATCAACGCCGGCGGGATCGCCACGATCGAGAACTCGACGATCGCTGGGAACACCGCTGCGATGGTCGACCGCTGGGATCCGTATGGCTACCCCTACCTCGACGGCGGTGCGGGCGGCGGGGTGGCCCACATGCTCTACGTCGTGCTCCCGGCCGGCTACTGCCCGGTCACAGTCCTCGACGGGGTCACGATCACCGACAACACCGCCGCCCACGGCGGCGGCGTCAACAGTCGTTGGGAGGACGACCTCCTCGGCCTGTACGGCAGGGGCAACTGGCCGAGTCTGGTGGTCGACGACCCGTACAGCCTCGAGTGCCCGGACTTCTACGTGACCAACTCGATCATCGCCGGCAACCACGCCACGATCAGTGCCGGTACCGAGGATTCGTGGGGCGGTTACACGTCGGTCGGGTACAACCTCGTCGGCGTCGGCACCGGCGCGCCCAGCGGCGGGCCCGGCGACGTCGCCACGGCCGATCCGATGCTGTCGCCGCTCGCCGACTTCGGAGGGCCGACCGAGACGTACGCGCTGCTCCCCGGATCGCCGGCGATCGACGCCGGTGCGACCGATCTCACCGTCGACCAGCGGGCCATCGCACGACCGCAGGGCGCGGCCGACGACATCGGCGCCTTCGAGGTCGACGCCGGTCCCAACGCTGCGCCAGTGCTCGGACCGATCGGGATTCTCACGGTGACCGAGGGCGACGTGCTCGACGTCCCGATCAGCGCCACCGACGCCGACGGCGATGTGTTGGTGTTCTGGATCAACGGTGCGCCTGCGTTCGCATCGCTGACCGACCACGGCGACGGCACAGCGACCCTGAGCCTCGCACCCGGTTACGCCGACCACGGTTCGTATCCCGGTGTCGTCGTGACCGTGTCGGATGCCGTCGCGATCGACGACGAGACGATCACGATCGACGTCATCGACGCCAACGGCACCCCGACCGCCGACGACCAGTCGGTGTTCGCCTGGCAGGACACCTCGGTCGACATTGTCCTGGCCGGGTCCGATCCCGACCCGGATCCCATCACGTTCGACATCGAGACACCTCCCTCTCACGGTCGGCTGACCGGCACGCCGCCGAACGTGACCTACACGCCCGACGAGCGCTACCTCGGCGACGACTCGTTCACGTTCGTCGTCGACGACGGCCAGGTGCCGTCACCCGCCGCCACGGTGTCGATCACCGTGCACGACATCCGACCCGACCCGAGGTTCGGCACGGACGGGATGTGGGTCAGCGGGTTCGGTGGCAATGGTCAGGCGGAGGCGGTGATCGAGCTGCCCGATGGCAGCGTGGTCGCGGCCGGCTGGACCGTGCAGGGCGGCACGGACAGCGCCATCCTGAAGCTCACGCCGGATGGCGCGCTCGACCCGACGTTCGGGACCGGCGGCGTCGTTGCCGGTACGATCACGAACTTCGCCGACCTCGTCCACCAGACCGACGGCAAGCTCGTGGTGGTCGGAGCCGCGGGCGGCGACCCCGCGATCGCGAGGTTCGACGTCAATGGCGCGCTCGACGCGACCTTCGGGACCGGCGGCATCGTCACCGTCGACCTCAACGGCGCGGCCAAGGCGGTCGCGCTCCACGCCGACGGCAAGATCGTCGTCGGCTGGGAGGACAACGACGACGACGTCGGCGTGCTGCGGCTGCTGCCCGACGGCACCCCCGACGCCACCTTCGGCACCGCCGGCATCTTCTCGGTGCCCCGCGGTGGCAACACGTGGGTCTCCGACGTGGTGGTCCAGCCCGACGGCAAGATCGTGCTCCTGTGGACGTGGCACCACGGCACGACGTTCGACGACCAGGTCATCGAAATCGCGCGCCTGCTCCCGGACGGCTCGCCCGACGCCACGTTCGACACGGACGGCAGGACCGACATCGACCTCGATCAGTTCGCGGCGGGCCATGGGCTGGCGCTCCAGACCGACGGCAAGCTCGTGATCGCCGGCGAGACGTGGGAACCGTTCGACCGGAACGCGATCGTGGCCCGGCTCACGGCGGCCGGCGCGCTCGATGCCACGTTCGGCGCCGGCGGCACCACCCACGTCGCCTACGGCACCGACTTCGAGCAGTTCAACGACGTCGCGCTCCTCGCGGACGGCACGATCCTCGTGGCCGGGAGCGCCGGCGTCGCCGGCGAACGCGACGGCATCGTTGCGCGGCTCCTCCCCGACGGCGGGCTCGACACGACGTTCGACCTCGACGGCAAGGTCATCGGCGACCTCGGCAACGACGAGGACAACCGCGCGCTGGCCGTGCAGGCGGACGGCAGGATGCTGTTCGCCGGACAGTGGGGTTCGGAATGGGGTGTCCTCCGGCTGATCTCGACCGTGACCTACCCGGTGGCCTGCGACGGCCGGGACGCGAGCGTCATCACCGCCTACGGCGAGACCCCGACCGCGGGGCCCGACGTGATCGCCGGGACCCCCGGCCCCGACGTCATCGACGGGCTGGACGGCGACGACATCGTCTGCGGGTTCGAAGGCGACGACGTGCTCGCCGGCGGGCTCGGCCTCGACCGGATCATGGGCGGAGCGGGAGTCGACGACGTCGACGGCGGCAAGGGAAACGACCTGATCTGGGGTGGCCCGGACAGCGACGTCCTGTACGGCGGTGGCGGCGGCGACCGGATCTGGGGCGAGGGCGGCGGCGACGAGCTGCGCGGCGGCAACGGCAACGACCGGCTGTACGGCGGGCCGGGACGCGACGAGCTGCGGGGCCAGAACGGTTCCGACCTCGTGTACGCCAACGACGACGTCGACTTCTCGACGACCGCGGTCGACACCGTGTACGGCGGCGGGCTCTACGACGACGTGTACGGCGACGCCGGCGACGACACCATCTACGGCGGGAACTTCGCCGACGTCCTGTCGGGCAAGTCCGGCGACGACAGCCTGTACGGCAACAACGGCGCTGACACGCTGCGCGGCGGTCCGCACATCCTCGGTGACTACTGCAACGGCGGGATCTACAACTCGGGCAGCGGAGACACCGCTACTGCCTGCGAAATCGTCGAGAACGTGCCGTGAGCGACGGCCCACGACGCATTGAACGGATCTTGACCCCGCTCGGGTGATTGCTCCTGCACGGCGCCGGCGGGCACGGTAGCTTCGTACCTCCAGGCGCGGGCGATGGCGGTTGCCCGCATCACATGCATCGCATGGATCGCATGGCCGCGGCGGCAGGAGGTGGGCCATCAACGAGCGACGAACGACCACACATCGGCGGATCGGATCGAACGCAGTCGTCGGGCTGCTGCTCGTCCTCGTCGCCGTGCCGAGCATCGTGTTGGATGCGACCACCGTGGCCGCGAACAGCACGCCGACCGCGGATGATCAGTCGGTGTTCGCCTGGCAGGACACCTCGATCGAGATCGTGCTGACGGGCTCGGACCCCGACCTCGACCCCATCACGTTCGGCATCGAGACACCGCCGTCCCACGGGCGGCTGACCGGCACGCCTCCCAACGTGACCTACATCCCCGACGAGCGCTTCCTCGGCGACGACTCCTTCACCTTCACCGTCGACGACGGCACCGCGACGTCGACCCCGGGCACGGTGTCGATCGAGGTGCACGAGATCCGGCCCGATCCGCGATTCGGCATGGGCGGTGCGTGGGTCAGCGGATTCGGCGTGCCCAGCCAGGCCGAAGCGATCGCCGAACTGCCCGACGGCAGCTCGCTCGTCGCCGGGTGGACCCAGCCCGGCGGAGACGCCAGCGTCCTCGCCAAGCTCACACCGGATGGACAGGTGGACGGAACGTTCGGGATCGGCGGCGGCGTCACCGGCACCGGCCGCTTCTACGACCTCGTGGTCCAGCCCGACGGCAAGATCGTCGCCGTGGGAGAGTCCGGCGGCGATCCGTCGGTCGCCAGGTTCGCCGCCGACGGAACACCCGACGCCACGTTCGGGACCGGCGGCATCGTCACGCCGGATCTCGACGGCGAGGCGAGAGGCGTCGCGCTACAGGCCGACGGCAAGATCGTCATCGGGTGGGACGGCAACAGCGAGGTCGGTGCCGCCCGGTTCCTGACGGACGGCACCCTCGACACGACGTTCGACAGCGACGGTGTGGTCACGGTGCCGCACAGCGGTGACAGCGAGGTGTCCGATCTCGTCATCCAACCCGACGGCAAGATCGTGCTCTTGTGGACCTGGCAGTACCAGATCGTCCCCGACGACCAGGTCGTCGTGCTCCACCGGCTGCTCACCGACGGCTCGTTGGACACCACGTTCGACGGTGACGGCGAGGCGATCATCGACCTGGCTTCCTTTGCGGCGGGCCATGGCTTGGCGCTGCAGCCCGACGGCAAGCTCGTGGTGGCCGGTGAGACATCACCGCCCTCGGAACGCGACGCGATCGTCCTGCGGGTCACCTCGGCCGGTGCGCTGGACGCATCGTTCGGCACGGGCGGTGTGGTCGACGTCGACTTCGGAGCGGACGTCGAGCAGTTCAACGACGTTGCGCTCCGAGCCGACGGCACGATCGTCGTCGCCGGCACCACCGGAGTCGTCGGCAGCCGCGATGGCATCATCGCACGGCTCCTCGCCAGCGGCGGGCTCGACTCGACGTTCGACCTCGACGGCAAGGCCACGGGAGATCTCGGCGGCGACGACACGGCGCTGGCGCTGACCGTCCAGGCGGACGACAAGCTGCTGCTCGCTGGCCAGACCGGACAGGAGTGGGCGGTCCTCCGGTTGATCTCCACCGAGACGTACCCGGTCGCCTGCGACGGCTTCGACGCGACGGTCATCACGGCGTACGGGGAGGCCCCGACGGCGGGCCCGGACGTGATCGCGGGGACCCCCGGGCCCGACACGATCGACGCGCTCGACGGCGACGACATCGTCTGCGGCTTCGAGGACGACGACGTCGTCGTCGGCGGGCTGGGCCTCGACCAGCTCCACGGTGGCATCGGCATCGACGACGTCGACGGCGGCAAAGGGAACGACCTGATCTGGGGCGGCCCCGACGGCGACATCCTCTACGGCGGTGGCGGCGGCGACCGGATCTGGGGCGACGACGGCGACGACGTGGTGCGTGGAGGCAACGGCGACGACCGGCTCCATGGCGGACCGGGCGGCGACGAGTTGCGCGGCCAGAACGGCTCGGACCTCGTCTACGCCAACTCCGACGTCGACTTCTCGACCACCGACGTCGACACGGTCTACGGCGGCGGCCTCTTCGACGACGTCTTCGGCGACGCGGGCAACGACACCATCTACGGCGGCAACTTCGCCGACGTGCTGT
>NZ_JASJCS010000093.1 GCF_030065885.1 Ilumatobacter sp. | reverse complement strand
CGGCCCGATCGCCGTCGAAGCGGAAGTCGTCGCCGTAGGCTGCGCGGAACTCGGGGATGACCGTCGACTGGCAGTGTGTGAGCAGCGCAGCGTCGCCATCGCCGGTCCAACCGAGCCGTACGGGCGTCGACTCGTTGCCGTGAGGTGATCGGTAGCTCGGCTGGCCCCACTTGACCTCCTCGACGAGGGGCCACGCACCTTCGTCCCGTGCGACGTGGTGGACGAGTGCGCGCAGCTGATCGACGCGGTCTCGCAACTCGACGGGAACGGTGCGCAGCCAGTCGGCGACGGCGGAGACCGGGGGCGGGACCTCGTCGCTCACGCTTCCAGTCTGGCCGACGCCGACGGCGTCGTTCCGTTCACGTTGTGTCTGACACAACTTGAAACGTCGGTTAGGTCGTGTGGAGTTCGACGACGTCGCCGTCGGCGAGCACGTGGTCGGCGCCCACCTGCTGGCCGTCGAAGGTGGCGCCTCCCCACAGACGGGCGTGATGGAAGCCCGCCGCGATGTCCTTGTGCACCAGGCGGGCGAGGTCGAGGACGGTGCCACCCTTGCGGAGCGTGTTGGGGCGGTCCATGTCGGGCGGCTGGTGGGGGATCTTGGTGTAGACGCGCACCACGGCCAAGTGCGTGAAGAGCCACTCGGCCAGCTCGTCGAGACCCTGGCCGGTGTGGGCAGATGTGGCGATGGCGTCGTAGGTGTAGCCGGTCAGCTCGCGGAAGACCTCGAGCTCGCCGGCGACGTCATCGATTGCGTCGGCGTGGTTGGCGACGACGAGCGTGGGCAACTGCTTGGCGAACGGATCGTCGCTGTCGACCTCGATGCCGTGGACGTCGTGGTCGTCGTCGACCGGCCAGGCATCGGAGAGGTGGACGTGGCGTACGGCGAGGATGTCGTGGAGCTCGACCACGTCGGCGACGCATCCGGCGTGCCCGAGATCGATGACGAGACATGCGGCATCGGCGGGCTGCAGCGTGTTGGCGATCCAGGGGATCTCGTGCGTCGACGCCACCGACGGCACGTCGACGAGCTGGATGGTGATGTCGTCGTAGGGGAGCATGCCCGGCGTCGGCCACTGGGTGGCGAAGGGGTGTTCACCGACGTCGGCATGGGAACCGGTGAGCCGGGCGTGCAGCGCCGACTTGCCGGTGTTGGGCGGTCCGATCAGCGCGACCTGGGCGGCGCCTTCGGGTCGGAAGACCGTCGGCGGCCCGGTGCTGGCGCCGCGCTTGCGGGGTCCGGCGAGCTCGTCGGTGAGCTCCTTGATGCGCGTCTTGATGTCGGCCTGGAGATGTTCGGTCCCCTTGTGCTTGGGGATGCTGCGGTGCATCTCCCGCAGGTGCTCGAGCTTCTCCTGAGGGTCCCGGGCCCGCCGGAAGGCCTCCTCCGCCTTCTTGTACTCGGGCGAGACGTTGGTGGGCACGGCTCCAGGCTAGGAGACGCCCGCGCGCCGGCACTCGGCGAGGCGCGACGGCCACGTTTCACGTTGTGTCTGACACAACGTGAAACGTCGGGTGCTCTGTCAGTCGGTCTCCTGCGTCGACGTGAGGGTCGGTGGGGTGTTGCTCGCGTAGCGTCGGAACAGCTCGGGCTCGGCGTTCTGCAGGCGCGCCGGCGGAAGACCGGCGAGGATCGCCTCGAGGTCGTCACAGACCATCTCGCCGATCTCCCACAGGCCTTCGCGCACCGACCCGGCGCGGTGCGCCGACAACACGACGCCGTCGACCGACCGGACGGGATGATCGGGTGCGAGCGGTTCGGTCGGGACCACGTCGGTGGCCACGCGGAACCTGCCCTGCGCGGCCATCTCGGTCATCGCCTCGAAGTCGATGACATGTGTCCGGCTGAGCAGCACGAGCACGGCGTCGGGACGGATCAGTTCGAGCTTCTCGCGCGACAGCATCGCCTCGTTCTGGGAGGTGGGTACGGCGGTGACGTAGATGATCCGGCTGGTCGTCAGGATCTCATCCAGCGACGCCGGTGCCACGCCGTGATGTCGCAGGAGGCCATCGTTGAGCCACGGGTCGTAGGCCGAGATCGTCGTGTTGAACGGCGCGAGGAGCTCCGTGAGTGCGCGCGAGATGCCGCCATATCCGATGAAGCCGACCGGCTGGTCGTGGAGCAGGAACGTGTCGGTGTTGCCGGCGTGGAGGTACCGTTCGGTGCCGTGGCGGAACTCACGGTCGCCCTGCACGACGCCCCGCGACACCGCCAGCGTCAACGCGAGGCCCATCTCGGCGACCTGGCGTCCGAATGCCGGGGCGACGCCGAGCACCCGGATGTGTTCCCGTTGACAGCGGTCGATGTCGAGGTCGAGCGGGAAGGCACCCGACACGTCGATGATCGCCCGTAGTGCGGCCGCACCGTCGAGGGTGTAGTGGTCTCGCCAGGCACCGGCGATGACGACGTCGGCAGTGGGGAGCGCCTCCAGGAACTCACCCGCTGGCATCACGTCGTCGCGGCCCCAGACGACCTCGGCGAGATCGTGGAGCCGTTTCAGGTCGGGCTCGGAGAAGATCTCCGACATCGTTCGGGGGAACGGGTCGACGATCACACGTGGCTTGCTCATCGCCGTCCTATCCCTTGACCGCTCCGGTGAGCAATCCCCGCACGAAGCTGCGCTGGAGGATGGCGTACACGATGACGACGGGGGCGGCGACGATGACCGAGGCCGCAGCGAGACCCGTGATGTCGGTGGTGAAGTCACCGCGGAAGAACGTCAGCCCGAGCGGAGCGGTGAGGCCGTCCTGGCTGCTGATCATCACGAGGGGCAGCAGATACGCGTTCCACGACCACATCCCGGTGAGGACGATCAGGGTGGTGATCGCCGGCCGCGCGATCGGCACGAGGACGCGCCACAGCGTCTGCCACGACGTCGCGCCGTCGATGGCCGCGGCGTCGATCAGGTCCTTCGGGACGCCGGCGAAGAACGTCCGCATCCAGAACACGCCGAAGCCGAGGTAGATCGCGATCTGGGGGACGATCAGCGACTGCAGCGTGTCGGTCTGGCCGATCTCACGGAACGTGTAGAACCAGGAGATCACGACGGACTCGAACGGGAGCACCAGCGACAACAGGAACGTGTAGAACAACACGTTCCTGCCGCGGAACTCCATGGTGCCGAACGCGTAGCCCGCCAGCACCGAGAGGAGCGTGGCGCCGATCACCGTGCCGATCGTGACCAGCACGCTGTTCCACATGAAGGTCGAGAACTGGGCCGTCTCCCAGGCATCGCCGAAGTTGCCGAGCTCGATCGAGTCGGGCACGCCGAAGGTCGTGCTGTTGTCGCCCTCGGGGCGGATCGAGGTGAGCAGGACGAGCACGACCGGGATCAGCGTGTAGATCGCCATGATGCCGAGCACCACGTGTCCGACGAGGTTGAAGCGACGTGATCTCATCGTGCGCTCACCCGGTCCGATCGATTCGTCCGATGAGGTACGTCGCGCCGAACACGATCACCGTCAGAATCGTCGCGACTGCGGCGGCCGACCCGATGGCGCCCTGGCGGAAGGCCCGCTCGTAGATGTCGAGAGCCGGCACCTGGGTCGACGTGCCGGGGCCGCCCTTGGTCATGATGAACGCCAGGTCGAACGTGCGCAGCGCGGCGATGACCGTGAGCGTCAGCGAGACGACGAACTCACCTCGGAGGCCGGGCAGGGTCACGTGCCACAGCTGCGCCCAGTATCCGCCGCCGTCGGTCTTGCAGGCTTCGTAGAGTTCGATCGGGATCCGCTGCGCGCCCGACAGGAAGAGGACGAAGACGAACCCCGTCATCAGCCAGGTGCCGACGAAGCCCAGTGCGGGGAGCGCCCACGTGAAGTCGCCGAGCCACGCGCGTTCCCACGAGTCGAGCCCGACCGCGCCGAGGAACTGGTTCACGACGCCGTCCGAGCCGTAGATCCAGCCCCAGACGATCCCGACGACGGCCATGGTGATGACCTGGGGGATGAAGAGCACGCTCCGGTAGAAGCCCAGGCCTCGCATGTCGCGAGCGCCGATCATGATCGACACCGCGATCAGTGCGAGCGCGATCGGGAAGACCGAGAAGAACAGGATCAGCACGAGCGTGTGCCGGAACGAAGCACGCAGTTCTGCGTCGGTGAGCGCGTCGGTGTAGTTCGACAGCCCGACGAACTCCATCTCGTTGAGGCCGTCCCACTCGACGAACGACAGGTAGATCGTGTGGAGGAACGGGCCGATGACCAGCGCCGCGAACACGACGGCCGGGGCGGCGAGGTACAGATACGGCGTCGCCGTCCGGCGCCGACGACCGGACGGAGCCTGCCGTCCGGGGCTGCCGGACCGCCCAGAGCCGAGCTCCGGGCGGTCCGTCGTCGAGTCTGCGCCGACCGCGTGGGCTGTCGACATCGCTACCCGGCGATCTCTGCCTCGTACGCCGACTGGACGTCGTTGACGTAGTCCTCCGGGCTGACTCGATCGGCGAAGATCTCCTGCAGCCCGGCGACGATCGGGTCGGCATCCGCGAGCGCGAAGTCGAGATAGGGCACGAGCACGCCTCCGGCGGCGACCTGACCCAGCGCCGTCGAGACATCGGCTGCGAGCGATCCCTCGCCCGTCGAGCCACCGGTCGCGGCCGGCAACTGGCCGGCCGCGGACAGCACCTCTGCGGCCTCGGCGTTGGTCAGGAAGTCGATGAACTCGACCGCGAGGTCGGGGTGATCGGTCGAGCTCGACACGTGCAGCGGGCTCGACAGCGCACCGGTCGCCGCGGGCGGCTCACCATCGACTCGGGGCATCGCGAAGAACCCGATCTCGGCGTCCTGGTAGGCACCGACCAGCCACGACCCGGCGAAGTAGTACAGCGCCTCGCCGTTGGTGAACTGCGCGGTGGAGTCGTCGTAGCTGAGCCCGTTGAGGTCGTCGTTGATGTAGCCGGCGTTGGCCCACTCCTGCACCTTCGCAGCGGCGTCGATGTTGCCCTGGGTCGCGAAGCTCGCGCCCTCCGTCCGCAGCACCCAGTCGTAGTTCTCCTGGCCGGGCGCGATCGCGTTCTGCACGACGTTGTAGAGATGCCCGCCGGGCCACTTGTCGATGTTGCCCGCGAGGATCGGGAGCACCTCCGCGTCGGCAGCGGTGGCGAGCGACGCCTCGAAGTCCTCGAAACTGGCGGGCGGCAACTCGATGCCGAGGTCGGCTGCGATCGTCTTGTTGTAGTACACGCCGACGATCTCGTTGGTCGGCGAGAGGCCCCAGAGCGGACCGTCGCCCCACCGCTGGCCGTCCTCGGAGAAGCTGTTGATCTGGAGCGCCGACTCACCGAACAGGGCGTTCCAACCGTACTGCTCCTCGTAGGGGTCGAGGTTCAGGACCACCCCGGCTTCGACCATCGGGCCGTCGACGGTGTAGCCGGCGTTGCCCTGGAAGATGTCGGGCGGATCGTCGCCGCTCACGGTGAGCAGGATGGTGTCGAGGTAGTCGGCGAACGACCGGGTGTTCCGCTCGATCGTGACCCCGGGGTTCGCGGCTTCGAACTCGGCGATCCGCGCGTCGAAGATCGGGCTCAGTTCGCCGGTCTCGTTGTCGATCATGACCAACGTGATCTCTTCCGCGGACTCCTCGCCGGCGTCGGCCGGTGCGTCCTCCTCCGCCGCGGGGTCGTCCTCGGACGCCGCTGGTTCGTCGGCGGGTTCGGCGTCATCGTCGTCGTCATCCCCGCACGCCGCGGCGACGAGCGCGATCGCTGCCAGCGGCGCCAGCACACGTAGCCGACGTGATCGCTTCCTGGTCTTGATCATGGTGCCCCCTTGTTGCTCTCGACGACGGCGGGTCTGCCGACGTCCCCTCTCGGCCGAACCCCCAGCGAATCCGACCGGTATGTAAGAGCTATCATCTCTCTTACATTTCCATACATCGTCGCGTCGAGGCCGCAGGTTCGTCAAGGCCGGGGTCGAGTTCGTGGCCGGGAGGAGCACATCCGTGGGAGGTGGCGAACCGATATGGTCGCAGTGGTGGACGCGGGAGGTCGGCCCGCGATGAGCGGGCGCAAGCGGGTGACGATGGACGACATCGCGGCCGCGGCCGGGGTCTCGAACGCCACCGTGAGCCGTGCGCTCAACGGCCTACCGAACGTCACGCCTGCGACCCGCGATCACGTCATCGCCACCGCCCGTGAGCTCGGGTATCGGCCCGACAACCGGGCGCAACTCGCCGTCACGCGGCGGCGCCGGCTCGGCACGATCGCCGTCGTGCTGCCGCTGCTCGACCAGTGGTTCTACGCCAAGATTGCGGCGGCGATCGAGGAGACGCTCGGCGGGGCCGGCTACGAGGTGCAGTGGTACACGCTGGCTCGGCTGCCGGGCGGCCGCGACGACCTCTTCGACAGCGTGCTGACGCTCGACGGCATCGACGGCGTCATCGCCGTCTCGTTCCCGCTGCTGCCCCGCGACGAGGAGTACGCGCTGACGTCGGGTCTTCACATCGTGGCGGTCAACTCCAACGAGTCACGTCTCCCGATCGTGCGCATCGACGACGAGCGTGCGGCAGCGACCGCCGTCCAGCACCTGATCAACCTGGGCCACACCCGCATCGGTTGCATCACGGCGCTGCGTGACGACCCGATCGGGTTCGGGCAGACGATCCTCAAGACGCGGGGGTACCGCGACACGCTCGCCGCCGCCGGGCTCGAGGTCGACGAGTCGCTGATCCTGCCGGGCAACCTGACCACGGCCGGCGGGGCCGACGCGATGGCGACCATGCTCGCGACGTCGAACCCGCCGACGGCCGTGTTCTCGATCGCCGACGAGATGGCGATCGGCGCCGCTCACACCGTGCGGCGGCTCGGGCTCTCGGTCCCCGACGACGTCTCGATCGTCGGCTTCGACGACCACGACCTGGCGCACTACTTCGACCTCACCACGGTCAGACAGGACGTCGCCGGGCTGGGTGTCGCCGCCGCCGAGAAGCTCAAGCGGCTCATGCAAGGTGAGTCGGTACCGACCGAGACCGTGCTCCCGACACAGCTCGTACTGCGCGACACCACGGCACTCGCACGCCAGCGCCACGCCCTGAGCTGACCGGTCGGTGCTGTCAGCCGTTTCACGTTGTGTCTGACACAACGTGAAACGGGAACGGGCCGCGGGCCGCTCCCGCCGCTAGAAGAGCGTGTCCTGGAGCGGGGGCGAGAGGGTCGACGTGTCGAGCTCGAACAGCTGGTCGAGCTCGGTGATCGGTACCGCACCGCGACGGATGAGATCGTCGTTGCCGTCCTTGGCTCCCGCACCTGGCCTCGACACCCTCACGCACCCGGCCGACCGGGCCCGACAGGGTGCAGCCATTCAGCCAGCGATCCGACATCGCCGCCATCGCCCCGTCGTCGTCACCGGCCTCGAGCGCCGCGATGGTTCGGCAACGCCACATACCCTCGCAACGTCGTGCGGTTGCGGGCACGGGCCGTGTCGACGTCGTCGTCGATCACCGTCGGGATCATGTTGCCGATCTGGAACCCGTCCGCCAGTGCTTGTTGCGCGAACCGCTGCGTCACGGGTTACTAGAGATGGAGGGGCTGATCGACTGATGGGAACGTTCGAGGCGCTGGTCGAGAGGGTGGAACCCGACCTCCGCCGCGCGCTCGCCGGACACGTCGATCGGAGCAGCGTCGAAGACGCAGTCGCCGAGGCGCTGGCGTACGCCTGGGAGAACCGTGATCGGGTGCTCGCGATGGAGAACCCGACTGGGTACCTGTTCCGCGTCGCGCAGTCGCGGTCGCGGCGTCGGCGGGAGGGCCTGATCGAGTGGAGCGGCGAGCGGGAGCTCCCCGACGTCGAGCCCGGACTCCCGGAGGCACTGGCGGGCCTGCCGGCGACGCAGGCGTCGGCGGTGTGGCTCGTCCACGGCTGCGGCTGGTCATACGGAATGGTCGCCGACGCCCTCGACACGTCGGTGAGCGCGATCGGTACACACCTGTCGCGGGGGATGAGACGGCTGCGCCGAGAACTGGGAGCGACGATCGATGGCTGATCTCGAGGCCCAAATCCGGTCGCTGGCCGACCGCAGGTTCGCCGCCACTGCGGCCGTGGAGTTCGCTCCGGACGAGCAGCACGACACGCCCCGGGAGCACAACCAAGTCGCGGGCGCCAAGCCCATCGACGGAACGGAGTTCATCATGCGCTCGAACGAGACCTCGCAGCCGCCGCGCCGCTGGTACGTCCTCGGAGCAGCTGCCGGTCTGATCGCGCTCGTCGTGGTCGGCATCGCGCTGGCGGCTCGCGACGACGATCCGGCTCGGCCGGCAACCACGCTCCCTCCTGCGACCACGCCGGACACCCTTCCCCCCGTCGAGTCGGTCGTTGTGGAATTGGCGGGCGCCGACGGCAACGCAGAGGCCATTGAAGCGTTCGAGACCGTCATCGAGGCATACGAGGCGTTCAACCGCGGCGACGGGATGGGGTGGTCGACCGCTCGGGAAGGCCCCAGTCCGCCGCCCGCCGATCTGGACGATCCGGAGGTGGTGTTCGTCGCTGCAGCGCACGCCGCTGGCGCGCGATACGAGGTCACCTCGTGCGCGTACGAAGGCCTCATCGAGGATCTGGAAGCGAGCGGCGGCGACGAGACCGTGGGTGGTCACCGATTCGCGTGTCAGACGAAGCGGAACGATGCGTTCTCAATGGCTGCGGGCATCGACTTCGACGAGGAGTTCGGCTGGACTGTCGCCAACGGTCAGGTGGTCGACGCCGTCTCGAGCTTCGTCGACCTGAACCGCTTGCAGTCGTTCATGATCCAGCTGCACCGTTGGGTCGCGAGCGAACATCCCGAGACCGCGTTCACCGCGATCGAGTGGTATGGCTATCCGCTGGCGACCGAAGTGCCTGCCGTCCTCGACCTCATGGATGAGTTCCTGGCCGCCAGCGACGTCTACCCGCTGACCGACGAGTAGCGGCGAGCACCGACGGCTCATGACCGGGTCGCTCGACGCGGTGTGGACGTCTGCGTGCTCACGGTGGTGATCGGGCACCGGGTGCCCGGAGCACCGGCCAGACGTCGGTCGGCGGTGACGAGCTCGCAGTCGAGTGCCTCGGCGACGGCTACGTAGGAGGCGTCGTAGGCGGTGAGGTTGTCGCGCAGCTGCCAGACGCGCTGCAACATGCCGACGACGCCGACACGCTGGATGCCGAGCTTGGCCCAGGTCTCGAGGGCACGAAGTGCCTGTCGAGCGTCGATCTCGCCACGCCGGACCTGCGTTCTCAGAGCCTGAACGATCTCGGAGTCGATCAGGTGCGGGGCCGCGAGGGACTCGTCCGACAGCCGCACTCGCGCCTCGCCATCTTCGAGAAGTGCAAGGAGGGCGGCGGAGGCGTCGACGACGATCACCGCTCGGCGCGCCCCTCATCGAGGGCGGCGACAACCGACTCCGCCCCGACGCCAAGATCGGGAAGGCCGGCGAGCAACGCGGCGTTGTCGGCGCGCTGGGCGATCTGTGCGAGCTCACGTGCTGCGAACGCCGACAGCGACATCCCCTCGCGTGCCGCCAGCTGCTCGAGCTTCTCGCCCACCTCGTCGGGCACGTTGCGCACGTAGAGCGTCCTCATGCGAGACGATGCTAGCAATCTGCTTGCAGTTCGTGAAGGCGATTGGCTGGCCATGCCGCCATCGTGAAGGAGGGATGTCACGTTCACGTTGTGTCTGACACAACGTGACACGACGGGACGACGGTGGGGTTGGTGACGCCGGCGTCGAACCAGGCCTCGACACCCGCACGCACCCGACCGACCGGGCCCGACAAGGTGCAGTCATCCAGCCAGCGATCCGACATCGCCGCCACCACCCCATCGTCATCACCGGCCTCGAGCGCCGCCGCGACGGCGGCCATCTCGTCGCCAGAGCCGGGATCCACCCAATAGTTCCGTCAGTTCGGCAACGCCACATACCCCCGCAACGTCTTGCGGTTGCGGGCACGGGCCGCGTCGAGGTCGTCGTCGATCACTGTCGGGATCATGTTGCCGACCTGGAACCTGCCCGCCAGCTGATCGTCACCGACCAGCGACAACGAGTGCGCCATCCGGCTCCGCGACGCGTTCGCCCTCACCGCACCATCGCCCACCTCGACCGCCAACGCCACCATCTTGTCGCGAGGGCGCCGCCAGATCGACCGGCGGCAACCCACCCGTGTGCTCGGCCGCCGTGCGCATCGTGGCCACGTCGTCGCGCATGTCGCTCAACGGGCGACCCACCCCGACACCGAGCCGCCGGATCACCGGCCCATGGGTGACACCGACACCGAGCCGGAACCGACCCGGCAACCTCGTGCAGAGAGCTCGCCGACGTCGCCAACGCCACCGGATGCTGGAGATAGATCGGCTGGATCGACGTCCCGAACCCGATCGTCGACGTCGAATGAGCGATCGACAAGCACAACCCCATCGCATCACCGAACGACGGACAGCAGATCTCCGCAAACCCCGCTCGCTCAAGCAGCGCCGAGGAACTGGTGCCACCGTCGCTCGAGCAGGTCCCGCCTGGGACGATCCGACGGGCGCGTAGGGACGATCAGCCGCTGACCGTGTACTTCCTGGAGTCCATGGCGGAGCATTGGTCCATCGATCTCGTCCAGCAGATCGTCGCGAAGACAAAGGACTCCGTCCGGCCGGACCCCGAGGATGTCGTGGTCGTAGGCGGCGTGGTGGATCTTGCAGAGCGACAAGCCGTTGTCGACCGTCGACGGGCCGTCTTCCGCGAACGCAACGATGTGCGCAGCGTCGAGCAGCTCATCGTGCCGGAGTCGGCACACCGAGCACGAGTGGCGATACGCCCGCAGGACCCGCTGACGGAACGTCGCCTGGTCGAGTCGCTGCTTGGTGAGACGCGTGTAGAAGCGTTGTTCGGCGGCATCCGCAACCGCCGGCGAGAGGTCCGGCCGAATGCGGGCCGGGTCGAAGATGGCGACAGACACGGCCAGCTCTGAAGGATGATCACCAACGATCAGCACAGGCCACGACGCGAGGTACAGCCCGACATCGATGCCGTGGAGATAGACGAGCGGGACCTGCTGCCGGAAACACTCCCGAAGCCATTCGTTCCTGTAGCCGCCGGTGTCGGTGCCTTCGTACCGATAGCGCAGCAGTCCTTCATCGGTGACCTCGTCGTCGTAAGGCGCCGGGCCGCCGGCTCGCGGTGGGGCTGTTGCTATCGATAGAGGCAGACGCGCCTGCCGCGGCTTCCAGATTCCCTTCTGTCCGATGAGCGTCACCGCCTCGCCATCGTGCACGAACCCCCGCTGGAGTTCCGACCAGGAGACCGGAAGCTTGCCTCCGTCGGTGACGCGATTCAGCCACATGAACGCGGCGGTCCGCAAGGCGATATCGGGGGCGTCGAGGTTCATGCCAATCCGAAGTCTCCCATGTCGGCCAGCACATGCATTGGCCCCTAGATGCCCAACGAATCGCGAACCCAGGTAATGGACTTGGAGAGCCCGAGACTCAGGTCGGCGTCGACTCGCGAGCGGTAGGCGTCGACGGCGACGACTCGTTCGGTGCCAGCCTTCTGTTGCGCAATGGCTAGGTACAGCGGGTACAGGAACGGGTGCGAGTCGCCGGTCGTGGCGGTGTGCCAGTCAGGGACCCCGAGCGCTCCCAGCTGGCCGCGGTACTTCTCCTTGGCCGAGTCCGACGTCACCCGGTCGTAGCTGGCGATCACCTTGTCGAGTCGCTTCGCCGGCTCGACGGCCTTCATCCTCGATCGCAGCATGCCACCGTCGACGGCGACGGGAGTTCGATCGGGTTCTGCGTCGAGACCGGTGACGAACGTGCCGGCGATCAGGTCGTAGACCGCCCACGCGGACGAGGTGCGCGTCTGGCGGCGGACGAGCTTCATCTTCATCAGCGTGAGTTGGACGACTGATACCGGGATCCACACCGAGCCGCTCCACACGACCTCTTCTCGACCGATGCCGAAGCGGCCGCTGGCCTCCTTCTCGAGAAGCCGGGCGGCGCCGTCCTCGTCAAGCAGCCGCGGGAAACCGACTTCCTCGACCATCGGGCGGTTCTGCAGACCGAGCACTGGCACTCTGCCGAGTCGTGGTTCGAGCTCGTCGGGCCCCCACACGATGATGCCGAGCTCGTCAGCGGCGGCGAGCGCCCCGGGCCGTGCGCCGTTCAGCGAGACGACGATGCCATGACCGAGCCCGAGGTCGCGCCGCACGTAGTCGGACTTCGTGACGACGTCCTTCTCGATCGGGCTCGCCCACGCCTTGCACTCGATCGCGACCGACACAGTGAGCAGCTCATCCGTCTTCTCGGCGAGCACGTCGACCTCGTGGCTGGTGCCGCTCTTGCCCTCCCGCACCACGTTGGTCCGCACCTGGTAGCCAGCAGCAGCGAAGACGGCGGCGATCTGCTGCTCGAGCTCCGTCCCCTTCTCGAGATCTGTTCGAGCCGGCCTCTTCGGAACGGAAGGGGTGGGGGAAGGCTCGGCAGCAGAGTCGACGGTGAGCTGCGCACCGACCGGCCGGCACGTCGTGCACGTGATCTTCTTGCCCTGCGAGGCCTCGGAGTCGTACCACGCCTTGGTCTTCTGATCGATGCGAACCCCGCATTCAGCACAGCTCCCCGCGAACCGCAATGGCATCAGTTTCATATCCGCCTTCCCGTCGGGTTGATGACATCACAGCCCGCTTGACGGTCTTCCCGCAAGCCGATGGGAAGAGATATCGCCCGGTCGCTTCACAAGTCGATACGAAAGTCCCTAGCGCAAGCCCTCTCGATGAAGCTGGAATACTCATCACGGACGTGGCGGGACCCGTCCGGTTCGGAGGCGCGATGAGTAACTGGGATCCTCCCCAGGCGGGCGACACACCGGAGATTCCGGTCACGGCGGCGGAGACAGCGACGCCGTTCTGGAAACGGAAATACCGGCGCCTGCCGGTGTGGGGTTGGGCGTTGGTCGGTCTTGTCGGACTGTCAGCGTCGTCGGCGGCATTCGCGCCGGGTGACGACGACCAGTTGGCAACCCTCGGCGAATCCACGAGCACCACACTCGCTGCCAGCCAGTTCGCTGACATCGAGTCGCCGACGACCGAATCAGCGGCAACAGCTACGCCACTGACGACCACGCCTGTCACCGTCCCGCCGACGGATCCGGCTCCAACGACAACTGTCGCACCGGCGACCACCGAGGCGCCGACGACCGCTGCTCAGCCCGAGCCGACCACGGCCAGCACGATCGCAGAGACGACCCTGCCTCCGACGACCACAACAACCACGCCGCCGACGACGACCCAAGCGACCGCAGTGCCTGCGGTCGAGATCGCAATCCGATTCGACGCCGACGGCAACGACAACCAGAACAAGAACGACGAGTGGGTCCGATTCGGCAACATCGGGTCCTCCGCGTTGGACATGACCAGCTGGGTCGTCGAGGACGAGGGACCAAATCACCGCTACCGGTTCGGTGCAATCGTGCTGCAACCCGGTGAGTCTGTGACGCTGTTCAGCGGCTGTGGAGCCGATGACTCCTTCAACGTCTACTGGTGCAACTCTGGATCGGCCGTCTGGAACAACAGCGGCGACACCGTGTCGCTCTACGACGACACCGGCGCGCTCATCGCCCAGCGATCTGGCTAGGGATCGAGCGACTGAAGCCGAGGTGATCGCGGCTAACCCCAGCCGCGGGCGATGACTCGGTCTCGTTCCTCCTCGTCTTTGATCGCGTCGGTGCTGACCGGGGTGCGCCACCAGAAGACGCTCTCGTCGCCCTTCGTTTCGTACACCGGGTGGTCGCTGGGGTCGATGGACACTCGGCAGATGTCTTCTCCTTCGATGGTGAAGAAGTCCCAGTCGACCAAGGTGGCGGCTGACTTGCCGAGGCGGTCCAACAGGTTCTTGAGGTGCTGACCCCAGAGGTCTCGGTCGCCCCGTTCGCCTCGCTTGCTGAAGGTGGCGTAGTCGGCTTCGAGGCCGTAGATGCCTCCGTCGTCGGTGACGCCGACGAGCAGGGTGCCGCCGTACTTGCTGTTGGCGAAGCCGGCGATGGTCTTCACGACGGCGTCTTCCATGACCTTGCTCTTCTCGCCGCGGTTGACGTCCCACCGCAGCGTCGACTTGTACTCGAGGAAGCTCGTCTCGCCGTCGGGTTGGATCAGCTCGCCGATCGGGCACGTCCGCTGACGCGCCACCTTCGCCTGGGCGTAGATCTTCGGGCCGCTGCGTTCGAGCCAGGCCGCCTGCAGCTCGGGGTTGTCGAGCGTGGTGAGGACGAGCTCCTCGTTGAGCTTCATCCGGTTGATCAGCTGCGACTGCCACTGCGCGTCGAGGCCGGCCATGAACCGTTCGAGCTCGTTGGCGCCGGCCTGCATCTGGATCTCTTCGTCGGCGACGAGGTCGGCGTCGACCTGATCGAACACGACGGCGTCGTTCTCGGAGATACCGATACCGAACCGCTCGTTGAACCGCTTGATGATCTCCGACAGCGGCACTTCTTCGACCAGCGGCGTGCGGCCGGAGCCGCCGTAGAAGGTCCCGACGTCAGGCCCGCCTTCATCGAGCGATGCGTCGCCCTCCCACTGCTTCTCCATCCGCAGATGGGTGAGCTCGACCGAGTCGCCGAGGTCCACACCGCCCAACGACTCTCGCTTCAGGAGCTGCAGGAGCCGCCGGCAGAACAGGTAGCCGCGCTCCAGCTTGATGTCGGTGAACGAAACAACCTGAGAGAGAAACGCGTAGACCCTCGTGAAGCGCGTCAGTACGTCGCGGAACTCGTCCTGGCCCTCCTTCGACAACGCACCAAACCGCTGCACTGCGGGCTGCATCACGGAGTGGATGCGTTCGTGGTTCTTCTCCGGGTCGGTAAGCAGCAGGCCGATCATCGTCTCGATCTCATCGCCCCGCAAGACGTCGAAAGGCCCCAGCTCGGCGTGGGTGTCACAGCAGGTGCGGGTCGGTCGGGGGCGCGTGCGTCCGCACGTACCACTGCGCGAAGGAGTCTTGGATCTGTTCGTGGTCGTTGCGGAAGTCGAGCACGAAGGTGCCGGTCTTCTGCGGGTGCGTCCGGTTCAACCGCGACAGCGTCTGCACGGCCGCCAAGCCGGTCAGCGTCTTGTCGACGTACATCGCGTAGAGCTTCGGTTGGTCGAAGCCGGTCTGGTACTTCTCGGCGACGACGAGGATCTGCCAGTCGTCGGAGTCGAACCGGCGGGGCGTCTCCGACTCGGGGAAGCCGTTCACCTTCGACTCGGTCCACTCCTCGCCCTCGTCCTCCAACTTGCCGGAGAAGGCGCACAGCACGCCGACGTCGCCGATGCCGTGCTCGGCGCAGTACTTGTCGAGCGCCCGCTTGTACCGCAGCGCGTGCAGCCGGGAGGCGGTGACCACCATCGCCTTCGCCTGCCCACCGATCTTCCCCGCCACGTGCGAGCGGAAGTGGTTGACGATCACGTCGGCGCGCTGAGCGAGGTTGTGCTCGTGCAGTGACACGAAGCGGGCGACCGCGGCGCTCGCCCGCGACTTGTCGAAGTCGGGGTCCTCCGCAACCGCCTTCTCGATACGGAAGTACGTGTCGTAGGTGACGTAGTTGGCGAGGACGTCGTGGATGAAGCCCTCCTCGATCGCCTGGCGCATCGAGTAGAGGTGGAACGGCTCGTACTTGCCGGTGTCGCCCCGCTGCCCGAACAGTTCGAGGGTGCGGCCCTTGGGGGTGGCGGTGAAGGCGAAGAACGACATGTTCGACTGCCGGCCGCGGGCGGCGACCTCCTCGGCGAGCAGGTCTTGCACCGGGTCGGGCACCTCGTCGACCAGTGAGGCCTCGGCGGCTTCGGCCGCAGCGAGCTCCGCCCCCACATCGCCGGCGCCGCCGCCGAGCACCTTCTTCATCTCCTTGGCGGAGTCGCCGGTCTGGGAGGAGTGGGCCTCGTCGATGATGACGGCGTAGCGGCGGGCCTTGAGCTCCTCGACGTGTTGCATCACGAACGGGAACTTCTGGATCGTGGTGATGACGATGCGGGCCCGCTCGCCGGCGAGCGCCTCGGCGAGCTGCTTGGAGTCTTGGTCGATCTTCTCGACGACGCCGTGGGTGTGCTCGAACTGGTAGATCGTCTCCTGCAGCTGCCGGTCGAGCACGAGCCGGTCGGTGATGACGACGACCTTGTCGAACACCTTGTGGTCGTCGGCGTCGTGGAGCGACGAGAGCCGGTGGGCGAGCCAGGCGATCGTGTTCGACTTGCCCGACCCGGCCGAGTGCTGCACGAGGTACGACTGCCCGGCGCCGTGCTCGCGGGCGTGGGCGACGAGCTGGAGGACGGCGCTCCACTGGTGGTAGCGGGGGAAGAGCGTGACCTTCTTGCCGGCGTCGTCGGTGGTGGTGAGGACGAATCGGTGGAGCAGGTCGAGCCAGGCGTCGCGCTGCCAGACCTCTTCCCACAGGTAGCCGGTGCGGTAGCCGGGGCGTTGGGGGTTGCCGGCCCGGTCGCCGTCGCCCCGGTTGAAGGGGAGGAAGCGGGTGCTGTCGCCCGACAGGCGGGTGGTCATGAAGACCTGTTCGGTGTCGACGGCGAAGTGGACGATCGCCCGCCGCAGCAGCGCGTTGCGAGGGTCGCGGTCGCG
>NZ_JASJCS010000092.1 GCF_030065885.1 Ilumatobacter sp. | reverse complement strand
ATCGTCAGTTCGTCGGGACGCGCGCCGGGCAGCGACAGGTCGTTGTCGCCGAAGACGCGGAGTCGGACGTGCGTGAACCCGAGCCACCGCTGCGGCGGTGTGTCGTCGGTCGTGATCGTCTGGATGCGCCGCACGGTCGACGAACGGCTCGTCGTGCTGAGCAGACCGGCGGTGCGTCGCACGCCGGTGGCCGTGCGCACGAGCGTGAGGTCCCAGTGGGCCAGGACCTCCCGAACGACCTGGAGGACGGCGCCGACCACCGTGATCGCGACCACGATGCCGGCGACGACGGCGACAGCAGCAGCCGGCGACTCGTCACCGAGTCCTCCGACCCGCTCGGCCTGTTCCTCGATCCACACGCCGACCCCCGACAGCTGGCCGAGCTCGTCGCCGAACGCGATCAGCGGCGCGATGACGACCAGGCCGGCCCAGGGTGCGGTCGTCAAGCCGACGAGCACGAGCTCGCGCCACGATCGCCGGACGAGCACCTCTGCGACCTCTGCGGCGACCGCGCCGGTGGGCGTGCCTGCCGAGGCCTGCTGCTGGTCACGGGCATCGGCGGCGACCCGCCGAAGCGCCTCGGCCCGCCGCCGGTCGATGGCGTCGATCTCGAGCTCGGCCTGCGACGAGCCCGCCGTGTCGACGGAGGCGCGGACGAGTCCGACCACCCGGTGGGTGAGCCGCTGGTCGATCGCGACGCTCTGCACCCGGTCGAGCGGGATCACCAGGCGTTCGACCGACAGGATCCCCTTGGTGACGACCAGCTCGTCCCCGACGACGGCGAACGTGAAGCGCCACCAGCTCAGCGCCGAGAAGACGAACAGTGCGGCCGCTGCGACGAGCGCGAGCGCGGCGATGCCGATGCCGATCCCGCCCTGGGTCACGAACACGACTGCGGCGACGAGGGCGGACAGGCCGAGCCGGCGGACGAACCGCATCGCGATGAAGGCGAGCGCAATCGGCGACTGGCGGATCGGTTGCGCGAGCAGCTCGCGGTCACCGGGCGCCGGTGGCGGCTGCCAGTTGGGCGGCGGGAGCGGCTCGCCGCCGGGTTCGGTCGTCATCGCCCGCCGGTGTCGTCGGCGACGTCGGCCTCGGCGTCGGCGAGCTCGCTGGCCCGATCGGCGACCACCTGCTTGAGGCGTTCTGCGAGCTCGACACGCAACCCGGGGATCGCAATGCTCCCGCCGGCGGTGCGCATCTGCAGGGTGGCGAGGCCGAACCGGCGATCGAGCGGTCCGCGATGGATGGCGACGTGCTGGACCCGAGCGAACGGCACGGTCGCCACGGCACGGCTGATCACGCCACTCCGGTACGACACGTCCTGCTCGCGCACGAGGAACCCCATGTAGCCGACCTCGATCCGGCGGGCGAGCGCGACGAGGGCGACGAGGGCGACGAGAACGGCCCCGACCACACCGACGACCCAGGACGAGGACAACAGCGCCACGGTGAGCGCGGCGACGGCCACGACGGCGCCGAACGCGCCGGCGGCCACCATCCGCATGCGGAGATACGCCGGGTCGAGGGACTCGAAGGCGCCCGCCTCGACGCGAGGCAGGGTGCCGAGGTCGAGCGTGTCGTTCGTGAACTCGGCGGGCTGTTGGCTCGGTCCCGTCACGGCAACGAGGGTACGGGCTCGTCGCCGGCGCCGCGCACGCGCGCCGGCGGTCAGCCGACGGGCGCGCCGAGCTGGTCGGCGGCTCGGTCGAGGATCGCCCTCGCCGACGTGTGATCGCCGACCGCCCGGTAGGCACCGGCGAGCGCGAGGTAGCTGCGCTCGTGATACGGGTCGGCCTCGAGAGCGGTTCTCGCCATGTCGATCGCCTCGGCCGGGCGCCGTGTCGCGACGAGCAGCTCGGCTGCTCTGCAGGCGGCGCGCACGAAGCGGCTGCCGACGTGGATGCGCTCGAGGTCGAGCCACTCGTGGTCGAGGTCCGCGGCGAGGTCGCCCCGCCAGAGTCCGGCAGCCTCCACCAGCACGGGCAGCGCCTCGGTCGGCCGTCCCCGCCGCTCGGCGTCGTCGGCTCGCTCGAGCAGATCGTTGAACCGCCACAGGTCGACATCGAGGCTCCGGTGGAGCGTGAGGTGCTGGCCGTCCGCCCGGACGAACCATGCCGCGTCGCGACTCGTGCGCTGCGGTTCCAGCACGCGGTGGACGTAGTTGAGCGTCGTCCGCAGGTTCTTGCCCGCCTTGTCGGGATCGAGGTCGGGCCAGAGTGCCGCCGCCGCCCGGTTGCGGCTGCTCTCCGGGTTGAGCACGAGCCACACCAGCAGCGCCCGCACCCGCTCCCGCCGCCAGTCGGGGTCTGCCGTGTCGGACCGGTTGACCGTCAGGCGCGTCTCGCCGAGCAGCCGGACCGCCACCGGTTGGTCGGGCGGTGTCGGGGTGCGAGCCCGCAGCTCGCGCGCCGCCGCACCCAGCGCGGGGTGCTCGATCCATCTTGCGAGCGCGTCGCGCGCCGGTCGGCCCCAGTGCTCACACAGCCATGCGGCGAGTCGGCCGGCCTCGTAGCGGCCGGCGTGTGCCCCGTACACGGCGAGCTCCATGGCCCAGTTGACCGGCAGCCGGGCGGCGATCAGCCCCGGCTCTGGCCACCGCATCGTCGCGATCGCACCGAGGTCGTCGCGTTCGCGCGCACCGGCGAACGCTGCGGCGAGATACCTCCCCTCGACGAGTGACGGCCCGAGGTCGGCCGTCTCCCAGAACGAGCGCGTCTCGGGGACGAGGACGTACGGGAACGTGAGGAAGCTCCGCAGCATCTGGTCGCTGATGCCCTCGCCCAGCGGGAGGTGCTCGAGGATCGCTCGGAGCGTCGTCGCTGCTGCCTCCTCGTTGCTCTCGACGACGTCGATGACCATCCGGACGCCGACGAGTTGGGCGGCGATGAGGCTGCCCGGCGCCGCGCCGGCGCCCTCCTCGGCAGCTGCGAGCAGGCGCCGAGCCGACGCGATGTCGCCGGCGTTGGCCCGGCAGAAGGCGAGGAACGAATTGGTGACGAACCGGTCTCGGGCGCCGTACTCGGGCCCGAGCCCGTCGGCCGGCCAGTCGTGGATCACCTCGGGGTGGCCGGCCCACCAGTGGCACCCGAGCTCGGTGCTGAGCGCGCCGGGGATCGCGAGGTGTCCACTCTCGATGTCGCGGGGCACCGCGGCGAGCGCCTCGTGGGGACGGCCGAGATTGCCGAGTGCGTGCGCCACGAGGTGGTCGCGTGTCGCGCTCCACAGCAACGGGAGCTGCGTCGGATCGATGGCCTCGACCGCTGCGAGCTGATCCCGTGGTCGGCCGCGCACCAGCGCCAGCCACGCGTCGCAGAGCAGGACGAACGGTGCGGCCGGTGGATGGTGCTCGCTGAGCCGGCGGATGCGTTCCTGCACGGCGAGCACCCGATCGGGCTCCCCCGAGATGCGAGCGACGTATCCGAGGTGCGAGAGCGACACCAGTTCGAGCTCGTGGTTGCCGGCCAGCCGGAACCCCTCGGCGGCGGCGTCGAGCGCGTCGGTCGCCTCGGCGGTGGTCGGATCGCGCTCGCGCTCGATCAGGCCGGCGAGCAATCGGCCGACCGGTGCCTCGGCGTCCCCGCGGGGGATCGTCGCCTGCCATCGGCGCAGCAATTGGGGGCGGAGTCCGCCCACGACGCCCTGCGCCACGGCGTGCTCGAGCGTGACGAGCAACTCGTCGTCGGCACCGCCCTCGGCGCACAGATCGATCGCACGCTCCAGAGCGTTGCGCCCGCGGGCCACGCGGGCAGCCGCGACAGCCGCTGCGGCGCGTTCGCCCTCGGTCAGCTCGTCCGCGAGCAGTTCGCCCCAGAGGTCGTGGAGCTGCGCCCAGCCGCCCGTCCAACGAACCAACGGCAGCTCGCCGACGAGGTCGAGGAGTGTCAGCCCGGTCACGGCGGCGGCGACCTCGTCGTCGCCACCGCCGACGAATGCGAACCGGGCGAGATCCCGACGGCGTGCGGCGTCGAGTGCCCGCAGCGCCTCTTCCTCGAGGTACGTCCGCGGGTCCGATCCGCGGGCCCGTGCCGCGAGCTCGACGAAGGCCGGCCAGCCCTGGGCAGGGTCGAGCGCGTCGGCGTCGACGCCGCGCAGGTTGGCGAACTGGACGACCTCGTCGGCTGTCATCATCAGATCGGACTGCGTGACCTGCTCGAGCTCGCCGCCGGCGTCCAGCCGCGCCGTCGGCACGTCGATGCGTCGGCGGCCCGATGCCAACACGTGCCCGTTGCCGGGCAGGTGTGCGAGCAGGTCGGTGATCACCTCAGCGGTCGGCAGCAGCTGGGTGTCGTCGAGGATCAGGCAGACCTGCTGCGGCGAGACCGCCAGCACCATGTCGGCGATCTGCTCGACCGGGTCGCGTTCGGGTGCGTCCGGATCGCCGCCCAGCGCCTGCTGGCAGGCCGCGAGCAGTCCCGCGAGCAGGCGGTCGGTGACCCGGTCGGCCGCCTCGCACGGATACCAGACGTCGATCTGCTCGGCCTCGGACTCCATCGCCTGGGCCAGCAGCGTCGTCTTGCCGCAGCCCGCACCGCCCACGACGAGCGTGAGGCGCGCCTCGAACCGACGGCGGAGCTGGTCGATCAGACGTTGCCGGTGCACCACCGCTCGGCGCGGCACGGCGCCCGTCGCCTCGCTGATCGACATGGCGCGACGTTAGGTCCACGTGCGTCAGCGAGCCGTCAGCGGGCGATCCGAACACCTCGCTGACGTTTCGCTGTCGACACGCCGGTAGCCGTGGCCGCATGAGAAAGATGGGTGGGAAGACGGTGGGAACCATCGGCGTCGCGCTGGCCGCGACCGTGGCCGTCGGCGCAGTGTCCGCGTCGGCGGCGCCACGGCAGTCGGGCGGCATGGCGATGATCGATCGGGGCATCGCGTTCGTCATGCAGGATCTCGAACGGGTCGAGGCGGCACGGTTCGCGCCGGTGACCGATCCGCACGACGACGTGCCCGGTGAGCCGAACCCGATCCGAACGGTCGGAGCGAAGACGTTCGCGTTCGACGGGAGCACCGCGGACCCGTCCTCGTTCGCTCCCGAGGCGCTTTCCGACGTGCTCTCGACGCTGAACGCCGGCGACACCGGGTACTTCGTGAACCAGCTCGCGTTCACGCTCGTCGTCGCGGGACTCGATCGATCGCCCTCGCTCAGCAACGCTGCGATCAGCGAGGTGTCGGTCGCCTGGGCCCTGTTCGGCCTCCCCGTACTCGAGAGCTCGCAATACGCCAACGACCCGCTGGAGGGGTACGGCAACGTCGTGAGCACGGCGATGGTCGACGGGCAGACGATGACCGGGTTCAGCTTCGTCGACGAGGGCGCGTTCGCCCCGGGCGCCAACCCGATCCCGACCTTCGGCTTCTGGCGGGCCGACGCCTACTACCAGGCGTGGGTGCTGCCCGGGATTCCCGAGCGGATCGGCGTCACCTCGTCGGACGCCGGCGAGGTGAGTCTCTCGTCGATGACCGCGCAGCACCAGACCGTGACGGTGCCGACCGTCGTGACGGACCAGAACGACCCCGACGTGCAGGCTGAGTCCGCGGAGGCCGTCGCCGGCCTCACCGGCGAGCTGTCGGCGACGCCGCCGGTCGGCGTCGAGCCGGTCGACGAGGACGCCGGGGCGGTCGACGATGACGTCGAGCCGGTCGACGAGGACGTCGGGGCGGGTGATGAGGTCGCCGGGGGTGACGTACCGGACGCGGTCGACGAGGGAGCCACCGAGGCCGACGCGCCGGCCGACCCCGAGGTCGCCGCCGAGGAGGGCCAGGACGAGGAGCAGGACGCGGAACGAACCGCGGCCCCGGCGCCCGACGAACCAACCGAGGAGCCCACCACCGCCGAGGCGGTGGGCGCGCCGACGCCGGCCACCGGCGAGGATGCGGACGACAGCGATGATGGCGGGCCGAGCCCGGCACTCGTCATCGTGCCGGTCGTGGTCGTAGGCATCGTGATCGGGTACATGGTCTACCGGCGCCGAAACGGGAAGACGGAGGTGTCGTTCGAGCCGGCGCCCGCCGCGACGACGGCAACTCCGTCCAGCAAGACGGTCGCGGCGATGCCGGATGCCGACCGACTCCAGGTGCGCCAGGACATGCGGCGAGCGTGGGACCTCCGACGAGCCCTGGGCGCCGGCGCGACCTGGACCGAGGGCGGCTGGATGCCGATGCCCAAGGGTGCCGAGACCGACGCCGACATCGACCTGGATTGGGGGCACTGGCCGTCCCTGGTCGACACCGTCGGAGAGTCCCCCGAGTGGAGCGGTGTACTGATCAACATCGTCACGCTCGAGCGGCTCGCGCCGGGGCAGGACGGCTACGCCGAGCAGCTTGCCGAGCTCGGCTTGGAGCCGCCCGATGCACCGGAGCAGACGATCGTCGGCGTCGGGTTCGCCGCCGAGCGAGCTCGTGGCATCGGGATCCGGACGCTCGACGGCCTCACCACCGACCAGGCCGTGAGGCTGCTCACGCAGCACATCGAGCGATTGGGCGCAGATGTGCTGAGCTTCTTCTCAGACCGCATCGTCGAGCGCTGTCTCTCGCGGGGTCGACAGGCCGTCCCCGGCAACTGGTTCGCTCCCACGCTGGGTGACATGTTCGGAGACGCTCAGCTGCCGAGCGGTACGTCGGGCGGCTGGTCGGGCTTCTTCGTCAACGGCGGGGACGGCCGGGTGCTCGCATCGGGCGACGACGGGTACGACGAGCTGGTCGAGCTCTTCGGCTTCGACGGTCCGATCGAGCGCTCCGACGCGATGATGGCGACCGTCATGGACGAGGTGGTGGTGCTCTGAGGTTTGTTTGCCAGACTGTCGAGCGTGACGGTCATCGACTCGCCTGAGCATCGTGACGCGCTGGAGAACCAGTTCGGCTTGGCGGACCGCGTCGTCGACGAGGCGGCGCTCGCCAACTCGGTCGACCGGTTCCGCGAGCGAGGCATCACGCTGCCGACGTTCGCACAACTCGCCGACCCCTCGTCGTTCGACCACGCCGAGCGGGTCGGCGACGCCGACCATCACGGCCAGGACGCCCGCAACCTCTGGCGCGTGCACTGGTACAACGACCTGGCCGGCGGCAGGGTCGACGTGCCGCAGCACGTCGTGCTGCCGACCGAGCTGACCGGCGTCGAGAGCCCGATCATCGTCGTGTTCGGCGATCGCTTCCCGATGATCACCGCGCACAAGGTGCTCGCCGCGTACTCGTGCCTCGCGCCCCGCGTGGTGACGGGCCAGTTCGACCCGACGCACCACCGCGCGATCTGGCCGTCGACGGGCAACTACGCCCGCGGCGGCATCGCGATCAGCCGCATCATGGCGAGCCGCGGCGTGGCGATCCTCCCCGAGGGGATGAGCCAGGAGCGGTTCGACTGGCTCCAGCGGTGGTGCGAGAACCCCGACGAGGACGTCATCCGCACGTTCGGCACCGAGTCGAACGTCAAGGAGATCTACGACGCCTGCAACGAGCTCGCCGAGGACCCGGGGAACTTCGTCCTCAACCAGTTCAGCGAATTCGGCAACCACCTCGGCCACTACACGGTGACCGGGCGGGCGCTCGGCCATGCGTTCGAGACCGTGCGCGCCGAGCTCCACGCGTCGGAGGGCCGCGACCTCCACCTCGCCGCGTTCGCGTCAGCGACCGGTTCCGCCGGCACCATCGCCGCCGGCGACCGGCTGAAGGACGACTACGGCGCTCGCATCGTCGCCGTCGAGGCGCTCGAGTGCCCGACGATGCTCGAGAACGGCTACGGCGAGCACAACATCCAGGGCATCGGCGACAAGCACATCCCGCTGATCCACAACGTGATGAACACCGACGTGGTCTGCGCGATCAGCGACGTCGCCACCGACGAGCTCGACGTGCTCTTCAACACCGACCAGGGTCGCGAGTACCTGTCGCGTTCGAAGGGCCTGAGCGATCAGCTGATCGACGCACTCCCGCACTTCGGCTTCTCGTCGATCTGCAACACGCTCGCGGCGATCAAGACCGCCAAGCTGCTCGACCTCGGGCCCGAGGACGCCCTGATCACCGTCGCCACCGACGGCGGCGAGCTGTACCCGAGCGAGCGGGCCAAGACGCTCACCCGCAGGTACCACGACGAGTACAGCCACACCGACGCCGCCGAGGCGTTCGGCCAACACCTCGGCCACGTCACCACCGAGCACATGATCGACATGACCGAGGCCGACCGGCGCCGCGTCTTCCAGCTCGGCTACTACACCTGGGTCGAGCAGCAGGGCACCCCGTTCGAGCTGTTCGAGGAGCGACGCTCGCAGGACTTCTGGCGCGGGCTCCGCCGGTACGTCGGCGTCTGGGACGAGATGATCGACGAGTTCAACCAGCGGGTCGCCGAGCCGGCGGGACGATGACGGTCGGGTCGAACGAGAATCGGGCGAGGGCGAAGGACATCCCGGCGCTCGCCCCGGCCGCCAGCACGCGCCGAGGTCCCGGCGTGGGATCGATGGTGGTCAACCCGGCCGGGATCGAGGCGCTCACGACGTTCCCGAAGTCGGGGAACACGTTCCGCACCCGGGCGACGCCGTACTCCTGAAACCCCTCGTCCCAGCGGCGACCCGTGGCGGCGTGCACGACGACCTCGTCGAACCCACCCAGGTCGATCGCATCGCGCGCGGCCAACTCGTGGAGCGATCGATCGGCGTGGTGGAAGAGGCCCGGCCCGTCGGCGACGAACCCGATCCCATCGGGCCAGGCTCCACGGGCTTCGTCGGCGACGTAGCGACGGCCGGTCGGCAGCGTCGCGTAGCAGAGCGGGAGCAGGTCCGAGCGTGCCGAGAACGAGAACCGCCACGGCGTGTCGCCGGGTTCGAGGATCGTCACGGCGACGCCGTCGCCGATCGTCATCGCGGGGAATCGCCGGCGCAGGTCCGCGAGGCTCGAGACGCGGTACTGGTCCGGGCGGATGGCGCCGCCCTCCGACGTCGTGAACTCCGCTGACACCAGCAGCACACGCCGGGCGCCATCCGTCTCCAGGAGCGCTTGTGCGATCTGGGCGCCTCGCAGCCAGCCGTTGCAGCCTTCGAGCACGTCGAACGCCGAGCAGTCGAACATGCCGGCGAGGTTGGCGATGACCGCGGCCTGGGCGGGCTCGAGGACGGCGCGGTCCACCGACGTCGAGATCAGCACATCGATGTCGCCGGGGGAGAGGGAGGCTGCGGCGAGTGCCTCCTCGATCGCTCCCGCAACGGCGTCGCGCACGGCACCGTCATCCGAGGTCCAGTATCGCCCGCGCGCCCCGACGTACGAGAGCAGCCTCGACAGCCGTCGCCGGATCCGCCGCTCGTCGGCCGCGCCGAGCGGGCGACTCGATGCGACGACCTGCTCGGCGAGCTCGTCGTTCGAGATCGATCGATCACCCGGCCGGAAGACGAGACTGCGAATCCGCACGCGTATCCTCCCACTCGAGCGCTCGCCGGGGCGCGGTCCGGGTGGTCATCCCAGTTTGAGCTGGACCTTGACGCCGGCCGCTCGCACCACGAAGTACACGAGCACGACGCCCGCCCCGACGACGGACCAGCCGAACACCGACAGACCGAGGAACCCGTCGGGTTCGGCGAGCATGACGACCGCAGTGAGGCCGATGCCGAAGAGGTCCGCCACGACCCGGAGATAGAAGCGCCGCCTGGCCTCCTCGGTCTTCTTGGCGCGGTCGACCATCCTGAAGCCGATGACGAGGCGTGCGAGGAAGGCGACGAACACGATGATCCCGACCCTCATGGCAGGCCCGAGATCGCTGGTGCAGCCGGCGCCGTCGCTGAGCTCGCACTGGGCCGAGTTGCGCAGCTCGGCTGCCATCCAGAGCACCACACCGCCGGTGAGGAGATCCATGTACAACCACGGTTGTGCGTACGGGAGGCCGAGCTCGCCGTGGAGCTCGGCCAGCACGGCGTACACCTCGGCGAAGATGAAGATGAGCACGACGAGCAGCAGCAGCCCGGCCGGGAACGGGTCGGCGTCCTCGATGTCCGCGAGGATGTCCGCCGCGTTGGCGAGCATCACGATGAGGAGCACCGCCATGGCGATGCGCACGAAGCCGAAGTGGTCGGACGGTGCCCGCGACATCGATGCCTCGCCCCCTAGTCGAAGACCGCGAGCACGAGGACGATCATCGCCACGACCAGGAGCACGCCGCCTGCGACCCACGCCGTCTGGGGCTGGGACTGGGGCGTCGCGCTCGCCTCGGTGTCGTTCGCTGTGTCGCTCGTGGTGGCGTTCGTCGTGTCGGTCGCCTCGGTGCTCGTGTCGGCGGCCTCCGCGACGGCGGGTGCTCCGATCTCGGACTTGAGCATCTCGATCAGGCGAGCCGAGTCCCGGCTCCACTGAGCGGAGTCGATCGGGAACGCGTGCCAGCTGTGCAGGTCTTGCAGCGACGGGGGGAGTTCGTCCCGCTCGGGCATGTCGGCCCCTTCGAGCAGGACCGGCACGACCTTGACCTCCCTCGCGAGCGCACCTTCGATCTCCTTGCGCAACAGGTCGCCCTCGAGGGTCAGACGCTGGCGGTCGTCCTCGTCCACGGCGTGGAGCCAACCGGGCCCGATCGCCACGAGGACGGCCGACGCGGCGTCGAGCTCGGCGTTGATCCGCTCCTCGTAGCGCTCGATGCGGAGGCTGTCGACGTCGCGGAACGGGTCGAACGCGCCGTCGTTCTTGATGTCGTTGAAGAGCCGATCCACCTTGAAGCTCACGTCCTCCCGCCGGTACGCGATGAAGATCCTCGGCTTCTCCGAGACTGCGGGCTCTCGCTCGTCCATATCGGCGCCCCCTCGGACCTGTGTGATCCGGTCGCTGCGAACCAGCCTAGTCAGCGGGTCGTTGCGAGCATTCGGAAATACCCGCCGCCACAGCACGGGCGAGGCGGCGATCGATCAGTCCAACCGACCCGGGCTGCCGCGTGTCACGATTGACGTCGTGATCGCCGGGTTCAAGTGTGCCGTCTGTGGAACGGACGTCGACATCGGTACTCCGTTCGCCTGGCGATGCCCGCAGGCGACCGCCGACGATCCGTACCACGTCTTGCACATCGTGCGGTCGGACTCGCTGCCGCCCGCACTCGACGACCCGAACCCGTTCCTGCGGTACGGCCCGCGACTGGCGTGGTGGGCGTTCGCGCAGGCCAACGGCATGACCGGCGACGCGTGCGCGGCGATCACCAGGGAGGTGGCCGCCGACTTCGTCGTGACGTCGTTCGAGCGATCGGACGCCCTGTCGTCCGAACTCGACCTCGATCTGTGGGTGAAGGACGAGACCGGCAACGTCGCCGGCTCCCACAAGGCGCGTCACCTCGCCTCGATCCTGATGCACCTGCGTGCTGCCGAGTCGCTCGGGCTGCTCGCTGGGCGCCCGCCGCTCGCGATCGCCTCGTGCGGTAACGCAGCGCTCGCCGCCGCCACACTCGCCGCCCGCGTCGACTGGCCGCTCGACGTGTACGTGCCGACATGGATGGACGACGCGTTCGGCTCCGAGATCGAACGGTTGGGCGGCCGGATCCACCGCTGCGAGCGTCGCGACCACGACCCACCGGGTGACCCGGCCATGCTGCGATTCCGCGACGCACGCGATGCCGGTGCGATCCCGTTCACCGTGCAGGGGCCCGAGAACGCGTACTGCCTCGACGGCGGCCGCACGCTCGGGTGGGAGATCGCCGACCAGGCTGTGCTCGCCGGCGTGAAGCTCGATCGCGTGGTCGTGCAGGTCGGAGGCGGAGCGTTCGCGGCGTCGGTCGGTGCCGGCCTCGGACATGCAGTCCGGCTCGACACGGTGCAGGCCGAGGGCTGTGCGCCGCTCGCCGCGACGTGGGACCGCATCGCCTCGATCGAGCAACCCGAGCGCTACTGGAGCCAGGTGATGCGGCCGTGGCCGGAGCCGCACTCGATCGCAGACGGCATCCTCGACGACGAGACGTACGACTGGATCGCCGTGACCGAGGCGATGGTCGAGAGCGGTGGCCGGCCGATCGTGGCGCTCGAACGCGACATCGTTCGGGCCCGGCAACTCGCGACCGACGCCGGCTTCGCGGTCAGCGCCACCGGCGCCGCCGGGCTCGCCGGGGTGCTCACGGCTCGGGAGCACATCCACGACGGCGACCACATCGCCGTCGTGATGTCCGGCGTGGCACGCTGAGGTCCATGCAGGAGGCCGTGCCAGGGTTCGAGCCGGAGTACGGCGAGCCCGACGATGCGGCGCCGGTCGACGACGCGCCCGGCGCGGTGGTCGTCGGCTTCGACGTCGACGTCGTCGATGCCTGGCTGCCGACCGTCACCGACGTGACCGGCCCGATCCGCTGGGAGCGTCTCCCGGGTGGTCACTCGAACCTCACGTACCTGCTCACCGACGCCGCCGGGCGCGAGCTGGTCATCCGCCGGCCCCCGCAGGGCGAGTTGCTCCCCAAGGCGCACGACATGTGGCGCGAGTACCGCATCATCGACGCGCTCTGGGCGACGGCGGTGCCGGTGGCCGAGCCGATCGCCTACTGCGACGACCGCAGCGTCGCCGAGACGCACTTCTACGTGATGGGCAAGGTCGAGGGCGAGGCCCTCTACACGGGCGAGGTGGTGTCGAACTGGCTCGACGAACCCGCCCGCCGTCGCGCCGGCGAGTCGTTCGTCGACGTGCTCGCCGCGTTGCACGCGGTCGACATCGACGAGGTCGGGCTCGGTGAGCTGGGGAGGCGCGACGGCTACGTCGCCCGGCAGCTGAAGACCTGGTACGGCTCGTGGAACGCCTCGATCGAGTACGCCGACCACGACGACGAGCGGATCCACGACCTGCATTCGATGTTGACCGATCGATTGCCCGAGCAGGGCCCGGCTCGCGTCGTGCACGGCGACTACGGCCCCCACAACGGGCTGTTCGCCCGGGACGGCACGCTGATGGCGGTGCTCGACTGGGAGATCGCGACGCTCGGCGACCCGCTCGCCGACTTCGCCTACTCGCTCAACGCCTGGGTCGAGCCGGGCGACGTCGGCGTCTATGGCGCCGACCCGCCGACGGCGCTGCCGGGCTTCCCGAGCCGCGACGAGCTGACCGAGCGCTACGCGGCAGCCACGGGCGCCGACCTCTCGCAGCTCGCGTACTACCGGACGTTCAACTCGTTCAAGACGGCGTGCATCCTCCACGGCGTCTACGCCCGCTACCGCGCCGGCCAGAAGAGCTCGGACGACGTCGACCTCGACATGCTCTTCGCTCGGATCGGGCTGTCGACCGACGCCGCGATCACGATGTCGGCCGAGATCGGGTGACGTCGACCCAGTCACGTCGACGCAGTCACGTCGACGCAGTCACGTCGACGCAGTCACGTCGACCACATCGACCAAGGAGACCGAATGAGCGAACAGAGCATCGGCACGCTCGAGCACGTGCGGCCGGACGCCTCGGCCGACAGGGTCCACGAGATCCTCGAGCGCGACGGCGCGCTGATCATCGACGACCTCGCGCCCATCGACACGATCGACCGGATCGCCGACGAGATGGCCCCGTACGTGGCGGCGACTCCCGGCGGGAGCGACGACTTCTCGGGTCGCAACACGCGCCGGACCGGGGCGCTGGTCGCGCGCTCACCCGCCAGCCACGAGTTGATCCGGCATCCGCTGATCCTCGACGTCACCGGCCGGCTCCTGCACCGCGCGAAGAGTTATCAGCTCCACCTCACCCAGATGATCTCGATCGGGCCCGACTCACCGGGGCAGCAGATCCACCGCGACCAGTGGGCGTTCGACTTCTTCGACTTCCCGGCCGACCATCACGTGCAGTGCAACACGATCTGGGCGATGACGGACTTCACCGAGGAGAACGGCGCCACGCGCGTGATGCCCGGGAGCCAGGCGCTGCCGAACAGCTTCGAGCACACCGTCGACGAGACGGTGCCGGCCGAGATGTCCAAGGGCTCGTGCCTGCTCTACACCGGCAAGGTGTACCACGGCGGCGGCGCCAACCGTTCCGGCTCGGTCCGTGCAGGGTTGAACATCACCTACGACGTCGCCTGGCTGCGCCAGGAAGAGAACCAGTACCTGTCCGTACCCCGTGACATCGCCGAGCAGCTCGACGACGACATGCTCCGGCTGATGGGCTACCAGCTCGGCGCGTACGCGCTGGGCTACATCGACGACGTGCGCGATCCGCTCGACGCGATCCGCGGGGGCCGCGGCGCGATGAGCTTCGGCGGACGGGCCCGCTGACCGGCGGGCAGCGGACCGCGCCCGATCGGGCAGCGCGGCGCGCCGAAATCCGGGCGAGCACGTCCCCGGTTCGGCGTACGCTGGAAGCACGGAACAGCAGCGCGACCGCTCTCCGCACCGAGCCCGACTCGGTTGGCTCGGATGTGGCGTCCTGGTCGCCTTCGTCGCGCTCGTCACCACGGGCAGTGCGCCGCTCACCGCACAGTCCGTCGCCGAGCCGGCCGAGGTGGTGTCGCGTCTCCCTGGGGGCGGCGGGCCGTTCACGAACTCGAACTTCGACTCCTCGATCTCGCACAACGGCCGTTGGGTCGAGTTCGGGAGCTCGTCCGAGGTGCCTCGGGTCGCGTTGCGTGGCCGCATCGCCGACACCACCGACGCGGTGTCGGCCGGCGAGAGCGTCAACGGGTCGATCAGCGGCAACAGCTGCGTCGTCGCCTACTCCGACACCGGGACCAACGTCGGGTCCGGCACGATCTACGGCGTGTTCGCGTTCGATCGGTGCAACGACACGACGACGCTGGCCGGGGCCGCGTTCGCGCCCGAGGGCAGCAGCTCGCCGCCGTTCCCGGTCCCCAATCGCGACGGGTCGGTGATCGCCTGGTCGACCGAATCGGCGATCAACTACTCGACCCGCTCGGGTTCCGAGTACGTACAGGCCGAACCGATCACCCCGGCCGGCCTCGGTGACGTCGGTCGCAGGGTGGCCATCTCGGACAACGGCCGGCTGATCACGTTCGACGCCATCGGTACCGAGACGTCGCAGCCGAACGCCGGAATCAGGTCGGTGTTCCTGCTCGACGTGCAGAACCCCACGGCGATCGAAGCGATCGCGGCCGATGCGTCCGGCGTCCCGTTCGGGCCCGCCTTCGGGCCGTCGATGTCGGGCAACGGCTCGATCGTCGCCTACACGTTCCGCTCGTCGGACATCGCCACTGCGTTGCTGGTCCGCGACCGGGCGAACGGCCAGGACCGTGCGATCTCGGCTCAGGCCAGGAATCCAGCGGTCAGCCGCGACGGCAACTACGTCGCCTTCGAGCTCGTGGGCGGTGAGATCGCCGACATCTACGTCGCCCGGTCCACCGGCCCGTTGCCGTTCGAGTCCGTCGAGATCGACCTCGTGTCGTACGTCGACGGCGACCCGACGACGAACACCGGTGGTTCGGCATCCGACCCCGCGATCTCGGCGCACGGGCGATGGGTCTCGTTCGACTCCTTCTCGCCGTTCCTGCTGGTACCGGCCGAGCCGGTCTTCCACCAGTCCAGCCACGTGTTCGTGCGGCAGCGCCGTCCCGCAGTCACCGTCGAACCCATCGCCTACGGGACCGTGACCACCGCGGTCGACGGCACGTCGACGGTCACCAGCAACGGGCTCGCCGGCTTCCAGATCACCTCGATCGAAGCCGACGGCGACTACGGCGTGAAGGCGCACAACTGCCCATCGGTGCTCCAACCCGGCGCGTCGTGCGAGGTCACCGTGACGTTCTCCCCCTCTGCCGAGGGCCTGCGGACCGGCACGCTGACGGTCCGCGACGACTCGTACCCGACCGACCTCCTCGTCGGGCAGGGCGCCCTGACCGGCACGCTCGAGGGCGTGCCGGTCACGACGACCACCACCACGACGCTGCCGCCAGATCTGGGGCTGACGATCGATCCGGACCCGGTCGAGTTCGGTGAACGGTTGGTGGGTGCGTCGGGGCCGACCGTGGAAGCCACGGTGACGAACATCGGTGATGTGACGGTGACCGTCGAGAGCGTGTCGATCGGCGGGGTCGATGCGGCGGACTTCTCGGTCGTCGTCGACGGTTGTGTCGACGAGGCGCTGTCACCGGGCGCGTCGTGTGAGCTGGATCTGGGCTTCGTCGCGTCTGCGGCGGGCGCCCGGACGGCGAGCCTCGCGGTCGCCGGGTCGAGCGCGACGAGTGCGAGCGCTGTGCTGCAGGGTTCGGGGCGCTTCGACGCCGTGCTCGAGGTGTCGCCGTTGGTGGCCGCCGGCGGTCAGGTGGTCGCGATCCTGGGGTCGGGGTACCCCGCCTCGACGGCGGTGCAGCTGACGACGGACATCGGTCAGTCGCCGATCGACGTGACGACCGATGCCGACGGCGGGTTCATCGTGCAGTTGCTCGTCCTGACGGCCACGCCGCACGGTCCGAGCCCGATCGATGACGTGGCGGTGGTGGGGGAGTACGACGCGGCGCCGGTCGAGGTGCTGGTGGTGCCGTCGCCGGTTCGCCCCCAGGCGACGGCGACCCTCACGCGATCCAGCCGCGCGTACGTCTCCCGGTAGGGAGACGCCGACGCTCGCTCGAGAGACGCCGGTTTCCCGTCAGGGAGATGCCGGCCCCAGCTGGGAGCGACACAGGCTCACGTCGAAGTGCACGGCCTTTGCCGAGCCACCAGTGGTGGCTGAGGACTGGCTCGGTGGCCCGTTCTGCGGGCGTCCGCCTCACGCAGCCTGCTCGGTGATGAAGCCCGAGAAGCTGACGAAGGCGTTGCACGTCGTCGGTGAGGCGGGGAGCAGGGTGCCGGGCTCGACGCACAGCAGGACCGCTTCGATGCGCTGCCCTGCCTCGAACACGTACGGGGCGACGAAGTGGTAGTCGAGGTCGCGGAAGTTCGCGAGCTGGAGCTGGAAGAGGACCTCTCCGTCACGCAGGATCCGCAGCTCGCCGACCGCTCCGGTCGGGTTCTGGAACACGATGTCGGTCAGCTCGAACTCGGTCCCGGCCGCGAAGTCGAGGCCTCCCGAGTCGGCTGGGCCGTTGGGCGGGTCGGACAACCGGACCTGGAAGTCGAACGGCCCTGTCTCGGTCGGCGGTGGCGGTTCGGTGGTCGGCGTGGTCTCGGGAGGTGGTTCGGTGGTGTCGGGCGGTGGCGCCGTGGTGACGGGCGGCGCCGTCGTCACCGGCGGGGGCACGGTCGTGCCGGGCGGTGGCGCCGTGGTGGCCGGGGGCGGTCCCTCGCCACCGCCGTCGAGCGCGTCGAGGCGCTCGTCGAGCGCTGCGACTTCCTCGTCGACCTCGCCGAGCTCTTCCTCGACCACCTCCTCGGCCGTGTCGCGAGCCGCCGACTCGACGGTCGGCTTGAGCACCGTCTGCCACAGGATGAAGAGCAGGATCAACAGCGCGATCAGCGCGAGCAGCGCCTTCCAGAACCACTTCGGGAGGATCGGCTGCTGGACGAACGTGCCGTCGACGATCTCCGGCTCCTCGTCGTCCTGCGCGATGACCACCTGGAACGGCAGGCTCTTGGGCTGGCCGCGCCAGAACCGCTTGCGCGGCCGCACGGTCACCGTGGCGAGCCCCGCCGCGCCCGGCTCGACGGTCAGGTGCGTCGGCTTGATCTCGATCCGGACCAGGCCGTCGGGGTCCAACCCCGTGAACTCGGGCTGGATCGGCGTGTTGCCGTGGTTGTCGACCGCGAGTTGGTGAACTCCCTTGCTCCGGCCCGTCGAGGTGTGCGGGTGCAGCTCGCCCGCCCGGAGGTCGAACGGGGCGATCTGCAGGGTCAGTTCCTCGGCGACCGACCCGTCGGGGTCCTCGGCCGAGATGACGCGGAGCGCGAACGTGAGATCGCCGAGCGGGGTGTCGGCGCTCCGCGGCGGCGAGATCGAGACCGTGACGTCTTCCTCGGTGTCCGGGAAGAGTCGCACCTCCGCCGGGTTGACGACGATCCAGTCCACCGGAATCCCGATGGCCTCGAAGGTGAACTGGTCGACGATCGATCCGGTGTTGCGGACCCGGACCGTGACCTCTGCCGTGCCGCCCGGTTCGACGGGGACGACGGCCTGTCCGAACGATGCGCTGGCGCCCATGTCCCAACCGTACGGCGTCGGGGCGAACCCGTGCAGCAGATTCTTTCGACGCAGGCGTGCCCGATCGGGCGGTCGAGTCTGCTCGTTCGCGCTCGCGGGTCGGCGTCGCGCCAGGCTGCGGGCCCGACGACGGCGCCCGCGAGTGCGGCCGTAGATCCCATCACGCCGATATCTCGTCGTCCGATCGTGCCCGTTCAGCTCGCGTTGATCGCACGTTGAGGTCTCCCGTCCATCGTGGCCGGGACACGGACGTGCATCGAGGAGGGCAATCGTCATGGTCGGAAGGTGTGGGGTCTTCGTCTACGGCAGCGACCCGATCTCGCAGGCGGGCGTCGCCTCGCAACTGCGTGGTCGGCCGAGGATCTCGGTCGTCGAGGAGCGTCACATCGACGACGCCGACGTCGCAGTCGTGGTGGTCGACGAGATCGACGAGTCGACGGTCCGCACGGTCCGCGGTATCCAGCGCGACCACTGCCCGAGCATCGTGCTGGTCGCGACCAACGTCGACGACGCGGCGCTGCTCCAGGCCGTCGAGTGCGGGGCGCGGGCGGTGTTGCGACGGTCGGAGGCGACGCCGGAGCGGCTCTCCAAGGCGGTCGAGTACGCCGAGCGGGGTGACGGCGAGATGGCGCCCGACCTGCTCGGCAAGCTGCTCGAGCAGATGAGCCGGCTGCAGCGCGACGTGCTCGCGCCGAGGGGTCTCGGGCCGCAAGGCCTGTCCGAACGGGAAGTCGAGGTCTTGCGACACTTGTCGGAGGGCTCCGACACCGCCGAGATCGCCGAGGCGATGTCGTACAGCGAACGAACGATCAAGAACATCATCCACGAGGTCACCAGCCGTTTGCAGCTCCGCAACCGGTCGCACGCCGTCGCCTATGCGATGAAGGCGGGGATCATCTAGCGGCCGGACGACGGGGACCTCGTGGCCGACGGAGAGGGGTGGGCGTGATCCACGACCTGGATGCATCGCTGCGGAACCTGATCGAGCGGGACGTGATCAACGGCTCGGGCGTCGACCTGGAGTTCGACGCGCCGACCAAGGACTGGGCGGGCAAGCTCAGCAACCCGACGCTCGACGTCTTCCTCTACGACATTCGGGAGGACCACAACCGCCGCGAGGTGATGTTCGAAGACGTTCGCGATGCGGATGGCAAGGTGACCGAGCGCCGCCAGCCGCCCCGGATGTTCAAGTACGGGTACCTGATCACGGCGTGGACGAACTTGCCCGAGGACGAGCATCGCCTCCTGGCGTCGGTGCTCGCCTGCTTCCTGCAGCACGAGCGTCTGCCACCCGAGGTGCTCGCCGGATCGCTCGCCGACTCCGAGCGGCCGATCGTCACCCAGGTCGGGCTCGCACTCGACCAGGACCGCATGTACTCGAACGTCTGGGCGGCGCTCGGCGGCGAGCTGAAGCCGGCCATCAACGTCGTCTGCACGGCGCCGTTCGACGTCTCCCGTGCACTGCCCGTCGGACCACCGGTCACCGAGGAGCCGCGCATCTCGGTCGCCCGACCCGACACCGACGAGGCCGAGACGGTGCGGCCGCGTGGACGTGGCGCACCCTCGGACGAGGACGAGGCGGCGGCCGCACTCCCCGACGAGACGATCCGTGGCGGTGCCGAGGACGAGCCCGGACGCGTCTATCGCGTCCGCGCGATGCCGCGATGAGCGTCGCCGAGCTGACGGCCACCGGCGAGCTGCGGGCCGCCACGCTCGATCGGCTCGGTCAGGTGCATCGCCGTGTGGCGTCGGCAGTGTCGGCGATGCGGGAGGAGGATCCGGCGACGGTCGACCCGCTCCGGGGCCTCTACATCACCGACGATCACGCCGAACGCATCGCCGCGGGGCACCACTCGTCGCCGCCGGCCGAGGATGCTCTCGGCCCCCTCCCGGATGCGCTGGCGACGTGGGCCGACCGGGTCGGCCTCGACGAGACCGAGGTCGACCTCCTCCTGGTCGCCGCGGCTCCGGACCTCGACCGCCGCTACGAGCAGCTGTTCGGGTACCTCCACGACGATCTCACCCGCCGGCGCGCCTCGATCGGTCTGGCACTGCGCCTCGTCGGCGCCGACGCCACCGATCCGGCCAGCCGCCGCCGGTTCGCGGACGACTCGTCGTTGCGCCTGCTCGGTCTCGTCGAGCTCGACGAGGTGGACCGGCCCTTCCTCACCCGCTCGCTCCGGGTGCCCGACCGTGTCGTCGGCGCCCTGCTGGGCGATGCCAGCCCGGCGGCCGGCACCCGGGTCGAGACCGCTGTGCCGATCCGCAACGTCTGGGTCGACCGACTCGCGACGGCGCTCAGGGGCGGCGTGCGACTGGTCTACGTGGGCGACGGGCGCGACCGTTCCGCGCTCGAGCTCTCGGCAGCCGCAGTCGTCGAGGCATCCGGCGAGGCGGTCGTCGTCCACGTGCAGCAGACCACCTCGGCCTGGGCCGTCTCGCTCGCCGATGCGGTGCGGGAGGCGGTGGTCAGGGGCTGCGGGCTCGTGGTCGGCGGCGTCGACGAGATCGCCCGCGCCGAACGGCCGACGATCGAGCGTCTGGTCGGGCTGCCGCGCCCGGTCGTGCTCGTCGGACGGTCGGACTGGGATCCCGAATGGTCGTCGGCGACGCCGCTCGTGGTCGACGCGCCGATGCTGACCCACGACGAACGCGACCGAACGTGGCGACGAGCGCTCGGGTCGGGCACCGACGTGCTGGACGCCGGCGAGGCGACCGTCGCCTTTCGCCTCGGCCCCGACCGCATCCGCCGCGCTGCGACGGCAGCGACGTTGCGTGCCCTGTACCGCAACGCGCGCGTGGCCGAGGACGATCTCCGCTCGGGCGCCCGCCAGCAGAACACGGCCGGTCTGCGGCGGCTCGCCCGTCGGATCGAGCCGGCCTCCTCGTGGGGCGACCTCGTGCTCGAACCCGAGACCATGGTGTCGCTGCGCGAGGTCGCCGCCCGGGTCCGCCATCGGGACCACGTGCTCGGCGAGTGGGGCCTGAGGCGCGGTGGTGGGCGTGGCGACGGGATCACGGCCCTCTTCGCCGGCCCGAGTGGCACCGGCAAGACGCTGGCGGCCGAGGTGATCGCCCACGAGCTCGGGCTCGACCTGCACACCGTCGACCTCGCAACTGTGGTCGACAAGTACATCGGCGAGACCGAGAAGAACCTCGACCGCATCTTCGAGGAGGCCGAGCAGGTCAACACCGTGCTGTTCTTCGACGAGGCCGACGCGCTGTTCGGGAAGCGCAGCGAGGTCCGGGACGCCCGTGACCGCTACGCCAACGTCGAGGTCGCGTACCTGCTGCAGCGGATGGAGCGCTTCGACGGTCTCGTCGTGCTGGCGACCAACCTGCGGTTGAACATCGACGACGCGTTCTCCCGCCGCCTCGACGTCGCGGTCGACTTCCCGAAACCCGGAGCGGAGGAGCGGCGCCGCCTGTGGACGCACCTGATCGGGCACTCGCTGCCGACCGACGACACGGTCGAGGTCGAATTCCTCGCCGACTCGTTCGAGCTGACCGGTGGCACCATCCGCAACGCTGTGGTCAGCGCGGCGTACCGGGCCGCGTCACAAGGTCGCGACGTCACGATGGCCGACCTCGTGACCGGGGTAGCGGGGGAGTACCGCAAGCTCGGCCGCCTGTGCCTGGAGTCCGACTTCGGCGAGTGGTTCGAGCTCGTCGCACCGTCCAGCTAGTGCTCTGACCACAGTGGTTGGTGGGTCGCGTCCACCACTTGCGTGAGCGGGTCTGTTTTCCTGGTGGGATGACCAAACCTGTGCGTGTGCGTCGCCTCAACGACGCAGAGGGCCGCCAGCTGCAGCAGATCGTGCGGCGAGGCGGCAAGTCCGACCGGTCGATCGTGAAGTGGCGACGAGCGATGGTCGTGTTGGCCTCCGCTGGTGGCAACGACGTCGCGACGATCGCCCGGCTGGTGCAGACCTCACCAGACCGGGTCCGCGAGATGATCCACCGGTTCAACGATCTCGGGATGCGATCGTTGGACCCTCAGTGGGCGGGTGGCCGGCCCCGCCTGATCACGACGACTGACCGCAAGCTCATCGTCGAGACGGCCACGACCCGACCGACCAAGCTCGGGTGCCCGTTCAGCCACTGGTCGATCCGCAAGCTCGCCGACCACCTCGCCACTCGCAAGGGCCGCCAGGTGCGGATCGGCCGTGAACGGTTGCGGCAGATCCTGATCGCGGAGGGGATCACGTTCCAGCGCACCAAGACCTGGAAGGAATCCCCCGACCCGCTCAAAGAGCAGAAGCTGGCACGCATCGAGTACCTGCTCGAGCACCAGCGTGATCGCACGTTCGCGTTCGACGAGTTCGGACCCCTCACCATCCGCCCGGTCGCCGGGGCAGCCTGGGCGCCGCGCGGTCGACCGGTGCGGTTGCGGGCCAACTACCACAAGCCCCACGGCTCCCGGCAGCTGTATGCCTGCTACTCGATCGGCGACGACCACCTCTGGGGCGAGATCGAACCACAGAAGGGCTCCGCTGCCACGCTGCGAGCGATCCAGTCGATCCGTGCCCGCCTCGATGACGGCCGACCGATCCACGTCATCTTGGACAACTTGAACCACCACAAGAACCGCGACGTGCGCGCCTGGTGCGACGCCAACAGCGTCGAGTTGGTGTTCACCCCGACCTACGCGTCATGGGCGAACCCGATCGAAGCCCACTTCGGGCCGCTGCGCCAGTTCGTCATCGCCAACAGCGATCACGCCGACCACGCCACCCTCGCCGACGCAATCACCAACTACCTCGACTGGCGCAACACCCACACCCGCGACCCACGAATCCTCGACGCCGAACGCCGACACCGAGCACGCACCCGCAGCGAACACCAACGACGATGGGGCCACCCACGCCGAGCCGCGTAGCGCGCGAACGTATGTGGTCAGAGCACTAGCCCCTTCAGCGGACCACCGACCCCAACCCGCCAGGGACAACCTGTCCAGGTCATCACAACTAGTGACGCGTCAAGCAACGTTTGCGCGGTTGATGAGTTCGGTGAGTTGTCGGTTGCGGGCGTTGGTGTTGCGCCAGCGGATGTAGCGGCGGATCATCGCAGCTTGTGCTTTGTGGGTGGGGTGGTCGGTGCCGTCGAGGGCGAAGTAGCGCAGGGCTTGGAACTGGGCTTCGATCCGGTTGAGCCATGACGCGTAGTGCGGGGTGTAGGCCAACTCGACGTTGTTCGCCGCGGCCCACTGGCCGACCCGGGTGTCCTTCTTGGTGCTGAGGTGGGGTGAGAAGTTGTCGAGCACGATCGCGATCCGAACGTGGGGCGGGTGCAAGGTGCGCAGGTAGCGCATGAACTCGAGGAACTGGGTGCGGCCCTTGGTCAGTTTGATGTGCCCGTAGAGCCGGTCGGTTGACAGGTCGTAGCCGGCCAGGAGGTGTCGGACGCCGTGGGGTCGGGTGAACGTCGCCCGTCGGGTTCGCCGCGGGACCTCGGCGCCGCCACCGGTCACCGCCCACTGCTTGCCGGGGTGTGGTTGCAGGTTCAACGGTCCGAACTCGTCGAAGCAGATCACCACATCGGGATCGCCGCGGGCCTGGTCGATCTTGCCGTCAGCCAGGTCGTAGAGGTGCAGGATCCGGTTCTTCTTCGCCTCATAGTTTGGGTCGTTGGACTGCTTGAAGGTGTTCACGACTTGAAACGACACGCCCTCCTCACGGAGCAGAAGGCGCAGGCCTTCGTGGCTGATGTCGTTGACCACCCCCTTGGCGACGAGATGCTCGGCCAACTTGGTGAGCGACCAGGTCGAGAACGGCAGGTCGTAGTCCTGAGGGCGGCCGAGCGCGATCTGCTTGACCTCGCGTCGCTGTTCGTCGGTGAACTTCGGGGGTCGCCCACCGGCATATCGCGGGTACAGCGAGTCGAACCCGTCGGCGTTGAAGTTGTGGATCACCTCACGGGCACGATCCTCGGAGGTGAACCCCAGTGCTGCGATCTGGGGGACGTCCATCTGCTGGGCTGACCACAACACGATCTGAGCTCGTCGCCACGTCACGATCGAGCCCGACGACCGGCGCACCATCCTCAGCAGGCGTTGCCCCTCTTCGTTGGAGATCTCCCGGACCTGGACGCGCTCGGCCATCCCCACAGGAAAACAGACTCGCACCCCCACGTGGTGGACGCGACCCCACCAACGTTGCCGGTCAAGCCACTAGTTCCCTGCGCGCCCTCGAGGGTGGTTCCTAGACTGGCGGTCATGAGCTTCTGGCCCACGAAGGAACACTGGAGCGTCGAGATCCCCCTCGAGACCGACCATTACCGGATGCCGGTCCTGGACGAGACGGGCGTCGTCGAGCTGACCCCGATGCCGACCGAGGTGCCCGCCGCAGAGTGGGAGTCGCTCGAGTACATGGACTGGAAGTCGGGCGGTGACACCAACTTCGCCCCGATCGCGTCGGCGGATGGCGAGCTCGACTGCCGCGGCTTCTGGGACAAGGGCAAGACCGACAAGGACGCGCTCTGGACGTCGAACGCCGAGATCGCCCCGACACTGCGCGAGTACGTCGACTCGGTCGGCGCCAACTTCGGCCGCGTCCGGATCATCAAGCTCGAGCCACAGGACCGTGATGCGGCGATGACGTCGATCCACCGCGACGACAACAACCGGTTCAACCCCGACGGCGAAGGTTGGGTCGTCCGGTCGTGGGTCGAGCTGACCGACAACCCCGACAGCTACATGCTGCTGATGGACAACGACGCGGACGGGCTTCCCGATCCGTCGACCGAGCGCCGCGTGCCGCTGCCGAGGGGTGCCCGGTTCGTCGTCGACACCCAGCGCCTCTGGCACGTCGTGGTCCACAACGGGACGGCACCGCGCTATGCGCTGATCACCAGCTTCGAGTCCGGGCCCGCCCTCGAGACCTGGATCGACGCCCAGCGGGCGCCCGTCGCAGTCTGACGCAACGCGGGGGAGCCGGGCGCGACGGGTGAATGCGCGCAAGAGGAACGGCTACCGGCGCGATCGCGTGCACGGCGCGCCCGGCGGCCGCCCATCGCGGTTGCCGCGTCCGGTCGAGGCGCCGCGGCGCGCCGGCCCGGCCAGATGGGCCCTGCGCTTCCTCGTCGCCGGGACGGCCGTCGCCGCCGTCCCGGTCTGGATCGCGTTCACCGACTCCGAGGAGACCACGCCCGCCCGCACGGTCGTCGAGACCGGGTCGTTGGAGGCGGAGGACGCCGAGCCACTCTCCGAGCCGGCACGGGTACTCGACACCCGGATCGGGGCCTCCACCGTTGACGGTCGCCTCGCCGGGATCGGCCTGCGACCGCCCGGCTCCATCCTCCCGGTCCCGGTGGTCGACCGGATCGGCGTCGCCGAGCCGGTCCGCGCCGTGCTCGTCGAGATCACGACGGCGAACGCTCGCAGTGCCGGCCAGCTCTCGGTGAGCGCACCTGGCGCACGACAGCTGCCCGATGCGGAGCCGCTCGACTACGTCCCCGGGCCGGATTCGACGGCCTCGGTCATCGTCCCGATCGGCCCCGGCGGGCAGATCTGTGTGGCGACCACGGGCCCGACCGACGTGGCGGTCGACGTGGAGGGCTGGTTTCCGGCACCCCGCGCTGCCGCTCCTTCGGACGTACCCGCCGACACGCCGTGCCAGGGGCGTCTGTTCGACGACCGGATGATCGTGGCCATGTACGGCACGGACCGCACACCGCGACTCGGCGTGCTCGGTGAGCAGGATCCCGCGGCGGCAGCACGCCGCCTCGACGAGATCGCCGAGCCCTGGCGTGCCGGCGATCGATCAGTGCTCCCGGCGTTCGAGCTGATCGCGACCCTCGCCACGAGCGACCCCGGCGATGACGGGCTGTACCGTCTGCGGTCGTCGCACGAGTTCGTCCGGCGCTACCTGGACGAGGCGCGGCGCCAGGGCTACTACCTCATCCTCGATCTGCAGCCAGGCCGTTCGGACTTCCTCACCGAGGCCAAGTACTACGAGGATCTCCTGCGCGAGCCCGATGTCGGTCTGGCACTCGATCCCGAGTGGCGCACCGAGCCACCGGCTCGCCCACGCGGTGGCTTCATCGGCACGGTCGATGCCGCCGAGGTGAACGCAGTGATCAACTGGCTGGCCGATCTCGTCGCCGAGGAGCAGCTCCCCGAGAAGCTGCTCGTCGTGCATCAGTTCACGCCCGACATGCTCACCAACCGCGACCAGGTGGTGACCCGCGAGGGGATCGCGTTCAACGTCCACATGGACGGCTTCGGGAGGCGCGCCGTGAAGCTCGACACCTACTCGAAGATTCGAGTCGAGGCGCCCTGGTACAACGGGCTGAAGCTGTTCTACGACGAGGACGTCGACATCTTCACCGCCGCCGACGTCCTCGACGGCGTGTTCGATCCGACGCCCGTGCTCGTGACGTACCAGTAGCGGCCGATCGGCTGCTCTGACCGGCTTGCCGCCGGCAGCAGCCGGTCGCTCGTCACCGTCCGCCAGACGACGCTGAGCACGGGTGGCCCGCAGCCGGCAGGCGAGTGGACTCGTCGTTCGCCCGCGTCTCGTGGGCCCGTCGATCGGGGCGTCACCGTCGAGCTGCGCGCGCTCCTGATGAGCGCCGGCACCGGCG
>NZ_JASJCS010000091.1 GCF_030065885.1 Ilumatobacter sp. | reverse complement strand
GAACCGCGCACGCCTTCCGGGGATCGGGAGCTCAGGTCTCCCAGCGCCGGGGGTCGTCGGCGCGCACGCTCACCGTGTCGCTCGACGGCCCCCGGAAGGCGCGCAGCACGTACTGCTCGCTGCCCGCACGCAGCTCGGCGAGCGCGAAGCCGTCGTGGACGACGTCGCGAACGCCCGTACCGAGCGTCTCGATCGACACGATCTCCAGCCCGGCCTCGTCGGCCTCGGCCCACCAGAGGTTGACCAGACCCTGCCGGAGCGACGGGTCCTCGAGCAGATCGGCGCCGTGCAGCCGAAGCTCGACGTTGGTGATCGTCACCGGCGCGAGCTGGTCGAGGTCGACGACCCGGTCACCCTTGAGATCGCCGTCGAGCATGACGACCACACGGTCGCCGTCGCCGTTGGTGCCTCCGACGAAGCCGTACCGAACCATCGGGAGCCCGTCGTCGCCGGTGGTCTCCCACCTGACACGGTCGCCGGGCCTGAACATCAGCCTCTGGCCTCGGCGAGCGCGGCGTCGGCGAAGGCCGGCCAGTGGACCAGCGCCTCGTCGCGCCACTCGTCGAACGGTCGGTCGGTCAGCGCGGCGACCCCGAGGTCGGCGAGCGGGTCGACCCACATCATCGTGCCGGCGCCGCCGAAGTGGCCGAACGTGGCCGCCGAGTTGGCGCGCCCGGTCCAGTGCGGCGCCTTGGCGCCACGGATCTCCACCCCCAGGCCCCACGGGCACGGATCGAAGCGGCCCACATCGGGAACGATACCGCCGAGCTCCGGATACTGCGGCGAGATGACGTCGTGATAGGTCGACGCCGCGAGGAGGCGGGGCCGGAGCATCTCCGCAACGAACCGGACGACATCGTCGAGGGAGCACCAGACCGCGTGCGCCGGTGAGCCGCGGAGGTCGGCGGAGGCCATGCCGAGCGGCTCGAAGACCGCCTCTCGCAGGTACTGCTCGAACGGCATCCCGGCCGCCGCCGCGAGCTCGTCGGTCGCCCGCTCGATGCCGGTGTTGGAGTACATCCGGCGGCGGCCGATCTCGGTCACGGGGACGTCACCGTCGAAGCCGAAGCCGGAGGCGTGGCTGAGGAGGTGGCGTAGCGTGGCGCCCTCTGCTGCGGCGACCCAGCGGAGCGGCGCGTCGAGCTCGACGATGCCTTCCTCGACGCCGACCATCACGGCCCAGGCGCTCATCGGCTTGCTCAGCGAGGCGAGTCGGTACCGGCGCTCGGGGTCGCCGACGAGGTCGACGGTGATGCCCCCGTGCTCTGGCGTCAGGATGGCTGCGGCGACATGGTCGACCGGCCACTCGGTCACCGTGTTGAGGGCCGTCACGGCTCGCCCTCAGCTGCCGGATCGGATCAGCTCGGCGGTTCGGAAGGCGAGCTCGAGTGACTGCCGGCCGTTCAGGCGCGGGTCGCAGACCGTCTCGTACCGGTGGTCGAGGTCGGCGTCCTGCAGGTCGTCGGCGCCGCCGATGCACTCGGTGACGTCCTCGCCGGTCAGCTCGACGTGGATGCCGCCGGGCCAGGTCCCCTCGGCGCGGTGGGCGCGGACGAACCCCTCGATCTCGCCGATGACGGCCTCGAAGTGACGCGTCTTGCGACCGCCGGGACTGGTGTAGGTGTTGCCGTGCATCGGGTCGCAGCACCACGCGACCGGATGATCGGCATCCTTCGCGGCCCGCAGGAGCGGACGTAGACCGTCTTCGATGCGGTCGGCGCCCATGCGCGAGATCAGCGTGAGCCGGCCGGGGATCCGCGCCGGGTTGACGGCTTCGCACATGGCGATCAGCTCTTCACCGGTCATCGTCGGGCCGACCTTGCACCCGATCGGGTTGGCGACGCCACGCAGGAACTCGACGTGCGCGCCGTCGAGCTCACGTGTGCGCTCGCCGATCCACAGCATGTGTGCAGAGCAGTCGTACCAGGCACCGGTGGTCGAGTCCTGGCGAGTGAGCGCCTGCTCGTAGGAGAGGAGCAGTGCCTCGTGGCTGGTGTACACATCGACGGTGCCGAGACTCGGGTTCGATTCGGTGTCCATGCCGGTCGCCCGCATGAAGCGGAGCGCGCGGTCGATCTCTTGCGCGAGCTGCTCGTAGCGCTGACCGGCCGGGCTCGACGCCACGAACGCCTGGTTCCAGGCGTGGACCCGGTCGAGGGCGGCGAAACCGCCCTTGGTGAACGCCCGGACGAGGTTCAGCGTGGCTGCGGACTGGTGGTAGGCCTGCACGAGCCGCTCGGGCGACGGCACGCGTGCGGCCGCCGTGGCACCCTCGGCGTTGACGATGTGGCCGCGGAAGGACTGGATGTCCTCGTCGCCGATGCGTTCGAAGTCGGCCGACCGTGGCTTGGCGAACTGGCCCGCCAAGCGCCCGACCTTCATGACCGGCACCCCCATCGAGTAGGTCAGCACGACCGCCATCTGCAGGATGACGCGCAGCTTCTCGCGGATGTTGTCGGCCGAGAAGTCCTCGAAGCTCTCGGCGCAGTCGCCGGCCTGGAGCAGGAAGGCGTTGCCGGCAGCCACCTGGGCGAGCCCGGTCTGCAGCGAACGGGCCTCGCCGGCGAACACGAGCGGCGGGTAGGACGCGATCTGCTTGAGCGCCCGATCGAGTTCGGCCTCGTCGGGCCAGTGCGGCTGCTGCTTGATGGGGAACGCGCGCCAGGAGTCGGGAGACCAGTCCTTCGCCATGCGGAGAGCCTACCGGCGCCGATTTCGCTGCCTGCGGGCAGTTCCGACCGCTGACGCGGCAGACCGGCTGCATCTCTGCAACCGGTCCGTCGTCAGGTTCTTGCGTCGTCGATTCTGGCGAGGATGAGCTCGGCGTGGCCAGGCAGCCGAGTCCCTGAGCTGACTTCGGTCAGCGAACGGGCGACGGCAACGCAGCCAGCGGCGGACTCAGACAGCCAGAATCCGTTCGGCGTCGTCGCGGAGGCCGGCGACCGCGCGGCTGACGAGACGGCGGGCGGCCTCGGCGGTGACGCCCAGGCTCTCGCCGACCTCGCGGAAGCTCTTGCGCTCTCCGTCGAGGAGGCCGAAGCGAGCCTCGACCGCATAGCGGGCCCGAGCGTCGAGCGTGCCGAGCAGCTCGTCGAGTAGGTCGCTCTCGACGAGCACCATGACGGCGTCTTCGGGCGTGGTGTCGCCGTTGGCCATCAGGTCGCCGAGCGTGGCGTCGCCGTCGTCGCCGACGGTCTTGTCGAGGCTGACGGGCGTGGTGAGCCGGTGCAGCTCGGCGTTGGCCTGGTCGAGGGTCTCGCCGTCGCCGGACGCCTGGCGCAGCGCGGCACGCAGGCTGGCGGAGCGGTCGCCGGGAATGCGGATCAGGCTCGCCTTCTGGTCGAGCGCACGGCCGATCGCCTGACGGATCCAGAACGTCGCATACGTCGAGAACTTGAAGCCGCGCCGCCAGTCGAACTTGTCGACGGCGTGCTCGAGGCCGAGGTTGCCCTCCTGGATGAGGTCGAGCAGATCCATACCCTGCGGGAGCGGGTAGCGGCGGGCGATCGAGACGACCAGGCGCAGGTTGGCGCGGATGAAGCGGTCCTTCGCGTCGGCGGCGGCGGCGACCTTGGCCTTCAGATCGGCGCTACGCTTGCCGTTCTCGAGCAGCTCGGCTGCTTCGCGGCCGGTCTCGATGATGCGCGACAGCTCCCGCTCGTCCTCAGCGGTGAGGAGCGGGACCTTGCCGATGTCATTGAGGTAGAGGCCGATGGAGTCATTCATGGTGTTTGGTTCAACCGTTCTTCGTGGTGTTCATTCCAGGGCAGGCCGTGACGTTCGGCATGATCTCTGGAGGGGCTGCTTGGGGGGTTCGATCTGGTGGCGGTTGGCGCCGGCTACGTGGTGAAACGCCCGGCTCGCCCGGTCTGTTCCCGTTCTCCGTGGGATTTCCACGACACGGGTTTGACCGGCTTTCTACTGTAACAAAGCTGTCAAGCCTTGTCCGGACAGGTTGGCGGCAGGACGGGACCGCCGCCCCTGCCGACCGAGCCCCTACACTGGCCCTTCGTGCCGACCGACGACGTGAAACCCCAGCGTATCGGGGTCTTCGGCGGTACGTTCGACCCTCCGCACGTCGGCCACCTGGTCACCGCCGTCAACGTCGCGCACGTGCTCGATCTCGACCCCGTGATCCTGATGGTCGCCAACGTGCCCTGGCAGAAGCTGGGAACCAGGACGATCACGGCGGCCGAGGACCGGCTGGCGATGGTGTCAGCGGCTGTGGCCGATGTGCCACGCTTGGTGGCCGGCGATCACGAGATCCGGGCCGGCGGGCACTCGTACACGGCCGACACGCTGGCGACGCTGGCGGCGGCCCACCCCGGCGCCGAGCTGTTCACGATCGTCGGCGACGACGCGGCGGCCGGTCTCCAGACCTGGGAACGGGCCCGCGAAGTGGTCGAACGGTCACGTTTGGTGGTCGTGGATCGGCCGGGCGCCCCGGTCGAGCTCGATCCCGAGGTCGACTGGGTGCGGGTCGAGGTGCCGCGCCTCGAGGTCTCGAGCACCGATCTTCGTGAGCGGTTCACCGACGGCCGGCCGCTCGACTACCTGGTGACCGAGGACGTGCTCGGCGTCATCCGCAGTCGTGGCCTGTACGGCACGGCGGACGGGTCCGGCGCGTCGCAGACCGACGAGGTCGGCGGGTGACCGCGAGCCGGCAGCGTCGTCGCACCAGCACCTGGGCGGCTCTCACGGCGGCGTTGGTCGGACTCGTGCTCGCCGCGGTGCTGGTCGTGGCCGGCGTCCGCACGCTGGCCGACTCGACGGCCGGCCGCGCCGCCGACGGTCCGACCGACATCACCCCGACGCGCCGGCTGCCGAACACCGTGACGGCGCTCGTCGGTACGGCCGACGACGAGGGCCGGCTGACCTCGACCGTCGTCATGGCGCTCGAGCCCGACGGTACCGGGGGCACGATCGTCGGCTTCGCCGGCTCTGCCGATGCCCAGTCGGGGAACACGCCCGAGCTCCAGCCGATCAACGCGGTGTTGGAGCGCCACGGTGCGGACGGGTTCCGCGAGGCCGCAACCGGCATCACCGGCATGTCGTTCGACGTGATCGAGATCGTCGACCCGCAGCGCCTCGCGCAGCTGATCACGCCGCTCGGCGACCTGTCGGTGCTGGTGCCGTCGACGCTGTTCGACGCCGACACGGGTGAGGAGTGGCCTCCGGGCGAGACCGTCATGGCTGCGCCGACCGCGGCGAGGGCGGTGACGGCGACCGATCCATCGATGCCCGACTGGTTCAGCGAACCGGCGCGGGCAGCCGTCTGGCGGGCGATCGCGCAGCGCGTCGGCGCCGGGATCGGCACCGCCGCGCCGGTCGAGTCCGACGAGCAGCTGATCGCCCCGACGTCGCTCGACGAGTTCATGGCGCGGCTGTTCGCCGGGCCGGTCGTGTTCCGGCCGATGACGTACGCGGTGATCGACGACGAGCGCCTCGCCGAGGAGCTGGTCGACGATCTGGTGGGCGCGTTCGGACCCGGCTCGGTCGATGCGGCCGTCGCCCACGACCGCGCCGAGGTCGCGATGGTGCTGGGAGCGATCGCGCCGGGTCGCCTCGGTGCACCGCTCGAGGGCCCTCGGTTCCGTGTCCTCGCGGGCTACTCGTCGGGTGATCTGTCGACACTCCCCGGCGACGGGGTGAACACCGGCGACGTGTTGAAGGTCGCCATCGACCGGCTGATCTTCGCCCGGGTCAACGTGCTGTCCGTGGCGGACATGCGCGAGGCCGGGGTTCCCGACGTCACGCTCGTCGAGGTCGCCGACCCGTCGGTGATCGATGCCGTCGAAGAGGAGTACTCGAAGCTGCTCGGCGAGGTCGACGTGCGGGCGACCGACGTGGCGATCGACGGCATCGACATCGAGGTGACGCTCGGGCGCTCGTTCCTGGAAGAGGTTCGTGAGGCGCGGGGCTGACGTGGCAGGCTGGTGGCCGGATGATGTTCGACGATCGACCCGGCACCCGATGATCGACGGTCCCGCGTGATCGACGAGGACGCCCGCGACCTCGCGGTGCTCGCCGCACGGATCGCCGACGCCGAACACGCGACCGAGGTGCTCGTGCTGCACGTCGGCGACGTGCTCGGCGTGACCGAGTACTTCGTCGTCGCGAGCGCGTCGAACCGGCGCCTCGTCAACGCCGTGGTCGAAGAGGTCGAGGCGCAGGTGCGCGACCTGACCGGCCGATCGCCGATCAGGACCGAGGGCGTGCGCGAGAACCAGTGGGTGTTGATCGACTACGGCGACGTCGTCGTCCACCTCTTCCTCGGCGAGATCCGCGAGTTCTACGAGATCGAGCGGCTCTACACCGACGTGCCGAAGATCGACTGGGCCGACGCCGCGGCGAGCTGAGGCGACGGGCGGTCGAGCGGGCCGTTCGTGGAACCGAACCATGCGCTCGGGTGTCAACCAGGTGTGCAGATGCGCTCGGAGGACCGCACAGCGAAGGCGACCGACGTGGACGTCGCGGTCGTTGCGGACGACGCGTTCGCCCGCTGCTACGCGAGCGAGTTCCCCCACCGAGCCGACGATCGGCGAGCGCGTGGTCGAGGTCGTCGACAACACCGTCGTGATCGAGGGAGATCTGGGCGGCGAGTTCGCCGAGGCCCTCCGCGACGCTCGGGGCGGCTGACGCGGAGCCGATTGAGCTCACCTGCGTGATGTCGGCGCCCGGGAGGGGCGTCGGCCGTTGTCAACGACGACGGAGGCTCGGTATCGTTGCGGGTCTCCGGGGCTATAGCTCAGTTGGCAGAGCGCTTCCATGGCATGGAAGAGGTCAAGGGTTCAATTCCCTTTAGCTCCACTCCGAAACCCTGGGTGAATCACCTGGGGTTTTGTCGCGTCCGGCGGGCCGCATCGGCGTACTCCCCGCACGGTCTACCCTGAGCGCGTGAGCAACGCCGCGGAGTCGGACAAGCTGCGGGCATCGATCGACGCGCTCGGGTTGACGCCCGACATGACGACGCACCTGAAGGACCGGTGGCTCGACCAGCTCCTCTGGTTCGAGCGGAAGGCGGCGTCGAACCAGACGAACCACCGCTGGCTCCGGATGGTGGCGCTGATCGGCGGCGTCGCGTTGCCCCTGATCGTCAACCTCTCGACCGACGATGCCGAGACGTGGATCCAGGCGGTCGCGGTGGGCGTGAGCCTCGTGGTCGGCGTTGCGGTCGCCACCGAGAGCTTCCTGCGGCCCGGCGAGAAGTGGCTGCAGTACCGGCAGACCGCCGAGCTCCTGCGGAGCGAATGGTGGATGTTCGTCTCGCGCTCCGGCGACTACGCCGGCTTCGACACGCTCGGGTCGGCACACCCGCGCTTCGTCGAACGGGTCGAGTGGATCATCAACGAAGACGTCGCCGGCTTCATGGCGATCATGGCGCCGTCGGTCGCCGGCACGACGACGGCGACGCAACCCGCCACCGGCGACTCGCCCGCCAGCGACGGGGCAGACGGCTCGTGACGCGGGTCGCCCGGCGCGATAATCGCTTGCGGGCCACGCGAACCCGCTGCATACTGCGGTGACGGGCGCTCCAGGCCACTGGCGAGGACCACGTGGCCGGTGCGGAGGGGAAAGGGGTCTGACATGGCTTCGCAGCACATCGCCGTCTCGCTCAGCGGCGGCGGGCACCGGGCCTCGCTGTTCGGCCTCGGGGCGCTCACGTACCTCGTCGACGCCGGCAAGGGGCCCGAGATCTCCACGATCTCGTCGATCTCGGGCGGCTCGCTCACCAACGGCTGGGTCGGCCTGAACGCCGACCTGACGACCGTCGGCGCCGACGAGTTCGACGAGCTCACCCGCACCCTCGCAACCCGGATCGCACGGAAGGGCACGCTCTGGGCGTACTGGATGACGTACGCGCTCGTGGCAGCGATGCTCCTCGTGGTCGCGGGCGCCATCGTCGCCACGGTCATCTGGGGCAGCGCCGTCGCGTGGCTCGTCTGGCTGGTGGCGATCGTGCTGCTCGGCGTGCTGACGCAGCGCCGGAGCTGGGTGGCGCGCAAGTCGTTCGAGCACGGGCTGTTCCACGGCAAGCCGCTCAGCGACCTGCACACCTCGCTGCACCACGTGATCTGCGCCACCGACCTGCAGACGGCCGAGCACGTGTACTTCTCGTCGAAGTACGTGTACTCGTACCGGACCGGAATGGGTGTCGCCGACGGGCTCCACGTCGCCGACGCGGCACAGGCGTCCGCGGCGCTGCCGGGCGCGTTCACGCCGGTCTCGATCCCGCTCGCCCCGCACCGGTTCCCCAAGTCGCCGAGCTTCACGAGCTTCCTGCTGACCGACGGCGGGGTGTACGACAACATGGGTACCGAGTGGATCTTCCGGGTCGTGCGCGGGTTCGACGACGATGCGGGTGCGACGGAGGTGCCGACCGCCGACGAGGCGATCGTCGTCAACTCGTCCGCGGCCAAGGACGTCGTCAACCGTGGCAAGGCCCGGATCCCGCTGCTCGGCGAGGTCATGACCCTGCTGGCGGTCAAGGACGTGATGTACGACCAGACCACGGCCGTGCGGCGGCGCTGGCTGAACCTGCGCTACCGGATCGCCGACCGCGCCCCCGATGCGCTCCCGAACGATCTGCTGCGCGGTGCCACGATCCAGATCGACCGTTCGCCGTACGAGCTCGCCGACTCGTACGCGAAGTACGGCGACGAGCTTGCGCAGCGCGCGCAGGCTGCCATCGCCCGGCTCGACGCGGCCGGCGGGCGCGACTTCTGGCAGCGCGAGGCCGGCGAGAACGAGAACGTCGGCACGACGCTGTCGAAGATCCCCGTCGAGCGCGCTGCCGGGCTGCTGCGCCATGCCTACGTGCTGACGATGGTGAACGCCCACGTCCTCCTCGGCTACCCGCTGCTCGACATCCCCTCGGTCGAACGCGCACGTCGGTGGGTGACGTGAACTGCGCCCGAGGAAGAAGGATCCGCCACATGAAGGAGCTGCCATGACCCTGTACCCGACCTACTCGAAGCGCGTGTCGATGAGCAGAATCACGTCGTCGAAGACCTTCGGCGGCCTGCACCCGAAGATGCGCGACCGCATCCAGCGGCTGATGGAGGCGTCCGGCGGCAAGGTCGGTCTCGGCCAGGGCCTCCGCGACCCGAAGCAACAGCTCCAGCTCTTCTTGAGCCGCCACTACGTCGACCCGAACGGGAAGTACTCGTACGACGGCAAGAAGTGGAGCCGCCACCAGGGCGTCGCCGCAGCCGTCCCGCCCGGGCGGTCGATGCACGAGATCGGCCTCGCCGCCGACCTGGTCGGCGACATGGGCTGGGTTCGGGACAACGCGGCCCGCTTCGACCTGCAGACGTTCGAGCACGTCAACAACGAGCCCTGGCACGTGCAGCCGACGGAGCTGCCGCGCGGCCGGTCCAGCTACCAACGGGACCCCGAGTGGGGGATGCCCCCGTGGGACGGTGCCGGCGGTGCCGACGCGAGCCCGTCGACGCCGGGCGGTTCGGCGTCCGGCGGAGCTGCCGCCGGCGGGGCGCTCACACCTGCGCTGCGGGCTCGGCCCGGCGACACGGGTCCTGCGGCGACCGTCATGATCGAGGCGCTGATCGCACGCGAGCTGCTGGCCGACGCCGACGCCAGCCGCGACGGCAGCTACGACCAAGCCGACCGGCAGATCGTCGAGGACTTCCAGCGCAGCGGCAATCTCGTCGTCGACGGGATCGTCGGCCCGCAGACGTGGGGTGCGCTGCTGACCGAGGTGCTGCCGGGCGACACCGGGCCACACGTTCGCGTGCTGCAGGTGACGCTGATCGTCCGCGGGATGATCCGCGACACCGCAGGCAATCGCGACGGCGTCTACGGGTCCGCGACCCAGGACGTCATCCGGCAGTTCCAGACGCTCGCCGCGCTGCGTCCCGATCGGGAGGTCGGGCCGAAGACATGGACCGCACTCATCGGGGAGAAGAAGCGCATCCAGGTGAGCAGCGGCCCGGACGTCCTCGGCGGGTCGGCCGACGACGAGGTCGACGAGGACGAGGAGTTCGACCTCGACGACATCGACATCCTGGCGGTGATGGAGGGGCGCGCCGGCGAGTGAACCCGCTGGTCCTCGGCCGGTGACGGGTCGGCGCGGGCGCCGTGGCAGTATTGCTGCGGGCAGGCCTGGGGACCCCCAGGTCAGCGGGCAGAATTTGGAGACGTTCACGATGTCGAATCTGCTGCGCGCGGTCGTCGTCACGGCCACCGTTGCCCTGGGACTCGCGATCGCGCCCGCCTCGGTCGAGGCAGGGGTGGGAGCCAGTGCGGTACCGTCGTTCCCGAGCGTCATCACGCTGGGCGACACGGGCGTCACGGCCTCGATCGTGCTGCGCAACCAGAACACCGTCGACGCCGACGGCGACGACACCCGCTCGAACACGATCTGCAACGCCGGCGATGCGTTCCCGTGCCCCGCCGGCGGCGAGGGGATCACGCTGGTGCCGTCCTGCGGTGTCGTCGCTGCCCCGACCGCGTGCGATCCCACCGGTGCCGACGCGGGCGTGTTCGTGCTCGGACCGACCGCCACCGGCTCGGCGGCCGGTGGTTCCGAGTGCGGGGGCATCGACTTCACCGTCGCCCTGATCGATCCGGTGTTCGGGAAGTACCGGTTCACCCCGACCGCGGGCAACGTCACGCTGTCGCAGCGGGATGCGTTCTGCCAGATCGACTTCACCTACAACGTCGTGAAGAAGCCCACGATCGATCAGGATCCGGGTCAGCCCGGCGTGCAGACGGCCCAGGTCGTGGCCAACACCCAGATCGTCGAGGTCGGTTCGCCCAACCGGTCGGTGCCCGGTTCGGGCAGCGGCACGTCGGTGCGCACGATCCGCCGGGTCGTGCCCTCGATCACGACGACCGCCAGCCCGGGCACACAACTGGGCGGTGCCGCGCTGAGCGACACGGCGGTGGTGTCCGGTCGGTTCGATCCGCAGCCCGGTGCCACCGTCGACTTCTCGCTCTACGGTCCCGATGACGCCGATTGCAGCGGCGCGCCGGTGTTCACGTCGCTCGATGTCGAGGTCCCCGTCGACAGCGACACCGTGACCTCGGCGTCGTTCACGCCGACCGCGCCCGGCACGTACCGGTGGGTGGCGGTCTACCGCGGCGACGCCAACAACCGCCGGGTGTCCGGCGCGTGCGGCGACGCCGGCGAGACCGTCGAGGTCGGCCGGGCAACGCCGACGATCGTCACGACGGCCTCGCCCGACACCGGCCTCGGCTCCGACCTCACCGATGTGGCGACGGTCTCGGGCCGGTTCGACCCGCAGCCGGGCGCCACCGTCGACTTCCGCCTCTACGGCCCCGACGACGCCGACTGCTCGGGGCCGCCGGCGTTCGAGACGCTCGGCGTCGCGTACCCGGTCGACGGCGGCGCGGTCTCGTCCGGCGCTTTCACACCGACCGAGCCCGGCGTGTACCGCTGGGTCGCCGCATACAGCGGCGATGCGAACAACGCCCCGGCGATCGGCGCGTGCGGCGAGTCGTCCGAGACCACGGAGGTCACCCGGGGCACGCCCGCCATCACGACGGCCGCATCCGCCGGCGTGGTCATCGGTGGGGGCGCCCTGACCGACAGCGCCACCGTCCTCGATCGCGTCAACCCGGTCGCCGGCGGCACCGTCGACTTCCGCCTCTACGGCCCCGACGACGCCGACTGCAGCGGCGCGCCGGTCTTCGAGTCGCTGGCGGTGCCGTATCCCGTGGCCGGTGGTGCGGTCAGTTCGCAGCCGTTCACGCCCACCGCACCCGGGACGTACCGATGGGTGGCGAGCTACAGCGGGGACGCCAACAACGCCCCGGTCAGCGGGGCGTGCAACGACCCCGGCGAGTCGACCGTGGTTTCGAAGGCGACCCCGTCGATCACGACCAACGCGTCGGCGAGCGTCCAGGTCGGCGCCGGCGTGCTGACCGACCGGGCGACGGTCACCGGGCGTGTCGACCCGCAGCCCGGAGCGACGATCACGTTCCGGCTGTACGGCCCCGACGATGCGACGTGTGCGCAGGCCCCGATCTTCGAGTCGGCCCCCGTGCCGTATCCCGTGGCCGGCGGCACCGTGACCTCGCCGCCGTTCACGCCGGTCGCCGCCGGTCTCTACCGCTGGCGGGCGTTCTACAGCGGCGACGCGAACAACGCCGCCGTCTCGGGCGTGTGCAACGCGGCGAACGAGACCACGCTCGTGACCCCGAGACTCGCCCAGGAGCTACCGGCGACCGGCGCCACGACCGAGGTGCTGATCGGGACCGCGGTCTCGCTGGTGGTGGTCGGTGTTGCGCTGATGTCGGGTGCGCGACGGCCCGCTCCGCTCAGGGCGCGTCCGCCTCGCCGCCGGCGGTCGCCCTGAGGAGGCCGGCCGAGAACGAGCTCGGCGGCTCCTTCACGATCCGGTAGGAGGTGCCGCCGCCGACCATCGTGATGCTCATGATGAGGTCGCCTGCGGCGTCGTATTCCTGGAACACGGGCTGGAGCCCGCCGCCCCAGTCGATCAGGCGTGCTCCGTCGCTGCCGACGCGCACGCTGCCGAGCCCGAAGCTCTCACGCCCGAGCGGCTCGTCGATCTGCCACAGCAACGTCGCGGTGCCGGCGCCCGCGTCGATCTGATAGGCGACGGCGCGCGCCGGCTGGCCCGAGTCGACGCGGTTGTCGAACAGCGTCAGGACGTCTCCGTCGAGCCGACCGTCGTGCGGCCGCAGCGGCCCGCCGAGCGGGTCGCCGACGATGTCGAGCCGTGTGCCGCCGGACTTGTTCGGTGTGCTCGCCGGCTGGCTGTCGAGGATCCACGCCACGTCGCCGGTCGCGCGATCGATGCGGAACACGGCGTCGAGGTGGCGGGCGGTGACGATGTAGTCGCCGCTGCCGTCGTCGACGGTGGACAGTCCGTTGAGGTGGAAGACGTCGACTTCGCCGCCGTTCGGCTCGGCGGGGTAGTTGCCGAACCGTTGGGGGTACGTCACCTCGTCGTAGAAGAAGTGGTCGCTGGCCCGCCAGATCCACTCGAGCTCGTCGTCGCTGCTGATCTCCTGGATGACGCCGTCGACGATCGTGTCGGGCGGGTTGGTGTACCCCGTGCCGAGCACGCTGAGGTCCTGGCCGGTCAGGAGCGGGTACGACAGCATGGCCCGGCGACCACCAGGCAGGGTGACGTAGTCGTGGTGGTCGCTCGGCATGACGGTGCCCGGGTCGGCCGGGTCGGGCACCGTGAGATGCTCGTCGATCAGGGTGCCGGTCAGGCTCGTGACCCGGTACCCACGGTCCGGATCGATGCCGAACCCGTTGCCGGTCGTCGCGGTGTAGAGCAGGCGGCCGTCGTCGCGGCGCTTCACGTCGATCACCGGTCGCTCGATCCGCTTGTACCAGGCGGGGGCCCCTCGCTCGTCGAGGATCACCGTGAACACGTGCTGGCCCTGGTCGGCGTTCAGGTTCGTGAGATACCAGCCGGGGGAGGGTTCGCCGGGCCGGTCGACCTCGAGGCGGGGGAAGCCGGTCGGGACACAGCGGAACCAGTAGTCGCGCACGGTCGCCCCGCGCCGGAGCTGGACGCGCGTCAGGGCGTCGGGCTCGACGCCCACCGTCGTCGAGCCGGTCACCGGGACGCCGTTGACGCGGGCGGTGGTCCCCGACAGCAGGTCGAGCTCGAGGGGCATGAAGAACGCGCTGTCGCCGCACTCGACGGCGTGGTTGCCGCCGTCGGGCGTGAACGGCGGCCACGTGAAGTGGTCGAAGCTCATCCGTTCGGCCAGCGCGCCGTCGGGCGCGGCCATGATGCCGAAGAGGTCGACGATCACGTCGGCGCCGGTCAGCGTGTAGACGCAGATGTCCCCGCTCGCCTGCAGCTCGACGGTCACGAGGTTCGTGGCCTGGGTGCCGGGCGTGTAGTTGACCGCCGACGTCTCGGGGCGGTCGACGTCGCACGGGTAGATCGTGACGAACCCGTTGTCGTCGGCTTCGACTGCGATCACGTTGAGGACGGCGGCCGTCGCCTGTGACTCGAACGGCAGGCCGGCCGCAGGCGTGATCCGCTGCACGGTGCCCGCCCCGAACCTGCTCCAACCGCCGGTGCCGTTGCGCGAGTCGGCGAGACGGTCGCCGACCTGCGGGCGCAGCTCGGCGGCCGGCCCGAACTGCGGCGCAGGCCCGTAGTAGCCGGCCACGTCGAGAACGACGTGGTGGTTGACGTTCGAGCGCACGCACAGCTCCTCGCCGGTTCCGAGCCCGACGATGACCGCCACGGCGCGGTTCTCGCCGGCGACGAAGTTGAGGTTCGAGGCGAGCGGCGCCGGCGTACCACACCCGAACGCGGTGATGAACCCGAGCCCCGCCGGTTCCGTCACGGTCAGGTTGGCGACCACCGATGTCGTTCCGGCCGGCACGACACTCGAGAGGTCGATGGTCCGGATGCTGTCGGCCGGAACCGGCTGCCCACCGTCGTCGATGCGGGAGTCATAGGCGCGCGTCGGCGGGATCGAGGCGAAGCGCTGGTCGCCGTCGTCGGTCCACCACCCGCCGAGGTCGACGATCAGCTCGGTCTGCGACAGCGTGAAGAGGCACACCTGGTTCTCGTCGTCCGGGATCGCCACGACCAGGTTCGGCGTGGGGATCTGCCCCGGACGCGGGTTGACGTTCGACGTCGGCGGCTGCCCGAGCGCACACGGGAAGACCGTGATGAAGCCGAGGTCGGTCGCGAGCGCCGTGACCGAGAGCGCCACGGCCGAGGCGTCGGCGGTGACGCCGGCCTCGTCGAGGTCGAGCCGCAGCGTGCAGCCGGCGTCGATCGGCCCCTGCACACCGCCCATCGCGTTGCGGGTGTCGACCAGTCGGCGGGGCGTCTCGCCGGTGAAGCTCGCCAGCGACACGTCGGGCGCCGCCGAAGCCGACGGAAACGTGCTGCAGTCGATCGATGCGACGTCGGCCGCACGGACGGGATCGCCGCTCTGGACGACGGGGACAGCCGAGACGATGAGCACGGCCGTCAGCGCCCGCCGAAGTCGCGCACTCATGGCGATGCAACGTAGACCAGCCGGGGCCGCAAGTCCGAGCGCCCCCAGTCGTGCGCCCGCGGCGCCGGCACGGCTCCGTCGTGCGTCCCATCGGGCAACATGGACCATGGCCTTCCAGACGATCATCGAGCCGTTCCGGATCCACTCGGTCGAGCCATTGGTGATGACCACGCCCGGGCAGCGGCGGGCCGCGCTGGCTGCGGCCGGCAACAACCTGTTCGCGCTGCGGGCCGAGGACGTGCTGATCGACCTGCTCACCGACTCGGGCACCGGGGCGATGTCGCGCGACCAATGGGCGGCGATCCAGCGCGGCGACGAGAGCTACGCCGGGTCGCCGTCGTGGTACCGCTTCCTCGAGAGCGTGCAGGAGCTGTTCCCGTTCGAGCACGTGATCCCGACCCATCAGGGGCGGGCGGCGGAGAAGATCCTGTTCACGGTGCTCGGCGGCGAGGGCAAGATCGTGCCCAACAACACCCACTTCGACACGACCCGCGCCAACGTCGAGTACACCGGCGCCGAGGCGGTCGACCTCGTGATCCCCGAGGGACACGACCCGGCCTCGATGCACCCGTTCAAGGGGAACATGGACCTCGACGCGCTCGACGCGCTGCTCACCGAGCACGGGCCCGAGCGGGTGCCGGTCGTGTTCGTCACGATCACCAACAACTCGGGCGGCGGGCAACCGGTGTCGCTCGAGAACCTGCGAGGCGTGCGTGCGATCTGCGACCGCCACGGCATCCCGCTGTTCCTCGATGCGTGCCGGTTCGCCGAGAACGCCTGGTTCATCCGAGAGCGCGAGCCCGGCCACGCCGACCGGGACGTCGCCGACATCGTGCGCGAGATCGCATCGCTCGCCGACGGCATGACGATGAGCGCCAAGAAGGACCCGCTCGGCAACATCGGCGGCTGGCTCGCCACCAACGACGCAGCGCTCGCCGAGCGGTGCCGCACGCTGCTGATCCTGACCGAGGGCTTCCCGACCTACGGCGGGCTGGCGGGTCGCGACCTCGACGCCCTCGCCCAGGGCCTGCGGGAGTCGGTCCACCACGACTACCTGCGGTACCGCACCCGCTCGACCGCCTACCTCGGCGAGGCGCTCGCCCAGGGCGGCGTGCCGGTCGTGCAGCCGATCGGCGGCCACGCGGTCTACGTCGACGCCGGCAGGCTGCTGTCGCACATCCCACCGCTCGAGTTCCCCGGCCAAGCACTTGCCGTCGCGCTCTACGAGGCGGGCGGCATCCGGGGCTGCGAGATCGGCTCGGTGATGTTCGGCCTCCAGCCCGACGGCACCGAGCATCCGGCGGCGATGGAACTCGTGCGGCTCGCGATCCCGCGCCGCACCTACACCCAGAGCCACGTCGACTACGTCATCGAGGTCTGCCTGTCCGTCGCAGAACGTGCGCACGAGCTGACCGGCTATCGCATCACCAGCGACCCGCGCCCGCTCCGCCACTTCACCGCACGATTCGAACCGGTCGACACCTAGGACGTCGACCTGTGGACGCAGGTCGGGTGCGTCACCTCGGCTGTCGCAATGGAACCCCGACCCGGTCGCCCGCGCTCACCCCACCAGGTCGCGTTCGGTCAGCCACCGCCCGGCGACGACCTCGACCGGCTCACCGTTACCGACCTCGACATTGAGGATCCGCAGCTCGCGGGTGGTCAGCTCGGCCGACATCGCGTTCAGCGAGTCCGCCACCTCGGGGCCCCACCGGTCCAGCGCATCCCGGCGCATGATCGGCACGATGTTCTCCGCCGGCTGCAACCCGCGATCGTCCTCGAGCACGGCCAGATCGAACGCCACGAGCTCGGCGGCCGTGGAGAACATCAACCCGACGTCGATCTCGTCGCGGCGGAGCGCCTCGGCGGTGAACACCAGCGACGGCTGCGGCACGAACTCGGCGAACTGCAGCGCGTACACCTCGCGCAGACCGACGAGGCACAGCGCTCGGTCCTGGCACTCCGGCGGCCCGCCGAACCGCCCCTCGCCACGGAGCTGGTGGAGGTCGCTGATCGCCTCCCACCCCTCCTGTTGGGCCCGCTCGGCGTTCACGGCGAAGACGTTCTTGTCCTCGGCCGGTGCGGCGTCGAGCGCCACGAGGCCGAGCGGTTCGAGCACGTCGTTGAAGTCGGACAGCGCCGACTGGGTGTCGGGGTTGGTCTCCATCGCGCCGGAGAACTGCAACCCCGTGCCGAGGTACTCGGGAACGAGGTCGATCAGGTCCTGCTGGGTCGCCGGTGCGACGATCTCGCGCGGTCCGACCGGCCCGAGCCGGACCACGGGCGTGCCGGTCGACTCGACGACCTGGGCGTACATCTCGGCCAGCAGCTCGCTCTCGGCGAAGTCGAAGCTCGCGATCCGCATCCCGTCCTCGGGCCCCGCTGCGGTGGCCGCGGGATCGTCGTCGCCGCAGGCGGTCACGGTCGCCATGAGGACGCCCACGGCGACGAGCCCGAATCCGCTCCGCAACCTCACAGGTTGAGTGTCGCACGAAAAGGGCGAGAATGGGGGTGTGAACTCCGTCGCGGCCGATCACCGGCGACGCGGCGTGATCGTGTTGCCGCCGCGCGTCGAGCTCGTGCTGCGGATCGGCGCCCGAGTCCTGCTCGCGGTCGCGATCGTCGTCTTCGTCGCCTACATGATCAACGGCAACCTGCCCGAGGAGCCGGAAGGCGGCACGTTCACCGAGGACATCCTCGTGCCCCTCCAGAGCTTCCTGCTCGTCGTCGCCGCGATCGGGCTGCTGCTCAGCTTCCGGTGGATGGCGGTGGCGGCGGTGGTCGTCGCCCTCAGCGGCTCGGGCGTCGCGATCATCTCGGCCCTCCAGTACGACGCGCCTGCCCCGCTCTTGATCGCCATCGCGTTCCTGCTCCCTGCGGTCATGATGTGGCTCGACTGGCAGTGTCGCGAGACGCTCGGCAAGATCGCCGTGCTGGCCGTTGGCACGTCGGCACTCTTCGCGATCAGCTGGATCGGGTCGACCAGCCTCTACGACCGATACCTCGGTCCGACCCACCCGGAGTCCGTTGCTCCCCGTCTGGACGACTCGCTCGTCCGCTGGTCGTGGGCCGGCGCGGTCCGATCCGACCGGTTCACGGTCACGGCCGCGCTCCGCACGGCCACGGACGATCTCACGCTGGAGGTGACCGGACCGGGCGGTGAGGTGGCCGGGCGCTTCGGCCCGATGGTCGTCGACGAGGATGTACCGGTCAGCGTCGACGTGGACGGCCTCGAGCCGGCCACCGACTACCGGTACGTGTTCGAGTCGGGCGGGGTGCCCGACGAGCTGCGCGCCGGCACCGTCACGACCTTCCCCGACGGTCCGGCGTCGCTCACCCTGGCGTTCGGCGCCTGCGCCCGCACCGACGCGAACGGCGCGGTGTTCGACGCCATCCGCGCCGTCGACCCCGACCTGTACGTGATGCTCGGCGACCTGCACTACCGCAACATCGGCGAGAACGACTCCGGGCGGTTCGCCGCCGCGTTCCACGAGGTGCACGCCTCGCCCGGACAGTCGTTGCTGTATCGCGACGTGCCGGTCGCCTACGTGTGGGACGACCACGATTACGGCGCCAACGATGCGGACGCGACGTCGCCGAGCCGCCCGGCAGCGCGGCAGGCCTACGGCGAGTTCGTGCCGCACTACGAGTTGCCGGCCGGCGACGGCGGGGCGATCCACCAGGCGTTCACGATCGGGCGCGTGCGCGTCGTCATGCTCGACGGCCGCACGCATCGGTCGATCCCCGGCGGCGTGCTGCTCGGCGACGATCAGCTCGAGTGGCTGCTCGACGAGCTGCTCGCGGCTCGGGACACCCACGCGCTCACGATCATCGCCAGCCCGCCGGCGTGGATCGGCGAGGCGGCCCTGGGCGCCGACCACTGGGGCGGCTACGCGGGGGAGCGCGACCGGATCGGCGCGTTCCTCGACGAGCACGACATCGGCAACGTCGTCCTCGTCGGCGCCGACGCCCACATGGTGGCGATCGACGACGGCACCAACAGCGGCTACGGCGGCCACGACGGCTTCCCGGTCCTGCAGGCGGCGTCGCTCGACCGCCCAGGCAGCGTCAAGGGAGGTCCGTACAGCCACGGGACGTTCCCCGGAGGTGGTCAGTTCGGCGTCGTCGAGGTCACCGACACCGGCGGCGACCGCATCGACGTCGAGCTGCAGGGACTGACCTGGGAGGGCGAGGTGCTGACCAGCCTCACGACCTCGTTCGACGTCGGCCCCGCCGTGCCATGATCGCGTCGATGAGCACGCGGTGGGTCGCCCTCCTGCGGGGGATCAACGTCGGGGGCGCGAACAAGCTGTCGATGGCCGACCTCCGCGCAACGCTCGCCATGCTCGGGTTCGACGACGTGGTGACGTACATCCAGAGCGGCAACGCGATCTTCGACGCGGGCGCCGATGCCGACGAGAACGCGCTCGGCGCAAGCATCGCCGGGGCACTCGACACCGAGCACGGTCTCGCCGTGCCCGTCGTCGTCCGACCGGCGGACGACCTGGCGCGGATCGCCCGTTCGCACCCCGACGCCGGCCGCGGCATCGACCCGAAGCTGCTGCACGTGCTCTTCCTGGACAGCATGCCCACCACCGGCGCAACGGCCGCGCTGGACCCGGCGCGGTTCGAGCCCGACGGGTGGACCGTCGACGGGCGCGAGATCTACGTCCGCTACCCCGACGGGTCGGGCCGGTCGAAGCTGACGATCGAGGTGTTCGAGCGGTCGCTCGACGTCACCGCGACGGCGCGCAACCTCAACACCGTCCGCAAGCTCGTCGACCTCGCCGATCGGTGACGCCGGCTCGGGCCGCCGCGGAAGGGGCCGATCGGCCCTGCTCGTGGTCCGGCGCGCACCCGTACGATCCGATGACATGAGCACGGTCGGGCACCCGTTCGACGGGACATCCCCCGGCCCGGCCTCCTCCGGCGTCGGGCGGCGGGCGACCTGGCGAACGGTCGCGGTCCCGGCCGAGCACGGCGGCTGGAGCCTCACCGCCGAACCGGCGCTGCTGGGGCTGCTCGTCGCCTTCTCGGGGGCCGGGCTGGCCCTCGCCGTGGCGGCGATGCTGGCCTTCGTCGCCCGCACGCCGATCAAGCTCGTGCTCGTCGACCGCTGGCGACACCGATGGCTCGCCCGCACCACGCTCGCGCTTCGCATCGCATGCGTCGAAGTGCTCGCGATCGTCGTGCTCGCAGGCGTCGCCGTGCTGTCGGCCGAGCGATCGTTCTGGGTGCCACTGGTCGTCGCTGCGCCGCTGATCGGACTCGAGCTCTGGTACGACATGCGAAGCCGGAGCCGCCGCCTGATCCCCGAGCTGGCAGGGAGCATCGGCATCGGCTCGGTCGCCGCGGCGGTCGCGCTGGCCGGTGGCGAGAGCAACCTCGTCGCGGCTGGCCTGTGGTGCGTGATCGGCGCCCGATCGTTGGCCGCCGTGCCGTACGTGCGGTACCAGATCCTGCGGGTGCACGAGCGCCCGGCCGTGGTGCGGCACAGCGACGTCGCGCAGCTGGTCGCCGTCGGCGCGGCGGCCGCCGGCTGGGTCGCCGACGCCGTGCCGCTCGCCGCTGTCGTCGCACTGGCCGCGCTCGCCGCGGTCAACGCGGTCGGCGCTCGCCGGCCGCCACCACGCGTGGTGGTCATCGGCGTCCAGCAGACGGTGTTCGGTCTCGTCGTCATCGGCGTCACTGCGGCGGCGGTGCTCGCCGGCTGAGCTGCGGCGCGTCACGCTCAGTCGGTCGGCATGTGGCGCGTCGCCACGACGTCGACGCCGGTGCCGAGGGCATCGCCGAGCACGACGTCTCCCATCGACACGGGGGCCTCCACGCGGGTCGCCCGCAGCCGTTCGCAGAGCGCCACCACGAGATCCTTCGGGATCGCGTCGGCGGTGCTGACGGGCAGCCGGGGGAAGCGGCCGCCGTCGACGCCGATCGTCGTGGTGACCATCCGGCGCGGATCCGTGTGCTCCTGCCGGGCGAAGCGCTCGCCTTTCTTGCAGCTGAACCCTCGGATCTCGACGATGTCGTGTGCCTCGTCCTCCTCCACCTCGAGGCGGCACCCCAGCGGGCAGCCGATGCACAGGTAGGCGGTCACCCGGTCGTCGGCGGCAGTCCGGACGGCGCCGTCGTCGTCGAGCACCGAGTCGCTGCGAACCGTGTCGTGGGAGACGGGCACGTCAGTCATCGCCCGCTCCTCCCGCGTCGTCGTCCCGTGCCACGATGTCGATCCGCAGCGCGGCGTCGTGGAAGTCAGCGAGGAACTTCGGGCGAACCTTCAGCGACACCATCTCGCCCGGCGTCACGTACCGGAGCCGCTTCTCGTAGAGATCGCCGAGGCGCAGCCAGCTCTTCTCGAGCGGTCGCCGGACCCGCAGGTACACCGTGTGGTCACGATCGGTCGAGATCGTGTGCGGGACGCAGTAGCGGACGTTCTCGCCGGGCACGAGCCGCACGTTGTCGGCGAACGGCGCGTGGCCCGTCACGTGGTCGCCGGCGCTCCGCCCGGCCAGGAGCGCCTCGTCGGCCACGTAGTCGACGAGGTCGTGGATGTGCACCACGTTGCCCGCCGCGAACACGCCCGGCCGCGACGTCTCCATCGTGCTCGTCACGATCGGCCCACGCGTGACCGGGTCGATGTGGGCGCCGATCGTCCGGGTCAGCTCGTTCTCGGGGATCAGCCCGATCGACAGCAGCACCGTGTCGCAGGGCACGAACCGGGATCGATCGAGCATCGGCTCCAGCCGCTCGTTCACCGGCGCCACGGTCACGCCGGTCACGCGCTCGTCGCCCACCACCTCGACGACCGTGGTCGACAGGTGCAGGGGGATGTCGAAGTCGTGGAGGCACTGCACGATGTTGCGGCTCAGTCCGTTCGGGTGCGCGAGCAGCTCGAACACGCCGACGACCTCGACGCCCTCGAGGTGGAGACGGCGGGCCATGATCAACCCGATGTCGCCCGACCCGAGGATCGCGACCCGGCGACCGGGCAGCTGACCGAGTACGTTGACGAACTTCTGCGCGAGCCCGGCGGTCATCACCCCGGCCGGTCGCGAGCCCGGGATCCGGATCGCGCCGCGGGTACGCTCGCGGGCGCCCATCGTCAGCACGGTCGCCGCGGTGTCGACGACCTGCACACCGTGCTGAGCGGACATCACCGCCAGGCCGTCGTCGGTCAGATCGAGCGCGTACGACTCGGTCAGCACGTCGACCTGGTGCCCCGACGACGCCTCGGCCAGCACGTCCACGGACCGCTGGGCGAACTCCGGCCCGGTCAGCTCCTCGCCGAACGTGTGGACGCCGAAGCCGTTGTGGATGCACTGGTTGAGGATGCCGCCGGTCTCGATCTCCCGGTCGAGCAGGAGCACGTTCTCGGCGCCTCGTTCGAGCGCCCCCCGGCCTGCCGCGAGTCCGGCCGGGCCGGCGCCGACGACGGTCACGTCGTAGCGGTCCTGGAGGTGGTGGGGGCTCGTGACGATCACGGCGACACCCCCACCTCGACCGGTTCGCCGGATCGCTCGTCGTGGAACTGGTCGCGGTCGAGCACCATCCACGAGCCCCCGCCCCGCTTGGTCACCTCGGCGATCGGCATGCCGAGCTCGGACGCGATCAGCTCCATCACCCGCCAGGTGCAGAAGCTGCCCTGGCAGCGGCCCATGCCGGCCCGCGTGCGGAACTTGATGCCGTCGAGCGTGTGGCCGCCGCGCTCGATCGCGTCGACCACCTCGCCCTCGGTCACCAGCTCGCAGCGGCAGATCACGCGGCCGAACGCTGGGTCGGCCGCCGACCGCTCGATCTGTTCGGTGCGGTCGCTCGATCGCATCGGCGTCGGCGGCAACGAAGGGGCGACCCAGCGCTCCTTGCGCCGCAGATCGAGCCCGTGCGCGACCAGGTCGTCGCGGATCAGCTCGGCGATCGCGGGGGCAGCGGTGAGACCGGGCGACTGGATGCCCGCCGCGTTGACGAAGCCCGGCACCTCGGTCGCTCCGACGACGAAGTCGCCGGTGTCGGTGACCGCGCGGACGCCCGCGAACTCGGCGATGCAGTCGCCGGCCGAGATGCCCGGCACGAGCCGCTGCACCGACTCGAACACCTCACGCGCGCCGTCGGCCGTGGTCGTCGTGTCGTCGCGGTCGCCCGCAGGGTGCGCGGTCGGCCCGACCATCAGCGTCCCGTCGAAGGTCGGGATGACGAGGATGCCCTTCGACGTCGGCGTCGGGCACGGGAAGATGATCCGCTTCACCATGCCGCGCAGCCGCTTGTCGAGCAGGTACTCCTCGCCCTTGCGCCCGGTCAGCCGGAACGTCTCGAGCCCGACCATCGCCTCGACCCGATCGGCGGCGAGCCCGGCCGCGTTGACGATGACGTCGGCGCCGAACTCCCCCCGGGTCGTCCCGACGGAGAAGCCGCCGGAGGTGCGGGCGATCCCCGTGACCAGCGCGTCGAGCTGCAACGTCACGCCGTTGGCCACGGCGTCGTCGGCGAGCGCGAAGCACGCCTCGTACGGGTTCACCACACCGGCGGTGGGGCCGTGCACGGCGGCGAGCACCTCGTCGGAGAGGGCCGGCTCCTCGTCCTGAACCCGCGCCTGACCCCACATCTCGACGCCGGTGACTCCACGTTCCTCGGCTCGTTCGCACAGCTCACGCAGGATCGCCACCTCGTCGGCGTCGAACGCAACCGTGAGGTCGCCGACGCGATCGAAGCTGATGCCGAGCTCCTCGGCGAGCGCCCCCCACATCCGGTTGCCCGCCCACTCGAGGCGCCCTTTGAGCGAACCGATCGCTGCGTGATGACCGGCATGGATGATGCCGCTGTTGGCCTTCGACGTGCCGAACCCGACGTCGGCGGCGCGCTCGATCAGGACCGTGTCGAGGTCGTACCTCGAGAGCTCGCGGGCGATGGCGCATCCGACGATGCCGCCACCGATGATGGCCAGATCGAAGCGCCGCTCCGGGGCGGCCCGTCCAGAGGTGGATGTCGTCATCTCGGTCGCTCCTGTCGACCCTCCTCCCGTGTCACTCTCAGTGAACGCTGGTCGCTGCCGTGCCGACAGGGCCGAAGTCCCCTTCACTGCACCGCGCCGGGGGACTTGTGTGGAGACTGGACGAGCGGCGTGTGATCACCGCTCGTCTCCGACCCCCATGGCATCGAGACGACGACGGACGAGGCGGCTGCTGGTCGTGCTCCTGGCCGTGTTCGCAACCGCGCTGATCGTCAACGTCGCGACCGGCTCGACCGGCGCCGCCACCGGCCCGCCGGCACCCCCCGCCGACACGACGCCGGACACGACGCCGGACACGACGCCGGACACGTCCGACCGAGAACCGACCGACGAGGAACCGACCGAGGCGGCTCGGCTGCTGCTCTTCTGGGGGGACGGGTGTCCGCACTGCGAGCGCGAGCACGAGTTCCTCGACGAGCTCGAGGTGCGCTGGCCCCGTCTGGTCGTCGAGCGGTACGAGGTCTGGTACGACGTCGACAACCGGGCGTTGTTCCGGGCGACGGCGGAGTCACTCGGATTCGATGCCAGCTCGGTGCCGACCACCGTCGTCGGGGACCGCGTCTGGGTCGGGTTCAGCGATGCGATCGGCGAGCAGATCGAGCTGACCGTCGGCTCGTTGCTCGGCGACGTCGACCCGGCCGAGGCCGCTGAGGCCGCCGAGTCGACGACGGTCGACGTGCCGGGGTTCGGCTCGGTCGATGTCGGCGACCGTTCGCTCATCGTCGCGACCGTGCTCATCAGCTTCGTCGACGGCCTGAACCCGTGTTCGCTGTGGGTTCTGTCGGTGCTGCTCGCGCTCGTGCTCCATTCGCAGTCGCGCTCACGGGTGCTCCTGGTCGGCACCGTGTTCCTGCTGGTGACCTCGTTGCTCTACGGGCTCTTCATCGTCGGTGCGTACTCGGCGCTCGACTACGTCGACGAGGCGGCGTGGATCCGACTCGTGATCGCAGCCGTCGCCGGCGCGTTCGGGCTGATCCATCTCGGCGGCTACTTCCGTTCCGGTGGCCCGTCGCTGTCGATTCCCGACTCGCGCAAGCCCGGCCTCTACAGGCGGATGCGTGCGCTGGCCCAATCCGAGCGATCGCTTCCCGCCGTGCTCACCGGAACCGCCACGCTCGCCGTCGGCGTCTCGCTGCTCGAGACGCCGTGCTCGGCGGGGCTGCCCCTGCTGTGGACGGACCTGTTGGCGTCGAACGACGTGTCGGCGGGGGGAGCGGTGGCGCTCTTCTCGCTCTACCTGGCGATCTTCCTGCTCGACGAGCTCGCGCTGTTCGGCGCCGCCGTGGTGACGATGCGAGCGACGAAGCTGCAGGAACACCACGGGCGCATGCTCAAGCTCGTGAGTGGCGTGCTGATGGTGGTGCTGGCCATCACGATGCTGTTCGCACCCGAGCAGCTCGAGTCGCTGACGGGCACCCTGATGGTGTTCGGCGGCGCGGCGCTCGCCGTCGCCGTGCTGGTCGGGCTGGAACGCCTGCGCTCGGGCCACGCTCCGACCCGCCACGCGACATAGCGCGACGAACAGCGGCCGAGCGCAGCGTCCGCCCACCCGCCCCGGGCGTCAGTTCTTCGGCTCGATGTGCTCGATGTAGGCGTCGGTGCCCGGGAAGAACAGCCCTTCGTGCCCGTTCTCCGTCCAGCGCACGACGTACGGAGGTCCGCCCTCGTCGCCGCGAACCTCGATGACCTCGGCCTCGCGTTGGGGCTCACCAACCCGGTGACCCCGCACGATCAATCGGTCTCCCACGGCCGCCTTCATGGTTGCTCCTTTCCACGGTCGGCCACCCATCGGCCCGTCTCAACCTGATCATCCGGGCGGCCGCGGCTGCGGCACTAGGGCCGATCGTCCCGACCGGAGCGGACCGGCCATCGAGCCCATCGGCCCTGGCGCCCTCCGGTGGGATCGATCACGCTGGAACGCAGAGCGACCCAGCGTGATCGACCCTCCGATGACCGTGGCACCGACCTCCTCGAGCGATGCCGTCCCGCCCGATGGCGTGGGTGAGGCGGCGGCATGGTCGATACCGGCCGACGAAGTGGCAGGCAGCCTGACGGTCGACCTCGATGCGGGTCTGACGTCGACCGAGGCATCGCGGCGTCTGCTGAGCTGTGGCGCCAACGAGCTGGAGGCCGAACCGCCGACACCGATCCGGCGTCGCCTCGCTCGCCAGCTCACCGACCCGCTGGTGGTCCTGCTGCTGGTCGCGATCGTGATCTCGCTGATCGCCTGGATCGCCGATGGTGAGGATGGCGCGCCACTCGAGGCGATCGTCATCGCCGTGATCGTGGTGTTGAACGCGGCGATCGGCACGTGGCAGGAGGATCGGGCGGTCAAGGCGGTCGCTGCCCTCCGGCGGATGGCGACGAC
>NZ_JASJCS010000090.1 GCF_030065885.1 Ilumatobacter sp. | reverse complement strand
TCAACTTCCCGCTGCTGGCGATCATGATCTGGACCGGCCTGCGGATCTACTGGGCCGAGGACGTCTACGCGTTCGGGATCGGCAGCTGGGAGTTCTTCGCCTTCTTCCCCGACGCCGTGTACGAGACGCTCGACCTCGAGCGCCGCCTCGCCCGCGGCATGGCGTTCCACTTCTCGTTCGGCTGGCTGTTCGTGATCAACGGGATCGCCTACGCCGTCTACCTGGCGCTGAGCGGCGAGTGGCGACACATCCTGCCCGATCGTCGATCGCTGCCCGAAGCCCGCGACGTCGTCCTCCACGACCTGCACATCAAGTCCGAGGCACCGCCGCAGGGCCGGTACAACGCCGCCCAGCGGATCTCGTACACGATCGTGCTGGCGATGGCCCTGATCGTCGTCGTCAGCGGGTTCGCGATCTACAAGCCGACGCAGTTGCATCCCCTGCCGCTGTTGTTCGGCGGGTACCAGGGTGCCCGCCTCGTCCACTTCGCGATGACGATCGGGATCGTCCTGTTCTTCCTCGTGCACATCCTGCAGGTGGCCAGGGCCGGGTGGGGCAACTTCCGGGCGATGGTGACCGGCTACGAGATCGAGCAGCCGGACCACCTCGACCGGCTCGCCGTCGCGGCCGCGGCCGAGGCCAACGCGACCGTCAGTGCCCGCACCGACGAGGCGGCCGGGGTCGACGAGGTCGCTGATGACGACACCGACGAACCCGGCGGCGACCAACGAGGAGGTGCATCGTGACCGAGCGCGACGGTACCGACGGCGACCCGTCGATCCAGATCGGGGACGACGCCGTGGCCGGCGACGCCGGCGAGAGCGACGCGCCGGGCGACGCATCCGGCCACCGGTCCACCCGCCGTGAGCTCGAGCTGCGAGCCCAAGCACGCAGCGGTGAGGCGATCCCGGTCGACGAGTTCAAGAAGCGGTCGCGACGTTCGTTCCTGACGGGTGCCGCCGGCGTCGTCGGTGCGGGTCTGTTCTGGCGTTGGGTGCAGAACCGGCCGGTGGACGACGGGATCCCGGACGTGATCCGCGATCAGCTCGAGCGGAACGAGGCGATCTGGTCGGCGCTGCCGGCGCGATCGGCCCCCGAGTTCGACATCGAGGACGCGTCGCCGATCCGCGTCAACGGTCGAATCGGCATCCGTGACGAGATCGATCTCGCAGCCTGGACGGTCCGCGTCGAGGGGCCGGACGGCGAGTTGCTCGACGAGCTCGACATCTCGACGTTCGAAGCACTCCCCCAGCGCGACCTCGTCATCGAGCACAAGTGCATCGAGGGCTGGTCGCACGTCACCCACTGGGGCGGTGCCAGGTTCAGCGACTTCCACGAGCGCTACGCCGATCGTGTCGGCGACGTCCCCTACGTCGGTCTCGAGACGCCCGACGGCGGCTACTACGTCGGCTGGGACATCGACTCGATCCTCCACCCCCAGACGCTCCTCGCGCTCCGAGAGCACGGCGAGCCGCTCGACCAGGCCCACGGTGCCCCGCTCCGCCTCGCGTCGCCGAACAAGTACGGCATCAAGACGCTCAAGCGGATCGGCGTCATCCGCTACACCCACGAACGGCCCGCCGACTACTGGGCCGAACGCAGCTACGACTGGTACGCAGGTCTGTGATCACGAGCTCATGAGCCGGTAGCCGATGCCTCGGACCGTCACGATGAGCTTGGGGTCGTCGGGGGTGTCTTCCACCTTCAGGCGCAGGCGGCGCACGTGAGCGTCGACGAGCCGCGAGTCGCCGAGGTACTCGTACCCCCACACGCGCTCGAGCAGCTGATCGCGCGACAGCACGGCGCCGGCGTGGTCGGCGAACTCACAGAGCAGTCGGTACTCGGTCTTCGTCAGGCTGATCTCCTGTCCGCCCTTCAGCACGATGCCCTGGTCGGCGCGCAACTCGACGTCGCCGAACCTGGCCGGCCTGGGCGTCGAGGACGCCTCGAGCAGGTGCACCCGTCGGAGCAGCGCCCGGATGCGCGCCGCCAGCTCCTTCGGTACCACCGGCTTGGTCACGTAGTCGTCGGCGCCGGCCTCGAGCCCCGCCACCATGTCGTGGGTGTCGGTCTGTGCCGTGATGATGATGATCGGCACGATGCTGGTCGCGCGCAGCGAGCGGCACACGTCGAACCCCGACATGTCGGGCAGACGCAGATCGAGCAGGACGAGATCGACGTCGTGCTCGGCGAATGCCGCCAGCCCGTCGGTCCCGGTGCCCGCCTCGTGGACCGTGTAGCCCTCGTCCTCCAACGCCAGTCGGAGCGCCAACCGGATCCCGTCGTCGTCCTCGATGAAGAGCAGCGTGTCCACGTCGGCACCAGTGTGGCATGGTTTCCGTCATCAGCAAGAACGTCGCTATCAGGGGTTTCGTCACGGAATCGGCCCGTTTGTTACAGAAATCGCACACTTCGGGCGTGATGTCGTCACAGACGACGGCCACCATGATGAGCGTTCACGCTGCCCCGGTGAGGTGCCTTCCTCCCCCTGGTGCCTCACCGGCAGCGGCGTTTCTCTCCCCGGCCCGCCCTCGTGGCGGGCCTCATCGCGTGCACCGGCCGGCTGCGGCTGCACCCGGTCTGCCGGTGTAACACTACGGATCATGGCCCGCCGGCGATCGCTGCGACTGAGCACCAGGGTAACCCTGTTCTTCGGCGCGCTCGCACTGCTCGGCGGCGTCGGCCTGACGGTCGCGACCTACTTCTTCGCCCGCAACTCGCTCCTCGACCAACACGAGACGAACGCCCGAGCGGACGCGATCCGCCACGCCGAGCAGCTCAACGACGCCCTGATCACCGATCCGGACGATGTGTCGCGGACGCTGTTCGAGCTCGACATCGAACCCGACGGCTTCGCCGTGTTGATGACCCAGCCGCGCCAACTCCAATCCCGCATCGGCTTCGACGAGGAGAACTTCCCGGCCGAGCTCCGCGAATCGGTCACACGCGGTCAATCGGGACAGCAGCAGTTCGTCGACGACGATGGCACGCCATATCTCGGCGTCGGCATCAGCCTCCAGGCGTTCGGCGTCGGCTACCTCGAGGCCTTCCCACTCGACACGACCGAGCGCACGCTCCAGGTGCTCGCCACGGCGCTGACCGTCGGTTCGATCCTGGCCACGATCGTGGCCGTCTTCTTCGGCTGGTCGACGAGCCGACGGCTGCTCAGGCCTCTCTCCCGCGTTGCGGATGCAGCCGGCGAGTTCGCGACCGGCAGCCTCGAGACCCGCCTCGACGACGAGAACGACCCCGACCTCAACCGCCTGGCCGGATCGTTCAACGAGATGGCCGACTCGGTCCAGCAACGAATCGAGCGCGAGCAGCGGTTCGCGTCCGACGTCAGCCACGAGCTGCGCTCGCCGATCACCGCGCTGACGGCGGCCGTGGAGGTCCTCGACGCCCGCCGGGAGGAGCTCCCCGATCGCGCCCAGCAGGCGCTCGACGTCGTCGTCGGGCAGGTACGGCGCTTCGACGACATGGTGATCGACCTGCTCGAGCTGTCGCGGCTCGAGGCGGGCTCGCAGGACCTGCACACCGAGCCCGCCGACCTCGTCGAGCTCTGCGATCGCGTGTCGCACCGCTACGGGCACGGCGACCTGCCGATCGAGGTGCATCGCCGCGCCCATCGACGGGCGATGGTCGATCGAGTCCGCTTCGAGCGCATCCTGGGCAACCTCCTCGACAACGCGACCCACCACGGCGGCGGCCCGACGCGCATCACCATCGAGCCGGGATCCGAGCGCCAGACCGTGCTGATCGCCGTCGAGGACAGCGGACCGGGCGTCGCCGCCGGCGAGCGGACCCGCATCTTCGAGCGGTTCGCGCGTGGCAGCGCCGCCCGCAACCGCATCGGGACCGGCCTCGGGCTCGCGCTGGTCGCCGAGCACGCAGCTGCCCTCGGCGGCACCGCGTGGGTCGAGGAGGCGCCCGGCGGGGGCGCCCGCTTCGTCGTGCAGCTGCCGACGGTGAGCGCATGAGTGTCCGGCGCGGATCATCCACGCGAGTCAGCGGGATGGTGGGCGCGTTGGCGATCGGCACGCTGGCGCTCACCGCCTGCGGTCTGCCCGCCGACGATCGGGTGACCACCTATCGCGACGAGGATCTCCCGCCGGCGCTCGCCAACACCACCACGACGAGCACGACGACCACCACCTCGCTGCCGCCACCGACGAGCCAGCCGTCGAACAGCAGCGACACCGGCACCACCGTCACGACGCTGCCGCCACCCGAGACCCGGACGACCGACATCTTCTACTCGGTCGGCGTCAGCGACGACATCCAGCGCACGACGCGGCCACTGTTCGTGCCGGTCACGCTCGCCGCGGTGCTGGCTCAGCTCACGTCGCCGCCAGCCGACCTCGTCGCCGGCAACCTGCGCAGCGATGTCCGCCCGGACCTGATCGCCGACGTCTCCCTCGAGGGCGGCATCGCCACCGTGGCGCTCGCTCAGGAGGCGCTCGACGTCATGTCCTCGAGCCGCGAGCGGCGTGCGATCGCTCAGATCGTCCTGACCCTGACATCGTTCGCGACGCCCGATGCGGGTGCGATCGGCCAGGTCGTCTTCACGATCGACGGCGACCCGATCACCGTGTTCCTGCCGGCCGAGGACGGGTTCAGCGAGCCCGGCGAACCGGTGGCGTTCGACGACTTCAGCGTGCTCGTCTCCGGAACCGTGTCGACGACCACCACGACCACCACGACGACCACGACCACCACGACGTCGACCACGGTGCCCGAGCCGCCGCCCACCAGCGCACCCTGATCGACGCCCCGGCGATGCCGACGCTCAGTAGCCGAGCCGCTCGACCCGGTCCGGCCGGCGCTGCCAGTCCTTGTCGACCTTGACGCGCAACTCGAGGTAGACGCCCTCGGGCATCTGCGCACGCGCCCGCTTGCCGACCTCCTTGAGGACGCTGCCGCCCTTGCCGATCACCATGCCCTTCTGGCTCTCCCGCTCGACGATCACGTCGACGCGGATCCTCGGCCACTCCCACTCGGTGACCCGCGTGGCGATCGAGTACGGGAGCTCGTCCCGAGTCACCGCCAGCAACTGCTCGCGGACCAACTCGGCGACGAACTGCTCCTCGGGCATGTCGCTGATCTCGTCGTCGGGGAAGTACTTCGGTCCCGCGGGCAGCCGCGACGCCAGGTGCTCGACCAGCGCAGCGATCCCCTCGCCGGTCTCGGCGGACACCGGGAAGTAGGCCTCGGCCCCGAGCTCGCCCGCGGCGCCGAGCATCGCGACCACCTGCGCCTTCGAGGCGATGTCGATCTTGTTGACGATGACGATCGCCGACGAGATCTCGAGCCGGTCGGCGACCCAGCGGTCTCCCTTGCCGAACGCCATCGTGGCGTCGAGCACGAGGCACTGCACGTCGACGTCCTCGGTGCTCTCGAGCGCGGTCGCGTTGACGCGTTCCCCGAGGGCCGAGACCGGTTTGTGCAGCCCGGGGGTGTCGACGAACACGAGTTGCGCGTCGGGTCGGGTCAGCACCCCCATGATGCGATGCCGCGTCGTCTGCGGCTTGTCCGAGACGATGCTGACCTTGCGACCGCAGATCGCGTTGACGAGCGACGACTTGCCGACGTTGGGTCGCCCGACCAGCGTCACGAACCCGGACCGGAACCCGTCGCCGGAGGTGTCAGACATGGGAATCGGACATCGGCATCAGACGTTGCTCCCGTGACCAGCCCAATAGGGCTGCCGCAGCTCGCGTTTGAGGACCTTGCCCGACCCGGTCTTCGGGAGCTCGTCCATCCAGCTGAGCGTCCGGGGCACCTTGTAGTGAGCGAGGTGCTCGCGGGCATGCGCGATGACCGCAGTGTCGTCGAGGTCCGACCCCGGTCGCTTGACCACGACCGCATGGACCGATTCGCCCCACTCCTCGCTCGGTACGCCGAACACCGCCGCTTCGTAGACGTCGGGGTGCTGTTCGAGCGCCGCTTCGATCTCGGCCGGGTAGATGTTCATCCCACCGGAGATGATCATGTCCTTCTTGCGGTCGCAGATGTAGAGGAAGCCCTCGTCGTCCCGGTAGGCGATGTCGCCGACGGTCTGGAACCCGTCGCGATGGTCCTCTTGGAACTTGTCGTGCTGCTTGTAGTAGTCGTTGAACACCGACGGCGATCGGACGTACAGCTCGCCGGTCGCCTCGGGACCGGTGCCGGTCACGATCGAGCCGTCGACGTCATAGAGCCGGATCTCGACCATCGGCGCCTCCTTGCCGCACGAACCCGGCTTGCGCATCTGGTCCTCGGGCCGCAGGATCGTGTTGACGCCCAGCTCGGTCGACCCGTAGATCTCGAACAACGACTCGGGTGGAAAGGTGGCCACGTACCGCTGCTTCAGCGCGAAGCTCCAGGGTGCGGCGTTCGCGATCATCACCCGCATCGAGGAGCGGTCGTACCGCTCGACGACCTCGCCGGGCAGGTTGCAGATCATGCGGATCGGCGTCGGCGCGGCGAACGTCGACGTGCACCGATACGTCTCGACGAGCCGCAACCAGTCCTCGGGGTCGAACTTGTACTGGAGGACGATCGTCTGGCCCATCGCGAGCGCGATGGCCATGAAGCCACCCGGACCCGAGTGGTACAGCGGACCCGTCGTCAGGTAGACGTCGTCGGGCCGGTAGCCGATGAAGCCGAGCATCGCGACCGACTGCTCGGAGTTGGTGATCCGCCGTCGATACGCGCCCTTCGGCTTGCCGGTCGTACCCGACGTGTAGATCATCGTCGCCGAACCCGGCTCGTCGTCCTCGTCGGGCGGCACGACAGGGTCACCCTCGGCGGCCTCGATCAACGGGTCGACCGTGACCATGTCCGGCGGTGCCGGCCCGTCGAACACCAGCACCGTCTCGACCTGCGGCACGTCGGCCCGGATCCGTTCGAACAGGGATGCGTAGGCGTGATCGACGTAGACGATCTTCGCGTCGGAGTGATCGGTGACGTAGGCGGCCTCCTCGTCGGAGAGCCGGTAGTTCAGCGGGACCGCAGTGGCACCCACCTTGCGGGCCGCGTTGACCGCCTCGATCGCGCCGACCGAGTTCTGACCGCACCAGACGAGCTTGTCGCCCGGCCGCAGCCCGTGTGCCATGAGCACGTGCGCCAGCTGGTTCGATCGCCGCTCGAGCTCGGCATACGTGCGGGTGCGTACCGAACCGTCGCCGCGGTCGTCGATCACGGCCATCTTGTCTGGCTGGTTCGCCGCGTGGGCGGTGAGCAGATCGGTCATGGGCCGTATTCGTATCATCCCGACCGCAGGTGACATGCTGGCGGACATGTCCGCACGCACCATCAACGGCGCCGACGAGATGAAGGCCCTCGTCGGCGAACATCTCGGATACAGCCCGTACGTCGACATCACCCAGGAGCAGGTCAACCTGTTCGCGGAGGCGACCGGCGACCACCAGTGGATCCACGTCGACGTCGAGAAGGCGAAGGCGGGACCGTTCGGCGGCCCGATCGCCCATGGCTACCTCACGCTGTCGCTCGGTCCGGCGCTGTACCCCCAGGTCGTCTCGATCACCGGCTTCTCGATGGGCGTCAACTACGGCGCCAACAAGATCCGGTTCCCTGCGCCCGTCATGGTCGGCTCGAAGCTCCGGCTGGGCGTCAAGCTGCTCGCTGTCGACGACATCCCCGGCGGCGTCCAATCGACGATGGAGTTCACCTTCGAGTGCGAGGGCGCCGCCAAGCCGAGCTGCGTCGCCGAGGTCGTGTATCGAAGCTACGAGTGACCGACGTCCGTCTCGGTGCCCGGGTAGTCCGAACACCAGGGCACGAACCCGGCGGGTCGAGCACTGCCGATCGGGCAGACTGACCGGGTGTCCGACGTCGACCGCGAGCCCTTCGACCGCCTCGTCGCCGACACGGCCGCAGAGCAGCACTGCCCCACGGTCTCGTGGGGGATCGTCGCCGGCGGCCGGCTCGAGCTGACCGGGTCGGTCGGCGACGTGTCGGCCGGGACGGTGTACCGGATCGCCTCGATGACGAAGTCGTTCTCGGCGGCGGCGACGCTGGCCCTGCGCGACGACGGGCAGCTCCGACTCGACGATCCGATCGGTGTCCATGCCCCGGAGCTGACGTCCTTCCGGTCCCCCACCGCCGACGCACCACCGATCACGATCCGCGATCTGCTGGCGATGACGAGCGGCCTCGTCACCGATGACCCGTGGGCCGACCGGCATCTCGACCTGCCTGCGGCGGACTTCGACGCGGTCGTCGCCGACGGTGGGGTGTTCGCCCGGCCGACGGGTACCAGCTACGAGTACTCGAACTTCGGGTTCGCCCTGTTGGGCCGGGTCGTCGAGCGGGCCACCGGTCGCACCGTGCAGGACCACGTGTCCGAGCGGCTGCTGGCACCGCTGCAACTGGGAAGGACGACCTGGGTGCAGCCCGACCACGAGGACTGGACGCGCCCGATGCGTTGGCTCGACGACGGCTTCGTCGACGAGCTCCCGCCTCTCGGCGACGGCATGATCGCGCCGATGGGTGGGCTGTGGACCACGGTCGCCGACCTCGCCCGTTGGGTGTCGTGGCTCGACGACGCGTTCCCCGCCCGCGACGCCGACGATGCCGGCCCGCTCAGCCGGGCGTCCCGTCGCGAGATGCAGTCGCCGCAGTCCTACGTCGGGCTCCGGACCCTGCGCGGTGTCCGGCACCCGACGAGCTACGGCTACGGCCTGCGGATCATGCACGAGCAGGATCTGGGCACGGTGATCGCCCACTCCGGCGGCATCCCCGGCTACGGGTCGAGCATGCGCTGGGTCTCGGGAAGCGGCGTGGGGGCCATCGCGCTCGCCAACTCGACCTACGCCCCGATGACCGAGCTGGCCGCACGGTTGCTCGACGAAGCGGCACGCCAGGGCCTGCTCACGCGCCGGCCCGCCGACGTGGCACCTCCGCTCGCGGCTGCTGCCCGGCGACTGGTCGAGCAACTCAACGCGTGGACCGACGAGCGCGCCGACCAGCTGTTCGCCGACAACGTCGCAGCCGACGACTCCTACGAGCGCCGCCGAGCGGAGGCCGCCGCGCACACGCCCCTGACGATCGTGAACGTCGAAGCGGTCAACGACGCCCGCGGCACGATCGTGTGCACGTCGTCGAGTGGCGACCGGGTCCGCATCTCGCTGTCGCTGGCACCACACCGCGCGGACCGGATCCAGGCGTACACGATCGACCACACCGCGCGCGGCGGCTCGTGACACTCGGTCAGCTCAGCATCGCCCGCACGTCGCCCAGGCTCTCGATCGTCTCGAGGTCGACGTCGGGCGCGATCCCCATCGTGCGAGCCACGATCTGGTCGACGCCGATCTCGGCGAACGGGGCCAGCTGCTCGGCCGCCTCGGCCGGCGTGCCGACGACGAGCTGGTCGACGGACATGCCGCGATAGCCGGCGTCGACCGCCCGCTCGGCGTGTCGGCGGGCCGCGTCACCGTCGGCGAGCACCAGCACGTCGCGGCGCACGACGACGCGTGCAGTCGAGCCGTGCTCGTCGCATGCCGATCGGTACTCGGCGGCCAGATGCGCCGTCTCGTCGGCGTTCGGTCCCGGTGAGCTATACCACGCTGCGCCCCATCGGGCGGCACGCCGCAGCCCGTCGGGGTGACCGGTCCCCATCCACCACTCGACCGGCTGATGCGGCACGAGCGCGATCGAGACGTCGTCGAACCCGAACAGCTCGCTCGACACCGACTCCCCCGCCAGCAGCCCCCGGACCACCCGCACGCCCTCCTGGAAGACGGCGACGCGCCGATCGAGTCGTGCCCCGAGCGCCGCGAACTGGCTGGGCCCGCCCCCGATGCCCGTCTGCACGATGAACGGCCCGTCGTGGAACGCAGCCAGTGTGCCGATCTGTTCGGCGGCGAGGACGGGCGGCCACATCGGCAGCAGGAACAGGCAGCCCGCCGGGCGGCCGGGCCACTCGGCGAGCGCACGTGCCAGCGTCGGGGTGTTCTGCAGATAGTTGACGGCCGAGACGATGTGGTTGTCGCCGACCGACATCGAATCCAGCCCGGATCGGTGGGCGGCGCGGACCCGGGCAACCAGATGCCGGCCGGCCTCGGCAGCCGGCAACGTGGTCGCCGATGCGAGCGAGATCCCGAGCTCCATCGTGCGAACCTACCCCGGGCGCGAAACCCCCATCCCACCGACCGACCGACCCGCACCGAGCAGGCGGGGCGAGCGCCGAACCGCAGACGACGAGTCCGCTGCGCCGCGGAGGCGGACGAGCCCCGAAGCGCAGACGCACCGCGCCGAAGTGCAGGCCGCGAAGTCGGCAGGTGACGCCGATTCCGCTTCCCGCAGCTCGGGAGGGCGGCCGCTACATCAGCAGCGCCACGTGCGCAGCCCGGACATTCAGTACAGCTGCTCGACGAACGTCTGGTCGCCGACCGGTGGGCGGATGTACGGCTCTGAGAGCCGGGCCGGGATCTCGACCGGGTCGGGCACGATGTCGCGGTAGGGGACCATCTTCAGGATGTGGCTCATGCAGTTCAGCCGCGCCCGCTTCTTGTCGTCGGACGGCACGACGTACCACGGCGCCTGCTTGATGTCGGTGTACTGGAACGTCGTGTCCTTCGCCATCGAGTAGCGGACGTACAGACGGTGCTCCTCGAGGTCCATGTCGGACAGCTTCCACCGCTTGAGGGGTTCCTCGTTGCGGGCGGCGAAGCGCCGCTCCTGTTCCTCGTAGCTCACCGAGAACCAGTACTTGAGGATGATGATCCCCGACCGCACCAGCATGCGCTCGAACTCGGGGCAGCTGCGGAGGAACTCCTGGTGCTGGTCCTCGGTGCAGAACCCCATGACCCACTCGACGTTCGAGCGGTTGTACCAGCTGCGATCGAACAGCACGATCTCGCCGCCTGCCGGCAGCAGCGGCACGTACCGCTGGAAGTACCATTGCGACTGCTCGCGCTCGGTCGGCTTCGGCAGCGCCTCGGTCCGCACGATCCGCGGGCTGGTGCGCTCGCTGATGCGCTTGATCACACCGCCCTTGCCCGCCGAGCCGCGCCCTTCGAAGATGATCAGCACGCGCAACTGCTCCTGCTGCACCCAGTACTGGAGCTTGACCAACTCCTCCTGGAGTCGAGCCAGCTCGGCCTCGTAGTACTTCTTCTTGAGCCTGCCGTCCTTCGTGTAGTGCTCGTCCCCCGCAGGTTGCGAGTACGAGTGCAGGTTGCCGGTGCCGTCGTAGCCGTCGTGGGCCTCGAGGTTGTCGAGGTCGTCCATGTGGGTGCGCTCCTTCGTGTCGACTCCGACGGTAGCAACGCCCGACCACCCGTGGCCCGGGCCGGAAGTCCTCACCGCGCTCACGGCGTGCTCTTACCCGGCGCTGGGAGGGTCGGGCGATGAACGACCGGGAGACGTTCGCATGGCTGCATCGGCGCGCCGGCTTCGGCATCCACCCGGCGGCGTTGCAGGCCATCGCCGACGCCGGATCGGCCGATCCGGTCGCCGACCACGTCGGGCCGGGCCCCGACGGGGACGCGCCGCTGTCCGACCCGTGGGACGGGCTCGCGCTCGACCCCGAGCGGGACGGGCGTCGCGAGGCGGTGGTCGGCTGGCTCAGGCACCTGGTCGCGACCGAGCGGCCCTATGAGGACCGGCGCACGTGGCTCCTCCACGGTTGGCTCGTCTCGTCGCTGGGCAAGGTGCTGCTGCCCGAGCTGATGGTCGACCAGATCCGCCTGCTGGCGGCGCAGGGCGGCGGCAGCTACCCCGACCTGCTGCGGGCGATCACCATCGACCGAGCGATGCTCGTCTACCTCGACGGGCGAACGTCGACCGGCTCGGCGCCCAACGAGAACTACGGTCGCGAACTGCTCGAGCTCTTCGCGCTCGGCGTCGGCAACTACACCGAGGCCGACGTGCTGGCGGCGGCACGGGCGCTGACCGGCTGGGTCGTCGCACCTGCGCTGGCCCGTGCTCGGTTCGTCCCGCGCCGCCACGACGATTCGCCGCAGCGGTTGCTGGGCGTCGACGGCGTCCACGACGTCGACACGGTCATCGACGCCGTCGTCGGCCATCCGGCCCACGCGACGTTCGTGGCGAGACGCCTCGTAGCGGAGTTCCTCGGCGACCCCGACGACGAATCGCTCGCCGGCGTGGCGAGCGAACTGGCCGACGGCTACGTGGACGCCGACATGCATCTCGACCCCGTCATCGCAACCGCCCTGCGGATGGGTCTCGACGGGCGAGCCCGACCGCTGGTGCTCGCACCGATCCCCTGGTTCGTCGGCGCGCTGCGTGTGACCGGTGCGCCGCCGGAACGGGTGATCGCCCGAGCCCGCGACCACGTCCGCGAGATCGGCCAGCTGCCGATGCTCCCGCCCGACGTGGCCGGCTGGCCGACCGGCGAGGCGTGGTTCACCGCGAGCTCGTTGATCGCCCGGACCAACGTCGCCGCCGCGATCGCCGAGCACACGGCGGACGACGAACCGCTCCGTATCGCCGTCGATCAGTCGGATTGGGATCTCGCCGCGCAGCACCTGGGCGTGAGCGAGCCGTTCGGGGCATCGACGCGAGCCGCCCTCGCGGCGACGGCGGGCACCACCAACCGGCTCACGCTCGCCCTCGTGAGCCCGGAGAACCTGCTGACATGATCACGATCTCGCGCCGACGGTTCCTGGCGCTCGGTGGTGGCCTGCTCGCCGCCGGGTGCACGCAGCGCCCGTCGATCGGCGGCGCTCCTCCGACGACGGTCGCCGGCCCCACCGAGTCGACGGCGCCGTCGACAGCCTCCCCCACGCCGCCCACGAGGTCGCCGACGGTCGTGACCACGGTGACCGCCCCAGCCGAGTTGGTGCCCGACGATCGCGTGCTGGTGATGGTCGAGCTGGCGGGCGGCAACGACGCCGTGAACACGCTGCCGCCCCTCGACGGACGCTACCGCGACCTTCGCCCGACCCTGGCGCTGCCCGAGGACGAGATCATCGCCACGGCGAGCCTCGAGGGGCACGGACTGCACCCGTCACTGGCCCCGCTGCTGCCGCTCTTCGACGCCGGCCGCATCGCCACGGTCGCCGGCATCGGGTTCGACGATCCGGACCGATCGCACTTCGTGTCGACCGATCGCTGGGTCAAGGCGGACCGGATGGACGAGTCGACGGGATGGCTCGGCCGCTGGCTCGACACGCTCCCCGACGCCCCCTCGGCGCTCGGCGCGACGGCGCTCGGGAGCGGAGGTCAGATGCTGCGCGGCGCCGCCCGGCAGGGCACCGTCATCGATGCGATCGACGCGTTCGCCTTCCCGAGCGACCTGCCGCACCGAGCGATCCGGGCGCTGACCGAACCGGTGAACGATGAACGGTTGGCCGCCGCGGCCCAGGCCGCCTTCGCCTCGTCGCTGGGCGCCGTCGAGGAGTTCGACGCCATCGCCGACGCCGTCCGAGCCGAGATCCCTGCGACGACCGCGGATCCGTACGGCACCCGCGGCGGCTATTCGACCGGCCTCGCCGTGGCCGCGCAGCTGATCCTCGGCGATGTCGGAGCCCGGGCGATCACCGTGACCCACGGCAACTTCGACACCCACAGCGACCAGCTCGGGACGCACGCCGATCTGCTGAGCGACCTCGCCACCGGGCTCGCCGCCTTCTGGGCGACACTCGACGCCGCCGGAGCGAGCGACCGCGTCCTGCTCGTGACCCACAGCGAGTTCGGCCGCCGGGTGCGCGAGAACGCGAGCAACGGCTGCGATCACGGCGCCGCCGGCGTCAGCTTCGTCATGGGCGACGCGATTCGACCCGGACTGCACGGGTCGATCGACACGAGCGATCTGCTCGACGGCGATCTCCGCCCGCAGTTCGATCCACGGACGGTGCTCACCGCCGGGCTCGACTGGCTGGGCGGCGACGCCGAGGCCGTCCTCGGCGGGCGCAACGACGAGCTCGCGCTCCTCGTCTGACCGAATGGGCGCCGCCCCCGTCGGCGTCCGGCGTCAGAGCGGCAGGTTGCCGGTCGCGACCTTGGTCGTGCCGTGATCCTTGTACGCGGCGATCGTGCGCTGCGCGATGCGCATCTGGTGGATCTCGTCGGCGCCGTCTGCGAATCGCGCCCAACGCGCCTGCTGCAACATGTGGGCGAGCGGCGTATCGGTCGAGTACCCGAGCGCGCCGTGCACCTGGATCGCCCGATCGATGATCCGCCACAGGCTGTTCGCGACGAAGTGCTTCGCCATCGACACGACCGCCGTGAACTCCATGCCCTGCTCGATCTGGTACGCCGCGTGGAGCACCATCAGCTTGCACTGGTACAGCTCGACGGCCGAGTCGCTGATGAGCCACTGGATGCCCTGCTTCTCGGCCAGCAACGAGCCGTGGCTGTAGCGGTCGAGCGCACGGTCGACCATCATGTCGAGCGCGATCTCGGCCTGGCCGATCCAGCGCATGCAGTGCGCGAGTCGTGCCGGCCCCAACCGGTACTGACCGAGCAGGTGGCCCTGGCCCCTGCCGCCGAGCATGTTCTCGGCCGGCACCCGCAGGTCCTCGATCAGGATCTCGCAGTGGTTGTGGCCGCCCGACATCGTCTCGACGTCGCGCACGATGTTCCAGCCCTCCGACGGCATGTCGACGATGAAGCAGGAGTTCGCGGCCTGAGGGATCTCGGGGTCCTCCTCGGTCCGCGCGACGAGCAGTGCGAACTTCGCGCCCCGGGCACCCGAGATGAACCACTTGTGGCCGTTGACGACCCATTCGTCGCCGTCCCGGTACGCGAACGTCTTGATCAGCGTGGGGTCCGACCCGGCGACCTCGGGTTCGGTCATGGCGAAGCACGAGCGCGCCGTGCCCTCGCAGAGCGGCTTGAGGTACTTCTCCTTCTGCGCGTCGGTGCCCCAATGCAGCAGGGTGTGCTGGTTGCCCTCGTCGGGTGCCTGGGCGTTGATGACGAACGGGCCGATCGGCACCTTCGACGCCTCGGCCGAGACGGCGGCCATCGCCGTGGGGCCGAGGCCCATGCCACCCCACTCGGGTGGCATGTGCGGCAGCCAGAGCCCCCACTCGCCGTTCGCCTCCTTGCGGAGCTCGACGATGGTCTTCACGACCTCGGACCGGTCGTCCTGATCGGTCGCATCCCACGCCGGGCGAACACGACTCTCCATGAAGTCACGCACCTTGAGGCGCACCTCGTCGACCTCGGGAGCGAAGCTGAAATCGATCATCCGTCGAGTCTGACGGTCGACAGGTGGGCACGGCGAACCAGGCAGCCGTAGCCTCACCAGGGATGACAGGAACCGAGACCGGCTCGTCGTGGGACCGCGACACGCTGCCCGAGGGCGCCGAGAAGCGCGAGGCGGTGCGCGAGATGTTCGACGCGATCGCGCCGCGCTACGACCTCGTCAACCGTGTGATGACGTTCCGGCTCGACGTGCGGTGGCGGCGCAAGACGGTGCGCGATCTCCACTTGCCAGAGGGGTCGCTCGTGCTCGACCTCGCAGCCGGCACCGGCGACCTGTGCATCGACCTCCGCGAGGCCGGACTGACGCCGGTCTCGATGGACCTCAGCTACGGCATGCTCGCCGCGGACCGGTCCGGTGCGCCCCGGGTGCAGGCCGACATCCTGCGCCTGCCGGTCCCCGACGCAGCGGTCGACGGCGTGACGTGCGGGTTCGCGCTCAGGAACCTGCTCGAGCTACCGGCCTTCTTCGCCGAGCTGGCCCGTGTCGTGCGCCCCGGCGGGCGCATCGCACTGCTCGACGTCGGCGTGCCGACGAACCCGGCGATCCGGTTCGGCAACGACATCTACTTCGGCAAGGTCGTGCCGCGGATCGGGGCACTGCTCTCGGACGGCGCGGCCTACCGGTACCTGCCCAAGAGCGTCGCGTACCTGCCCGAGCCGCCCGAGATGCTCGACATGCTCCGGGCCGCCGGCTTCGCCAACGCTTCGCACCACCTGCTGTCGGGCGGACTGACCCAGCAGCTGCTCGCCACCCGGAGCTGACCATGCGGGCCGTCACCGTGCCCCTCGACACCGACCTCGACCTCAACGACATCGCTCGCGCCGACGGCTACCTGTTCGTGCGCGAAGGGGTCGGGTTCGCCGGTCGCGGCGTCGCGGCGAGGGTGCCGGTCGACGACGCGGTCGGCTTCCTCGCGGCGATCGACCACGACGATCGCACGGGAGGCGCCACGGGGCCGATCGCGATCGGCGCACTGCCGTTCCTACCGGGTGCTCCGGCCGACCTGATCGTCCCCGCTGCCGTGGTGGGCAAGTCGGCCGCCGGCCACCGCTGGATCACGACGATCGATGACGCCGACGAGTCGCTGCTCCCGGCCACCGAGCCCGAACCCACCGCCTCGAACTGGTCGATCCGCCCGGGCGTCGACGTCGAGCACTACCTCGCGGCGGTCGCCAGCGCGCGCGACGCGGTCCGCGGCGGCCGCATGGACAAGGCGGTCATCGCCCGACCGATCCAGGTCGAGGCCGATCGGCCGATCGACGTGCACGCCGTGCTCCGTCGCCTCAAGGCGACGTTCGGATCGAGCTACCGGTTCTCGGTCGACGGCTTCATCGGCGCGTCGCCCGAGCTCCTGGTCGGGGTCGACGGCGACATCGTCAGCGCCCACCCGCTGGCCGGCACCACGCGCACCACTGGCGACCCGAAGCTCGACGCAGCGCTGGCGGCCGAGCTGCAGGCCAGCGCCAAGAACCAGATCGAGCACCGCGTGGCGATCGAGATGGTGCGCGACACGCTGCTCCCCTACTGCAGCTATCTCGACTGGGCGCCCGAGCCCTCGATCGTCAAGGTGGCCAACGTCCAGCACCTCGGATCGCAGGCCGAGGGCATGCTCTCGAAGCCCACCGCCACGGTCGTCGAGCTGGTGCGAGCCCTGCAGCCGACGCCGGCGGTCGGCGGCTACCCGCGGAGCGCGGCGATCGAGCTGATCACCGAGGTCGAGGGGTTCGAGCGCGGCGTCTACGGCGGCGCGGTCGGTTGGTGCGACGGGTCGGGCAACGGTCAGTGGGCGGTGTCGCTGCGCTGCGCCGAGCTCTCCGACGACCGTCGCTCGGCGCGGCTGGTCGCGGGAGGCGGCATCGTGGCCGACAGCGACCCGCATGCCGAACTGGCCGAGACCCAGGCGAAGTTCCAGGCGATGCTGAGCGCGATCGTGCGACCCTGAGGCGCTCGCTCGTCATGACGCATCGATGATCGTCGACGGGTCGCAGTTGGACCCGCAGACCGCGACCACGACTCGCTCGTCGGACCCCGGTCGATAGGCACCTGAGCGCAGCGCGGCGAACGCGGCAGCGCCTCCGGGTTCGACGACGAGCCGGAACTCGGCCCAGAGCTCGCGTTGGGCCGCGCGGATGTCGTCGTCGGTCACGACCACCGCCTCGTCGACGAACCGCTGGACGATCGCCCACGGCACCGCGCCGAGCCGCTTGGCGCCGAGCGAATCGGCGGCGACGCCGCTGACATCGACGTCGACGGGCTCACCCGCCATGCGCGCGGCGCGCAGGCACTGCGACGTCTCGGGCTCGGCGCTCACGACGCGGACCCGGTCGCCGAACCATGCCGCCTGACCGGCGACGAAGCCGCCACCACCGGCCGCGACGACAATGGTGTCGATCGCAGCGACCTGCTGATCGAGCTCTCGGGCCATCGTGCCCTGCCCGGCGACGGTCGCCGGATGATCGTACGGATGGATCTGCAGCGCTCCGGTCTCGCGCTGGCGTGCATCTGCTGCGGCCTGCGCGTCGTCGTAGTAGCCGTCGACGACGTACGCCGTCGCACCGAAGCGCTCGATGTTGCGACGTTTGACGTCGGGCGACGTCGACGGTACGAAGATCTCGGTCGCCACGCCGAGCCGACCGCCGACGTACGACAGCGCGGCACCGTGATTGCCACCGCTGGCGGCGATCAATCCGGCATCGGGGATCGACGGCTCACCGAGCACCCGGTTGAAGGCGCCCCGCGTCTTGAACGAGCCGGCGTGCTGGAGGAGCTCGAGCTTGAGCACCAGAGGGCCATGCTCGATCGTCGGCGTTCGCCGCACGTACGGGGCGATCAGCCCGGCGGCGCGCTCGACGTCGTCGGGCGTCACGACACCACCGGCCATCATACCGGGTCCCCATGCGGCAGCCGGTTCGGGACCTCGTGCTGTCGGGCCGACACCAGATCGACGAGGAGCCGCTGCGCGCCGGCTTCCGGCCCCGCCCCCGGTCGAGCGGCGGCGACCACGACCAGGGCGTCGTCGCGATCGAGGCCCAGCCGCAGGAGGACGCAGACCGCGGTCGTTCCGGCGCGGCCGATCCCGGCGCCGCAGTGCACCACGAGCTCGCGACCAGCACGAAGCGCGTCGACCAAGCGATCGACGAACGGCAGCATCCGGTCGATCGGCGGCGCGTGCAGATCGTGGATGGGAAACCACAGCGCCCGCTCACCATCCGGCGCGTGCCGGTCGAGCCACGCCACGTACGCGGGATACCGTTCGGCGAGCTCGTGGCGCTCGCAGAGGCAGACGACGGTCGCCTGCGACATTGCCGGTTCGGCCCACTGCCCTGCGCCGATTGCGTGCTTGCCGCACAACCACAGCCGGCCCGGCAGCTCGGCCGGGAGGCGGATCGGATCGACCCCGCCGTCGCGCTGCCGCTGGGTCAGCCACTCAGTCGCCACGGGCAGGTTCTAGCAGCCCGCTCGGTCGTCGACGACGCCGCGTGCCGTCAGCGCAGGACGGCGCCGACGGCCCGATGCAACTCGTCGTGCAGCCGGACGTTGGCGTCCCGGTCGGTGACCACGCGGGTCACGCTCGGGCCGGGCGTGGTGACGGCGTCGACGAGGTCGACGGCCGCGTCGACGGTCCGGCCGGGCACACCGTGCGCGCCGGCGATCCGCTCGATCTCGGTGCCGTGCGGGGTGCCGAACAGCTGCTCGAACCGCTGGCGCCCGAGCGACGTCGCCTGTGGGAGGAACGAGAAGATGCCCCCACCGTCGTTGTCGACGACGACGATGCGGAGGTCGGCGGACCGCGTCGTGAGCGCGGTGAGTGCGTTGCTGTCGTGCACGAACGCGATGTCACCGACCAGCGCCACCGTCGGACGGCCGGCGAGTGCCCGACCGAGCGCGGTCGACACGACGCCGTCGATGCCGTTGGCGCCCCGATTGGCATGGGCACGCGCAGCGGCGCCGCCGAACCACTCGAGGTCGCGGACGGGCATCGACGACGCGACCACGAGCTCGGCGTCGTCGGCCAGGTGCCCCGCCACCAGCCGCGCCACCGCCGGTTCGCTCAGCGGACCACCCGACAGGGCCTCCTCCAGGGCGGCTTCGGCCCGGTCGTTGGCGTGGCGCCACCGCGCCATCCAGGGCGTGTCGATCGCGCCCGACAGCGGGGCGAGATCATCCAACGTGCAGAACGCGGCGACGTTGCGGTCGGGATCGACCACACCCGGTCCGCCGACCTGGAGCACCGGAGCGCCCGACGCGACCGTCCACTGCGAGAGCACCTTCGAGGCTGGTGCGCGCCCCACGCGGATGACCACCTCGGGGGCGTGGGCCCGCGCGAAGTCGTCGTGGCGCAGCAACGAGTCGAAGGCCGTGACGGAGTTCGCTGCGCCCCGGAGCCCCGACGACGGGTCCGCGAGCACCGGCCAGCCGAGCCGCCCGGCCAGCCGCTCGACCTCGGCGGGATCGACACCCGACCGCCCGCCGGCCACGATGACGCCGCGCTGACGATCGAGGTCGCCGGTGACGGGTCCCGACGTGGCGCGGCCGACGGGGATCGGGAGCGGCGGCCCGATCGGCTCGGGCAGCTCGCCGGCGACTCCGAGCAGCGGCTCGCGGAACGGCAGGTTGAGGTGGACCGGCCCGGTGCGGGCCGTCGAGAACACGCGCTGCGCGAGCGGTCGCCACGACGACGGGTCGGCGTCGTCGGGGGGTTCTGCGTCGTGGAACCAGCGAACCGAGCGGCCGTACAGCTCGATCTGATCGATCGTCTGCGGGGCGCCGATGCCGCGGAGCTCGGGCGGACGGTCTGCCGTGGCGACGATCACCGGTACGTCCGAGAGCCCGGCCTCGACGACCGCCGGGGAGAAGTTGGCCGCCGCCGTGCCACTCGTGCACAACAGCACGGCCGGCACCCCGCCGAGCCCCAACCCGATCGCGACGAAGCCCGCGACCCGCTCGTCGTGGACCACGTGACAGGCGATCTCGGCGCGGGACGCGAGTGCGATCGCCATCGGTGTGCTTCGTGACCCAGGGGCGACGACTGCGTGGGTGACCCCGCAGCGGATCCACTCGTCGACGAGCGTGGCGCAGGCGGTGGCGTTGGCGTCTCCCACCCGGGCCGGTGCTGCGGTCATGCGGTCCGACGATACGGCGCCTAACGTCGTCCACCATGACTGCGCTGCGCGTCGAGATCTGGTCCGACGTCGTGTGCCCCTGGTGCTACATCGGCAAGCGCCGGTTCGAACGTGCGGTCGAGGCACTCGACGGCGAGGTCGCGCTCGACGTCGTGTACCGGCCGTACCAGCTCGACCCGACCGCGTCGCCCGGCAGGACGCAGCCGGTCTTCGAAGCGTACGCCCGCAAGTTCGGCGGTCCCGACCAGGCCCAGATGGTCATCGACCGCGTCACCGAGGCAGCGGCCGGCGACGGGCTCGCCTTCCGCATGGATCGTGCCCTCCGGGCCAACACACTGCTCGCCCACCGGCTGCTCTGGCTCGCCGAGCAGCCCGACTCGCCGGTACCGCAGGACCGGCTGAAGGAGCGCCTGCTGCAGGCCTACTTCGTCGACGGCCTCGACATCGGTGATCCCGACGCGCTCGCCGACTGCGCGGCCGAGGTCGGTTTCCGGCGCGACGAGATCAGATCGTTCCTCGACGGCGAGCGCGGCCGCGCCGAGGTCGCGGCGTTCCTCGAGGAGGCCGCCGATGCAGGCATCAGCGCCGTGCCGACGTTCGTGATCAACCGGCGATGGGCGATCCCCGGCGCTCAGGATCCCGAGACGTTCGTCAACGTCATCCGGCGCCTCAGCGAGAAGGCGACGCTCGAATCGGCCGCCGCCACCACATCGGCTGGGGCCGGTGCCGACGATGCGCCAGGGGACTGACGTCGGGCGGCTCGTCTTCCTCCACGGGTTCACGCAGACCCACCGCCACTGGCACCGCTGTGCCTTCTCGATCGCACGGCGACTCGACCATCCAGACGTGGTGTTCGTCGACCTGCCGGGCCACGGGCTCAGCACCGACGATGCTCGCGGCATCGGCGAGGCCGCCGAGGCGATGACCGACCTGGCGGGCACGGGCACCTACGTCGGCTACTCCATGGGTGGGCGCTACGCACTCCACGCCGCGCTGACCGGCGACGCGCGCGTCGAACGGCTCGTGCTCCTCGGAGCGACCCCGGGGATCGACGCCGACGGCGAGCGCGCCACGCGCCGCACCGCGGACGAGGACCGCGCCCGCCGGATCGGCGAGATCGGCGTCGAGCGCTTCGTCGACGAGTGGCTCGCTGCGCCGCTGTTCTCCACATTGCCCCCGGAACGCGCCGGGCGACGGGAACGGCTGCGCAACACGGCGGCGGGCCTGGCCCACAGCCTGAGGTCGGCCGGCACCGGCGTCCAGGCGTCGCTCTGGGGGCGGCTGGGCGAGGTCGGCATCCCCGCGCTGGTGCTCGCCGGCGAGCTCGACGGCAAGTTCACCGAGATCGGGACCCGCATGGCGGACGCACTCCCGAACGCCGACTTCGCAGTCGTTGCGGGCGCCGGCCACGCCGCGCACGCCGAGCAACCGGACCGGACGGCGGCGATCGTCGCCGACTGGATCCTGCACCAGGCGCAGGACGCTGCGAGGTAGCTCAGCCGATCGAGAGACCGACCGCCAGCAACAGGCCGTACACCAGCTGGAGCCTGCCGGTCTCACCGAGCACGGGTATCAGATCGGCGCCCACCGCTCCGCTGCGGACTCGCCGCACCGGTGACAACGCGAGCACGAGCGATCCGGCGCCGAGCGCCGCCCACGGCCGGTCGAATGCAGCGAGCCCGGCACAGGCGACGGCGCCAGCGACGAGGCCGGTGTAGAACCAGCGCGTCCGCCCGTCCCCCAACCGCACGGCCAGGGTGCGCTTGCCGACCTCGCGATCGGTCGGGATGTCTCGCAGGTTGTTGATCACGAGCAGCGCGCACGCCAGGAAGCCGACGCCGGTCGCTGCGATCCAGGTGACCGCCGGCACGTCGACGATCGCGACGTACGTCGTCCCGACCGTGGCGACGAGCCCGAAGAAGACGAACACGAAGAGCTCGCCGAGGCCGAGGTATCCGTACGGCTTGGGTCCGCCGGTGTATCCCCACGCAGCGACGATCGCTAGGGCGCCGACGAGCAGCAGCCACCACGACGTCGCGATCGCGAGCACCAGGCCGGCGACGGCCGCTGCGAGGAACGTCGCCAGTGCGGCACGCTTGACCGCCGCCGGCGACGCACGCCCACCGGCCACCAAGCGGAGCGGGCCGACGCGGACGTCGTCGGTGCCCCTGACGCCGTCGCTGTAGTCGTTGGCGTAGTTGACGCCCACCTGCAGCAGCAACGAGACGAGCAGGGCGAGCGCCACCCGCCACCACGTCACGCCACCGAGCGAGACACCGGAGACCCCGACGGCGCACCCGGCACCGACGGCGACCGGCACGACGGCGGCCGGCAGGGTCCGCGGGCGAGCGCCCGCCAGCCAGTCGCGCCACGAGGGCGACGGGCCATCGGTCGCGACGGATGTGCCCGGGTGGTCGGGTTGGGGGTCGCTCGACATGCGTGCGCCATGATGGGGCCATGAGCGAACTCTGGCAACTGGGGGCCCTGGAACTGGCGGCGAAGATCCGTTCGGGCGAGGTGTCCTGCCGGGCCGTCATGGAGGCACATCTCGCTCGCACCGACGACGTGAACCCGCACCTCAACGCGGTGGTGCGGCGCCTCGACGACGAGGCGCTCGCGGCAGCCGACGCGGCCGACGCTGCGCTCGCGCACGACGAAGCGGTCGGGCCGCTGCACGGCGTGCCGTGCACGGTGAAGGAGAACATCGACGTGGCGGGGACGCCGACGACGCAGGGCATCCCAGCGCTGGCAGAAGCCGTGGCACCGGTCGACGCGCCGACCGTCCAACGGATGCGGGCCGCCGGTGCGATCCCGTTCGCGCGCACCAACCTGCCCGACCTGGGCCTGCGGGTCCACACCCGCTCGACGCTCCACGGCCTGACCCGGAACCCGTGGCACCCCGGTGTGACGGCAGGTGGGTCCAGCGGCGGCGAGGCATCGGCCATCGCCGCCGGCATCAGCCCGATCGGTCTCGGCAACGACATCGGCGGGTCACTGCGCAACCCGGCCCACTGCTGCGGCATCGCATCGATCAAGCCCACGGTCGGGGTCGTGCCCATGGCGACCGTCGTCCCGCCGGAGGATCTGATGCTGGCGGCCCAGCAGATGCTGTGCGAGGGCCCGATGGCCCGGCTCGTCGCCGACGTCCGCGCCGGATTCGAAGCCGTAGCCGGATGGAGCGAGCGCGACCCGCGCTCGGTGCCGGCTCGCCTGACCGACCTCGAGCGTGACGAGCGGATCACCGTCGCCGTGATGGCCGACCCGCCCGGCGGCGAGACGCACCCCGAGATCGCGGCCGCCGTCAAGCACGCCGCCGATCACCTGGCCGACCAGGGCCATCACGTGGTCGAGGCCGCGCCGCCCGACTTCGAGGAGACGTCGATGCTCTGGGCGATGCTGTTGATCGCGGACATCAACGCACAGCGCCCGCTGCTCGACCTGGTCATGTCGGAGGAGGCGAGGGGCATCATCGATGCCCTCATCGCGCAGTACCCCGAGCCGACGATGCAGTCGTCGTGCGACCTCCAGGCCGCCCGCTTCAAGCTGATGCGCGACTGGTCGTCGTTCTTCGTCGAGCACCCGATCCTGTTGTCACCGACCTGGGCGTTCCCGGCGTTCGAGCACGATGCCGACACCAACGACGACGACGTCCGCACGATCCTCGGCGACACGCTCCGCCCCGTGCTGCCGGGCAACGTGCTGGGCATCCCCGGCGTCGTCGTCCCGTGCGGCATGGCCGCCGGGCTCCCCGTCGGGGTACAGGTCATCGGCGACAAGTACACCGACCTGCGCTGCCTGACGATCGCCGAGCAGATCCAGCAGGCCGAGGGCGTCCACACACCGATCGACCCCGTCACGGCCTGATCGTTGCTCGTCGCACTCGACCTGCCGGGCGGCGACCGCTTCGTCGACGAGCTGCGACGCGCGTGGGATGCCGGCGATGCCGTGCTCCCCGTCGATCAGCGTCTCCCCCGAGTCGTCAAGCGGCAACTCCTCAGCCGGCTCGGCGCCGGTGCGATCGTCGAGACGTCGGGTGGTCGTCGGTCGCTGTCCGAGGGTCGGCCGACCGAGCCCGGCGACGCACTGGTGGTCGCCACCAGCGGTTCGACCGGGGAACCGAAGGGTGTCGTGCTCACCCACGACGCGGTACGGGCTTCCGCCGAGGCCACGTCGCGCCGCCTCGGCGTCCGCGACGACGACCATTGGCTGGCGTGCCTGCCGATGGCGCACGTCGGTGGGCTCTCGGTCGTCACGCGTGCGCTGCACACCGGTACACGGCTGACGGTGCACCCAGGGTTCGACGCGGCGGCCGTCGAAGGGTCCGGCGCGTCGCTGGTCTCGCTGGTGCCGACCGCGCTGCGCCGCATCGACGCGACCTTGTTCCGGACGATCGTGCTCGGCGGCTCGCCGCCGCCGGCCGATCGACCTGCCAACACGGTGACGACCTACGGCATGACCGAGTCGGGAAGCGGTGTGGTCTACGACCGCCTGCCGCTCGAGGGGGTCGACGTCCGCGTCCTCGACACCGAGATCCACCTACGGTGCCCGATGCTGCTCCGCTGCTACCGGGACGGCACCGATCCGAAAACCTCGGACGGCTGGTTCCCGACCGGTGACCTCGGCGCGCTCGACGACGACGGCCTCCTGACCGTGCACGGGCGCCGCGGCGACCTCATCATCACCGGCGGCGAGAACGTGTGGCCCGACCCGGTCGAAGCACTCCTGCGAGACCACCCCGCTGTCGGCGACGCGGCCGTCGTGGGCGTTGCCGACGACGAGTGGGGCGAGGTGGTGACGGCGCTCATCGTCCCCTCCGAGTCGGAGGTCCCCCTTGCCGAACTGCGCGACTTCGTCAAGGAGCGGGCGCCCGCCCACTGGGCGCCGCGCCGAGTCGTCCTGGTCCGCGAGCTGCCGCGGACGCCCCTCGGCAAGCTCATCCGTCAACAGCTGCCGGCACTGGCCCGGTAACGTCGGCGCCGTGACCGCCCGCACGAACGTCATCTCGCTCGGGCCGGGCGGGCGATGACCGCCGTCGCGGCGCCGGTCGAGCGACCAGCCCTCCCTGGCGCCTACTGGCGGCAATGGTCGGCGAGCGCGATCAGCAACCTCGGCGACGGCATCAACTTCGCGGCGATGCCGCTGCTCGCCCTGACACTCACACGCGACGAGCGCCTCCTCGCGCTGACGGCGTTCGCCACGTTCCTTCCCTGGGTCCTCATCGCCCTGCCGGTCGGGGTCGTCGTCGACCGGCTCGACCGGCAATCGCTCATGGTCGCCGCGAACCTCGTCCGCGTCGGCTTGTTCGCCGTGATCGCCGTCGGCGCCGTGAACGGCTGGCTCACGATCTGGCTGCTGTTCGGGTTGCTCGTCGTCGTCGGGATGTGCGAGGTCGTGTTCGACAGCACGGCGCAGGCCTTCCTCCCGATGCTGGTCGCGTCACCGCAGCTCGCTCGCGCCAACGGCCTGCTGTTCGCTGCCGAGATCGTCGCCGGGAGCATCCTCGGGCTGTCGATCGGCGCCCTGCTCTTCGATGCCGCCGTCGGTCTCCCGTTCTCGGTCAACGCAGCCTCGTTCGCGATCGCTGCGACGTTGATCGTGACGATCCGCACCACGCAGGTGCCCCCGGTCACGCTCGACACGCCGCTCGACACCCGCCTCCGCGCCGGCATGCGCTGGCTGCTCGACCACCCGCTGCTGAGGACGCTGGCGGCGATGTTCACGGTGACCAACCTCGGGCTGATGTTCGGGCAGGGGATCTTCGTCAAGTACGCGATCGACGAGCTCGGCCTCGACAGCCTCGGTTTCGGCCTGCTCCTCGCGATCACCGCCATGGGTGGGGCCTCGGGCGGACTGCTCGGCCATCGCGTGATCATCGCGATCGGTCTCCGGCTCTCGGTCGTGGCCCCCTACCTGGTGTTCGGCGCGGCGCAGCTCGTGATCGGTCTGGCCCCGCCGGCCTGGATGGTCGGGGCCGCGGGCTTCGCGCTCGGCATGGCGATCACGATCTGGAACGTCGTCACGATCACCGTTCGCCAGCAGCTGATCCCGCCCGACCGGTTCGGGCGCGTGAACAGCGTCTACCGATGGCTCGGCGCCG
>NZ_JASJCS010000089.1 GCF_030065885.1 Ilumatobacter sp. | reverse complement strand
GTCGCTCGACATCGACAGGCCGTCGCCGCCGACGGTGCTTCGGAACCGATTGCGCTGGCCAGGGGAAGGAGCGAGCGCGGGTCGTGCCATTCTCGGACGGTCCCGCGATGTCAGCGTCGGCACCACTCCGAGCGGGGTTCGGCCCCGGGAGAGGTGCCCGACTGCACCGGTTCTCGGTTGGCCGGAGGAGCGGTCCGTGGGGGCTGACCGCACGCCGCACCGAGCGGGCTGCACCGGGTTGAGCCACTCTTGAACCACTTTCTGTAACAAACCAGCCACCCTCCGACGTTGATAGGGCAGAACATCGATATTCGGATGAATGGCGGGACGTTATGACCACACGAAGCTCAGCACGGCGCTGGAGGATCGCGGCGCTCACGTCGTTGGCGGGTTTGGCTACGACGGCGTTCGCCGTCGTCCCCAGCTCGGCGAGCGTCGCTCCGAGCGCGTCCGTCGGGGAGTTGTCGCCGTCGATGGTGGAGATGCTCGGCGACGGCAGTGGCTCGACGCCGATGTCGCTCAATGCGGTTCGGAAGGACCTGTACCGCGGCTGGCACGGTCTCGATGCGGGCACCGGGGTCGACGTGGCGGTGATCGACACCGGGGTCGCCCCGGTCGATGGGCTCGACGGCGCGCATGTGCTGCACGGTCCGGACCTGTCCTTCGAGGCGTCGACGCCGGAGGTCGCCTATCTCGACACGTACGGCCACGGCACCCACATGGCGGGCATCATCGCCGGTCGGCGTAGCGGCCACGAAGGTGTCGCTCCCGGCGCCAGGATCGTGTCGCTCAAGGTCGCCGGCCACGATGGCGTCACCACGGTGCCCCAGGTCGTGGCGGCGATCGACTGGGTCGTCGACCACCACGACACCGATGGGTTGAACATCCGCGTGCTGAACCTGTCGCTCGGCCAGGCCGACGTCACCACCCACGCTGGTGATCTCCTGTCGGCCGCGGTCGAGCGGGCCTGGGATGCGGGGATCTTCGTCGTCGTCGCCGCCGGCAACGACGGCGACACCCAGCAGCATCTCGACTCCCCCGCGATCGACCCCTACGTGGTCGCCGTCGGCGCGGTCGACTCGTTCTCCGCCAACGATCGGGACGAGCGCTCCGTGCCGAGTTGGTCCGGCTACGGCGACGGCACCCGCAACCCCGACCTGATCGCGGCCGGCCGGTCGATCCGGTCGTATCGGGTGCCGGGCTCGACGATCGACGAAGCGATGCCCTCGGCGCGCGACGGCGACGGATTGTTCCGCGGCAGCGGGACCAGCCAGGCCGCCGCAGTCATCTCCGGCTTCGCCGCTGCAGTCATCGCCGAGTACCCGTTCCTCACCAACGACCAGTTGAAAGACACGATCACCGACCAAGCCATGCAGATGGAGGCCGTCTCGAGCCGCCATGCCGGGTACGGCCATATCGACGGCCCTGACCCGTTCGCCCACGGGGTCCGCACCAGCGCCGGCCCCCAGAATCACTCCCGTGCGGCTGGCAGCGGCACCGGCATCGTCGCTCCCACCGGGGCGACCTGGTCCGGCGGTCAGTGGTCCGGTGCCACCTGGTCCGGCGCGACATGGAGCGGTGCCACCTGGTCCGGTGCCACCTGGTCTGGTGCCACTTGGTCCGGCGCGACTTGGAGCGGTGCCACTTGGTCCGGTGCCACCTGGTCCGGGGCGACTTGGTCCGGGGCGACGTGGTCCGGTGCCACCTGGTCCGGTGCAACCTGGTCCGGTGCAACCTGGTCCGGCAGCGGCTGGTCCTGACCATCATGGCCGTGGCAGGGACCATGGCCATGCACAGGGTTCGCAGCCTCGCGGCGATTGCGGCCGTGACTGCGGTCGGGGTGGTCGGGACCTCGTCGGTCGCTGACGCCAGGCAATCGAGCTCGAAGGACGACACCGGAGAGTGGTGGTCGATGCTCACGACGTCGGAGGCCACGGTCACCGACGACGGCACGACGGTGTTCCACGGCCGCACGATGTTGGCCGAGGGGGTCGCTTGGTCCGGGTCCTCATGGTCGGGCAGTTCCTGGTCGGGCAGCGGCTGGTCCGGGGTTCGTGAGACAGTGGACGGCGCCGGCAATGGTGCCGGTCGAGTGGAGACACCGCGAGAACGGTGTGTCGTGAGGCACGGCGAGGAGGCTGCCCGCCGAAAGCGCCGCTGCGGCCGCGATTGCCGAGCCTCCGTCGATGCCGAAGCTCCCGACGAGGGCCGACCCGATGGCCCCGCCGAGGAAGAACACGAGGTTGAACAGCCCGACCGCGACGCCGCGATGAGCGACATCCGTGCTGCGGGCGATGCGGTCGATCAGCGCCGGTTGGCCGAGACCGAAGCCGAAGATCGCCGAGCCGAATCCGATGACCTGCACGATCGGCGAATCGGTCGCAGCCGCGGCGATGGAGCCGAGGCCGGCGACGACCACGCCGAGGCCGGCAACGGTCTCGGAGGAGACCCGCGTCGTGACCCGCCGCCCGACGGCTGACGCGACCGGGCCGAGGGCGGCGGCCGGCACGAGAGCCGCCCCGATCTGGATCGCGCTCCACCCCTCGGTGGCGGCGAGCCGGACCGGGACCGCCAACAGGATGCTGAGGTAGACCGCGGACAGCGCCGCGCCGACGGTCGCATTCAGCCAGAAGCTCCGAGCCCGGACGATCACGTCGGGCGTGAATCCGTCGCCGTCGAGGCGTTGGTGGCGCCACCACGCGAAGGCGGCTCCGACCGCGGCAACGCCGCCGACCAGGCCCACGATCACCCCGAGACCGGGGGCCTGCAGGACCAGTACGACAGCGGTGACCAGCGATGCGACCAGAACGGCGCCACGACGGTCGAGTGCCCGCTCGGCGGCCCCATCATCGTCCGCCAGCCGAGCCAGAATGGGGATGAGCGCCACCCCGGCGAGCGGCAACACCATGGCGAGCCGCCAGCCGAGGGCCGCACCAGCGAGGCCGCCGAGAAGCGGACCGGCCGCCGCGAACACACCTGCGGTTGCGGCCACGACACCGAGGGCCGCCGGCTGCTCGTCGTCTGGGACTCCGGAGCGGAGCACGCCTGGCACCAGCGCCGGTACCGCTCCAGCTCCGGCGCCCTGCACGATCCGACCGGCGACCAACACGAGCAGGTTCGGGGCGGCAGCCGAGATCACCGACCCGACGGCCATGATCGCGACCCCGGCCAGGAGGGGTCGCCGCTCGCCATGGATGTCGCCGAGCCGCCCATAGACCGCCGTGGTGGCGGCGAACGCAATGCTGAAGGCAACGAAGACCGCGGCGATTCCGCTGGTTCGAAGGTCGAGGTCGGTGGCGATGTCGGGCGCGACGACCGCAGACGAGGCGCTGCCCAGGGCCGTCAGCCCGAACAGCACGCCCAGCACGACTGGCACGAGCCGCTCCCGCGTCACGGTGGCGGGGCCGCTGTTGTCTCGACGTCGGCCCGGACCCTCATCGGACCATGATGCTCAATGGGCGCCTCTGTGCCACGATCGCGCCTGCTGCTCGACGTGACCGGGTGGAATCGCCCCAGCGGTCTGCGAGAAGGAGTCGGCGTGCTCGGCGGTGGCTCGGCGTTGCTGCGGGGGTCGACGAGCTTCGCGGGCCTCGGTCGACAGGACCGACAACCTTCTCGCCTCACCGGCATTCTGATCGTCGGCAGAGCGAAGGCCGACCGCACGCCGTGCCAGGCGTCCACAACCCAGGTTGCCGACGCTCGGGCGGGTCCTGGCGGCGACGTGTGCGAAGCAGCGCGATCGAGCGGGTTGGGCGATCGTGCCGCGATCTCACTGGATCGGAGGTGCGAAGGTGGCGCGCTGCACGGAGCTCGACACCTGCGCACCGTCGATGCGGGCGTCGGGGAGATGGCGGGCCACCAGCTGTTCGAGGTCGGCCCGGGCGTCGTCGAGGCCGGCTCGGTCGGCGTGGACGGCTTCGACGACCAAGAGCGCCGTCGTGCTGTCGGCTTGCGCTGCGGTCGTGGCGCCTTGCTTCCAGCACCAGCGTCGCGCAGCGACGTGCTCGGCGGCGTCGATGAAGATGACCTCGCCGGTTGCCGGTGTCTCGGGCTCGCTGGCACCGATGCCCTCGAAGGTCTCGCCACCGCTGGCGTAGGTGACGTGCATGACGCCGTCGATGCGGTCGGCGTCGAAGACGGCGACGGGCAGTGCGTGGCTGATCGAGACGATGTTGCCGATGTCGACGATCGGGTTGATCGACGGGAGATCGCCGTGTCGTTGTAGTCGTCGCAGGAGTGCCTCGGCGGCGTTGCGATACCTGGTCGGTTTCACCCCGAGTTCCGTGAAGACGGCGCGCCAGGCGCGGATCGATTCGTGTTCGGCGATCGGTACACGGTCGAGTCGCTCGCGTACGGCGCGTTGGACCTGGCGGTATTCGTCGGCGAGCGACGCCGGGCAGGTCGAGTTGTCGATGCCGTCCACGAGCACGAGCGCTGCTGTAGCTGCCGGGAAGCGTTCGCACAGTTCGGGCGTGTACTCGAACCCCGTGACGGTCATCGTTCCGACGTGGCCAGACGAATCGCGAAGCCCGCGAGAACCACACCGAGGGACTGCTCGATGCGCCGCACCAGGCCGGGTCGGTCGAGCACCCGTGAGCGAAGACCCGCCGCGCCGGCGGCGTAGACGAGGAACACCGCGAGCGTCATGCCCATGAACACGGCGCTGAGCCCGACGAGGCGCACGTCACCCAGCGTTGGCGCCGTGTCGAGGAACTGGGGCAAGAACGCAAAGAAGAAGATCGTCAGCTTCGGGTTCAACAAGTTGATCAGCACGGCTCGCCGAATCGTCGCCCACGCCGTCACCGACGGCTCGTCGTCGCTGCCGAGTCCTCCGAGTCGCCCGGTCGACCGCAGCATGCCGACCGCCAGATACCCGAGGTAGGCAACGCCGAGCCATCGCACCACCTCGAACGCCTCTGCACTCGTCTGCATCACCCCGGACAGCCCGACCGCCGCCGCAACCAGGTGTGGGACGATGCCGAGCGTGCATCCGATCGCTGCGATGCTGCCGCGCTGCCAACCCGCGGTCATCGCCGTTGCGATCGAGTACACCGCACCCGTCCCCGGCACCATCACGACAACCAGCGACGTGGCCAGGAACGACCACGACGTCGGCGTGATCGTGGCGTGAACGAACCCGGTCGTCACCGCCAAGACCGCGAGCGCCGCAACGATCTGAAGCACCGGACCGGCTCGGCGCAGACGACACTGGAGACCGCGACCAACGACGTCGACGGCATCGCGGACGGTGGGGAACCGTCGATTCGGCGATGATCGGTCGAGCAGCGTGGCGACGAGATCGTCGCCGTGCCGGGCACGCCAGTCCGCCGGGAACGACATCGACAACAGCCGGTAGATCCGTTCGAGGCTCATGCCGGGCGCAACCCGAGCTCGCGACGGGCCGCAGCGACGTTGGCCTCGAGTCGATGCAACTGCGCCGTCAGCGCCTCACGACCAGGCGCCGTGAGGGCGTAGGTCCGCCGGTTGCGACCCTCGACCACCGCCTCGCTCTCCACGGTGAGCCAGCCGTCATCGAGCATCCGATCCAACGCCGCGTACAACGTCCCCGGCCGAGGCTGCACCCTTCCCTCGGACAGCTCGGACACCCGCTGCATCACCAGATAGCCGTGCGCCGGCCCACCCGCCAGCGCCGACAGAATCAAGAAGGTCGGCTCGCGCATCCTCCGAGTATATACCGGTAGACGGTATATACAGCTGCACGTTGTCAGCGGAACCAGCGCACGGAGTGCGACGTGTCGGGCGGTCGCCTCACGTGTCGGGATGCGCCGCATCGACACCGCCTCGGCGCCAGGTCCGCCATGCCTCGGTGGACCAGAGCGCCCACGCGATGAGTGCCGGTTGGAGGAACAGGCGACCGAAGCGCTTCGCGTCGGTGTCGAGCCCGAAGGCGTCGGTCCCCTCGAGCCACTGGGCGACGTTGCCCGGGAAGATCACGACGAAGAATCCGGCCACGGTCCAGCCGACCATCGCTCGCCGTCCGATCATGGCGACGAGCGCGAGGCCGAGGATGATCTCGACGGCGCCGGACAGCAGCACCACGAGATCGGCGTCGACGGGGAGCCAGTCCGGAACCTGGGCCTGGAACTCCTCGCGCCGAGACGTCAGGTGACCGATGCCGGCGACGACGAGGCCGCCGCCGAGCACCCAGCGGGCCACTGATCGAGCGGTCCAGGCCATCTCCTGAACCTACGCAGCGCGGCTCGGCGCCCTCTACCAGTACTCCTCGTAGTGGATGTTGCCCGGGGCGTTCCGACGGTCGATCGTGAACCCTCGCTCGGTCAGCAACTCCACGACCCCGGTCGGCTGGGGGAATCGCAGCTCGCCGTCGACCTCTTCGGGCACGCCGATCATCGCCGGGTTGCCGCACAGGAAGACGTGGCTGGTCGTCGGCGACAGCTCGATGCCGAGCCTGGTGGCGAAGTCGTCGTCGCGGATGAGATCCTGCAGGTAGCGCTTGGGGATGCCGGGCTCGCGCGTCGGCATCGGCAGGTAGTGGTAGTTCGGGTACCGACGCTCGAGCTCGCGGTGCTGCTCGACGTACCCGAGATCGGTGTTGTTGCGCACAGTGACCGCCGAGATGATCGGTCCGGTATGGCCCTTGCGGAGCAGTTCGACGACCATGCCGTTGTGCGGCGCCTCTCCGGTCCCGGTCGAGAGGAAGACGATCTCGGCCGCCGGGTCGGTGACCGAGCGCAGCGTGTACCGGCCCGCCACCTTCGGTCCCAGGTAGATCCGATCGCCGACGCGCTTGAGCGCGAGCCGCGGGGTCAGCGCCGGGACGTTGTCCGGCGTCGGCGGCACCAGGACGATGTAGAACTCCAACTCGTCGCGCCCGTTGTCGTCGGTCAGGTAGCCGTGCTCGTCGAAGATCCGCGACGAGATCGAGTACGACCTCCGGATCAGCTTGTCCCACCGCCGATCGGCTTCGGGATCGTCGGCGTCGTCGATCCGCTCCTCCCAGTAGCCGAGACCCAGCGACGCGTACTGACCGGGGACGTACGACGTGTCCCCGGTGTCCGGGCTGACCCGCAGCACCCACAGGTCGGAATGCGTGGGCTCGAAGTGGGTGATCGTGGCGTTGTAGTGCTCGGCGCGCAGCTCCTCGATGGCGCCCTGGTGCCGGGAGCGGCGTTCGAGACCAGATCGAGGCGGCCGGACGTCGAGCTCGGGGAACACCGACTCGGCGATCCTGTAGCCGACCTGCCAACCGGGGGCCGTGGTGGCGGGGCGGGATTCGTCGGGGTCGCCCAGGAACCACACCTTTCCCGACTCCAGCGCGGCGTCGGTGACGCCCACATCGGACGGCTCGAGCACCACACGGGGCGGTGCGAACACGATGTGGTCGAACTGGAGGTCCGGGGTGCGACGATCGCCGAAGTCGGCCATCGGGAACCCGTCGACGAGGTTGATCGCGACCGGCGTGGACCGATAGAGCACCGTCACGTGACGCTCGTGTTCGAGTTGGCGGAGACGGCTGTCGCCGGCCGGCGACAGCTGCGTCGGGTCCATGCCGCTCGCAGCGAGCACGACACGATTGCCGACGCCGGACAGCTGTGCGGTGAGCTCGACGGCGTGGTCCGACAAGCCCACCACGAGCACGTCGTGATCGGTGCCGACGTCGAACTCGCCGATGTGGATGCGATCGCTCGCCGGGAGGTCGATCGGCGGCTTCCAGGTCGGGTCGTCGTGACGGTCGGCCACGAGCACCGCCCGCGTGCGATAGCTCAGCCGGTTGCTGTCGACCACGAGATGTTCGCCGACCACGTCGATCGAGCTGGCGGTCTCGCCGAAGCCGACATCGAGCTGGTTCGGACCGATCAGGTCGGGCAGCGCCACGTGCGACGACGACTCGATGATCCGGACGCGCTCGAGACCGGATCGCAACGAGGAGATCGCCGTCGACAGGCCGCCGGCCGAGCCGCCGATGATCACGAGGTCGTAGAGGTTGGCCGTCTCGAGATCCATGATGTCCTCAGCGTGCCATGTCGACCCGCCGGGAACACATCTGCGCACCGCCCCGCGCCACGACCGATGGAACGTGCCGCCGATCGACGCGAGTTGCGAGCCGTCGACCGAGAACTCGAGTCGGAGGGCGACGCGGCGGCGCAGCTCAGCGCGAGACCGAGCGTCTGAACCTCGTCAAGATCAGCGCCTTGACTGGCTGTCGACGTTCGCGGCATCCGTGCCCGGATAGAGCGGTGATTTCCGGTTGTCCGCATCGGCTCGGGTGGGTCATTGTCGGCGCCAACGGGGCAGACGGACGCCAGTTCACTCTTGTCAGTCCAGCCCACATGAGGTTCGATGGGGGTAGATCGCGAGCGATCTCCAGGGAGCTACTCAGCGGTGACTCGAGGCGGAAGCCGAGGGAGGACTCATGAAGGACCTGGACTCGACGGACGACGTGGCAGAGCGTCCGCAACCGTTCGTGAAGTTGGAGCCCGGCGGATTGGCGCGAGCTCCGAGCATCAATTACGACCTGGCCGACTCCACCTCCTACACGGCGCGGTACATGGTGGAGTTCGACTTCTCCGAGCACGACTTCAACGAATCTGCGTCGGATCGCCCGCCACGAAAGCCGCCGCCGGGCTCGATCCCTGCCGGAGACATCGACCCGTCGAGCGAGATCGTGACCACGGTTCAGCGCGAGATCGACAACGGCTTTCCCGACGCCGAGCTCTTCCCCAACGCACGTCTGGACCCTGGCGCCGTCATGGAGTGGCGGGCGATGGACGACGCCGTGAAACCAACCGCCCTCAGCGTGGTTGCGATGCTCCGCGACGGGTATCGCCTCAACGTCTTCCGAACGATGGCGGGAGCATTGGGGTACGGCTACCTGCCCGAGCCACCGGAACGTCCGCGGCCACGGCTGTACGTGATCGAGACGTACTCGATCTCCTCGTATCTCGGTGATTACGGTGCCGGCAGGACGTTGAACACGCTCACGCTGCTGCCGCACGAGCAAACCGAGATCAGCCTGCGGACGTACCGCGAGACCGAGACATCCGCCCTCGAGGCTTCGTGCGTCCTCGACCCGTTGTCCCAGTCGAGCGCTGATCAGCTGGAGAACCAGATCCAGAGCGAGATCACGAACAAGGAGGCGATGGAATCCTCGTGGGAGTTCAACGCCTGGGTCGAGGGCACCGCCCAGTTCATCGGAGGTTCACACCTCTCGGCTGGCGTCGACGTCGGCCTCGCAGGCCGGGCGACGACCGAGCAGGTTGCCCACACCGTGAGTGCCGCGATGCACCGCCACAGTGCCCTGGCCTCGGCGAAGCGCGACGTACAGGTCGACACACGACGTGAGGTGAAAGCGGAGGCGGGATCGGAGAGCCAGACCGTCCGGCGACTCGAGAATCGGAACAGCTCACGCACCCTCAACTTCGTCTTCCGGCAGATGAACCAGGAGTACATCACGATCGTCCACCTGGTCGACGTCACGGTTGGCTTCTTCAGCGGGTACGGCGAGTCGAGGCGAGAGGTCGCCCTCGGCGAGCTCGATGACCTGCTCGCCGACGTGATCGAAGGTCCCGCACCGGGCGAAGGGGCGACGGTGCGGGGCGCCACTCGTCAGAGGGTCCGCGACAGGATCTTGGACTACGTCCTGAAGAAGGTGGAACAACTCGATCCGTCGGCCGCGCCGGGCTCGAACTCGAGTGACGAGGATCGATTCATCCTCGAAACCGCCGCTGGACCAAGGGTGAATCACCGGTTCTCGACCGAACACTCCGACGGTTCTGGCAGAACCCTCACGGTGCCGGGGCTCGTCGTCTCGACACAGCGCGAGTTGTTGCGGACGGACGGCGTCATTGTCGAGGCACTCCTCGGGCAGGGCAACGCCCTCGATCCCCATGGCCTCGAGGAGAGCCGAGCGCTCACCCTGCGCAACAACCGCGAACTGTTGGCCCAATCGATCGTGCGTACCGCCATGCAGGCCGACGACGCCCAGGAGCGGGCCAACGCGCTCGAGATCGCCGGGATCTATCGGACCCTCTTCGGCGATGCCGATGCGAGTCACCTCGAGTCGGCCGAAGCCGGATCGGGATGACGTTCGCCGTTCGAGGGAGTGATCGACATGAACAGCGGTGAGTCGATTCCGGACCGGTGTGACATCCCCGAGGTGGCGGTCACCGCGTCGGTGTGCCCCCGGATCGTCGATGTCGGCGGCGTGATCGACGTCGAGGTCTCGATTCGCAGCACCGCACCCGACGTGACGCTCGGCGACATCGGTGTGCGGCCGTGCACGATCGAGCCACCCGGTGTGTTCAACCTGCCGGCACTCGACCGGGTCCGGACCGAGTCGGCGAGGAACGGTGAACCAGCGGTCGCTCGGTTCACGCTGACCGGCTCGGCCGCAGGGTCTGCGACGATCCTCTTCGCGGTCGACGGATCGCTCACCCAGGACGGCGCGATGAGGATCTGGAAGAACCATGCAGTCGTGCCGAGCGGCCACCAGTTCTTCGTCGGGAACGACGCGAGCCACGAGGTGCACCGGCTCGGCTGCCCATTCCTGCGCAGGGAGTCCGACGACAACAAACGACCGTTCTTGCACCTCACCGACGCGCTGCGGGCCGGCTACGACGGATGTGGCCACTGCCTCCCCGAGTGGCACTCGTTCGACCTCGATGCCATCCTGCCGAGGCCGCGCGCCGTCGAGAGCTACGACCGACCGGGCTGGTACGTCGAGCGTGCGGGGTCGGAACTTCGACTCGAGCACCACTCGACAGCTCTGGAAGCGGATCGCACGTGGGAGCACGTCGTCCTCGTCGAGTCGTCCAACTACCGAGGCAACTTCCTCAGTCAGGGTCCGCCTGGGAGCAACTGGCCGCTACGGATCGCCCGGCCGGGTCAGCGGTTCGTATCGGGAGGGTCGCACCCATCGCCCGACGGGATGACCGGCGGTGTCTGCCAGCCGGTGTTGCTGCAGCTCATGGCCGACGACGGCGAGCACAGCTACCCGACGATGCCGCCGCGGCCGGGGGACGTCGTCGCACTGAAGTCACAGCTCGACGGACGGTTCGCAACCAGGAGTGGCTCCGACGTCCGTCTGTCAGCTCATTCCGTGCCGCTGACACCGGACTCCAACGCTCGGTTCGTGGTCGAGGAAGGGATGGTCGGTGGCGGCACAACGTCCTTCCGCCTGGCCGATTCGCACGAGCTCTGGCTCCGCCACCGCGCATGGATCGTCCGCATGGAGTCGTCAGACGCGTCCACCTTCGAGGACGACGGCTCGTGGCTGCTGCAACCTGCGGACGTGCACCCGGTCCCGGGGCTCGTCGATCCAGGGCCAGCAGGGCCCCGCGCCGCCTACGTCTCGTTCGAGTCAACAGCTGACCCAGGGTCGTTCCTGGCACGACGCAGGGATCAGCTCCTGTTCGAGCGGGATGCCCGGAACGAGTTCCGGAGGCGAGCGACGTTCGTCGCGCATGCGGTTGACGACGCGTGACCCAAACGGGCGTCGTGCACCGTGCGTGCCTGTGTGTGCCCGTCTCGCTCCATGTCGGGTCATCGACCCCTCGGCGGGCGGCCTCTCAGCGTCGAACTGCGATGACGGCATACGTCGCGAGCGACACTCAGGTCGTGGGCGAGCGCGCCAGCGGGCACACCCGGCCCGCTGCCGAGGTCGAGCAGTCGTTGGTCGCCGGAAGCCGTGCCCGAGCGGGCCTTTGGCAAGCGTCGAACGATGAGGATCTGACACTCGCCCTTGCCCGCGCCGTCAGCGCTTCGGTCGAGTGACGCGGGTCATGAAGCGGAGGAGATGGTCGGCGTAACCATCGATGAGTTCGCCGTCCCGCTGCAGCGGGTGGTCGCATCCTTCGAGAATCGCCACGGTGAGGATCGTCGAGTCGACGTGCTGGCGGAGTGCGGCCACGCTCCTGAGGTCGTTCGGAACGGCTCAGCACCCTCCGGCGCCGCGGCCGGAATCCGGAGCCGACGAACGACGCCCGGAGCCGATGAGTGGTCGCATGGTGTCGCCGTCGACGGTCACCTCGAAGCCGATGCCGACCGCGACGTCGTCGAGACCGGAGGCTTCCAGCGTTCGCGCGATGGCCGCACGCGTGAGTCCGTACGGCTCGTCGTCGACGGGGTTCGCCTCCCAGTCCCACTGCACGAACAAGCCGCCCGGCTCGAGGTGGCCGAGCAGCGTCTCGACCGTGGTGGCGTAGTCGTCGACGAAGCCCAGCACCGACGAGCACACGATCAGCCCATACCCCTGCGGGGTCGCCGGGAGCTCGCCGAGGGGTCTGACGTGGGGCCAGCCGTGCCGCTCGATCTTGCCGCGCAACACGGTGAGCATGGCCGGTGACGTGTCGACGGCGTCGATGCGCTCGCAGCGATCGGCGAGTCGGTCGGTCAGCGTGCCGGTGCCACAGCCGAAGTCGCAGGCTGCGACGCCGTCGAGGTCGAAGCCGATCGAGGCGGCGAGCGAGGTCAGCGACGCAAATGCACCGTCCGCGTAGGCGCGCACCGCCGCGTTCTCGTCCCAGTCCGCTGCGTACTCGTCCCAGTCCGACACGATGCCCTCCGTTCGCGCGAAGGACCGATCATCGCGCTCGCCGTGCTCCCGGGCCAGAGGCGGTGGTGGATGCGAGACGGTTGTGTGATGATCGTCTTGTGAGCGCTCATCAGTCCTCGTTCGTCTCCTCCGCCGACGGCACGGATGTCGCGACCTACGCCTGGAGCGATGTCGGCGGTGAGCCGCGCGGCGCGGTGCAGATCGCACACGGCCTCGCCGAGCACGCCGCCCGCTATAGCCGGTTCGCCGCGGCCCTCAACGCCGCTGGCTTCCTCGCGTTCGCGACCGATCATCGCGGGCACGGTCGAACCGGCGCCGATCAGCTCGGCGACTTCGGGAGCGCCGGCTTCGACGGCCTGATCGCCGACGTCGCCGAATACGGCCACGCGATCGCCGCCGACCACGCGGCGCTGCCGCTCTTCCTGTTCGGTCACTCGATGGGCTCGTTTGCGTTGCAGTCGATCATCGTCGACCGTTCCGACGCGTACGCCGGGGTCGTGCTGTCCGGGTCGACCGCCCTCGACGTGCTCGCCGAGGGCCTCGCCCAGTCCGAGGGTCCGGCCGGGCTCGAGGCGTTCAACGCCGGCTTCGAGCACCGCACCGGCTACGAATGGCTCTCCCGTGACGAGGCCGAGGTCGACGCCTACGTCGCCGATCCGTGGTGTGGGTTCGACGTCCCCGACGAGACGATCCCGTCGTTGTTCGCGCCGGCCGGCCGCCTCGCCGATCCGGCGGTGCTCGCCGGCATCCGCGACGACCTGCCGATCCTCGTCGCCTCGGGCAGCGACGACCCTCTCGCCGGCGGCGGCCAGCTCGTCGAGCTGCTCGGGCAGCGGTACCGGGACGCCGGCGTCACCGACGTGACGGTGACGGTGTACCCCGGCGCGCGCCACGAGATCCTCAACGAGACCAACCGCGACGACGTCACCGCTGACATCGTCGACTGGTTGTCGCGTCACGCGACCCGCTGAGCGGTCGGCACCCCGTACGGTCAGCGCCGGCGCTCGATCATGCCCCGCAGGTAGAGGGCCTGGCCGGCGTGCTGCATGCTGTCGTCGATCACGCTGACGAGCCGCACACCGGCGGTGACCGGCGGATCCCAATTGCGGTCGACGATCCGGTCGAGCTCGGCTGCATCGGCGCGTGCGAGGTACTCCAGCGTGCGCGCCGTGACGGCTCGGAGGTAGTCGAGCAGGACCTCGGGGCCCTGCGGCCGCACGCCCGCCACCTGCTCGGGCGTGTGTCCGAAGCCGATGTCTCGCTCGTCGAACCCCGCGCCGAACCGCTGCCGGAATCCGGCCTCGGTCCACGCCTGTCCGCGGCTCGCCAGCGCCGAGACGTGGTCGTCGTGGACGCGTGTTGCGTGCCACGCGAGCCAGGCGATCGAGTTGGCCTGCGGGTCGGGGCGGAAGGCGAGATCATCGGCGGTCAGACCGGTCACGGCGAGCTCGAAGTCCTCGACGATCCGCCCGAACGCGTCGGCCAGCAACTCCTTGGTCTCCATGCCCTCGAGGCTAGGTGACCCCAGCCAGGCTCGCCCGGCCTCGCGATGGCGGGAACGACGTCACGACTGCTTGGTCGCTGAGAGTCCCATGAGCCAGAGTGGCGCATGGTGGGGCTCCTGAACAGCGTGGCGGGCCACTGTCGTGATCCCCGAGCCGCGGACCTGACGACGCGATGAGCCGGGCATTCGAGGAGATCGATCACCAGACCACGCCGATGGGCGAGATCAGCCTGCGGCGACGGCTGGAACCGTCGCTGCAGGTCGACGTGTACGAGGTGAAGCTCGACGACGAGTTCCTGATGTCGAGCCTGTTCACCGCCAGCGAGGAAGCGGTGGCCACGCTCGGTCTCGCCGCCCGGCCGGGCGACGATCTCGACGTCGTCGTCGGCGGTCTCGGGCTCGGCCACACTGCGAAGACCGCGCTCGACGACACACGGGTGGCCCGCCTGCAGGTGATCGAGGCGTTGCCGCAGGTCATCGGATGGCATCGCGACCAGCTCGTCCCGCTTGGGGAGACACTCACCGCCGACCACCGCTGCACCTTCGTCGAGGGTGACTTCTTCTCGATGGTGGCCAGCGGGATCGAGCGTGGCGACGAGGGGCCGACGCGCTTCGATGCGATCCTGCTCGACATCGACCACACCCCGAGCCATCACCTGAATCCGAGCCATGCGAGCTTCTACGGGTCCGCCGGGCTGGCGCGGCTCCGCGATCAGCTGCTGCCGGGGGGTGTGTTCGCGCTCTGGTCGGACGACCCGCCGGACGCCGACTTCACCGCCCGGATGGCCGAGACGTTCGCGAGCGTCACCCCGCACGTCGTGGCATTCCCGAACTTCTACACCGGCGGTGAATCGGCCTGCACCGTGTACGTCTCCGTCGCCTGACCAGTGGGGGAGCAGACCCCCATCGACCCCGAACGAATGTCCGGAAGCCCGTCTCGTCGGCGCCAGGTCGCGGCTAGGGTCGCCTCCAGGCACGCGGATCGGCGATCGCTCGTCACACCGGGGTGTGATGGCGTCCGGCCCGGCGAGGCGAGCGGTTCGAGGCGAGGAGTTGAAGATGCGCAGGTTCTGGCTCATGGACGAAGACGATCATGATCGTCCGATGGCGCTGGTCGAGACCGACGGCGGTCTGCACGTCGTCGACGTCGTCCGGTTCGGCCCCTCGCTCACCGAGCTCGACGACCAGCAGGCGGTCTGGGATCGTGTGATCGGCAGGGTCGCCCCCACCATGACGCCGGCGCTCGATGCCTCGGCGCTCGACGAGGAGGGCATCGCTCCGCACGCCGACCTCCGACGTGGCGAGCACGGCGACCCGCACACGACGAGCCATGCCGGGCGTGGCGACCGCCGGCGCCGGGGTCGCGCGGCCGGCGGCATGCGTGGCGGACCCAACAAGAACCGCAGCCGCGGCGATCGATAGGCGCCCGCGTCCGGGGTCGACGGAACGCCGCCGAAGCGCAGAAACCGCCTCCCGCGCCACCCGAATTCGCTTGAGGTTCCTCTTTCTCGCCGGTCTCGTCATGGCCCTCAGCCTCAACGTCGACGCCGTCCATGCGGCCACGACGCTCTACCAGGACGAGTCGGTCCGCGACGGCCTCGTCGCGGTCGCGGAGGAGGTCGGTGCGATCGAGTGCACCGAGACGTCGACCGGCGCTGCCGAGGACGACGCCGCCGGGGACGACGCTGACGCCGACGCGACCGACACCGACGACGAGGGCGCGACCGACACCGATGGTGCAGACGACGATGGCGATGCGGGAGCGGTGGAGACCGAGACGACGAAGGAGCTCGATCTCGAGTGCTTGCGCTCGGAGCTCGGCGACTCGCTCGCGCTCCCGATCGGCTGGGACGACATCGACACGTCGTTCGGCGACTGGGTGCTGCGGGCGCTCGGATGGCTGTTCGTCGCCACGGCGGTCACCCTCGGCGCGCCGTTCTGGTTCGACCTGCTCGGCCGTGCGCTCGCCAAGAAGCGCGGCACGTCGACATCCTGACGGCCCCGCGCCGACGGGAGGGTCAGGCGGTCACGGACAGGGCGTCGCCAAGATGTGCTCGTTGTTCGGGTCGTCGGTGAAGGCGCACCCGAAGTTCGGGTCGGCGACCGCGGCCGGATTGCCGACGTCGTCGCCCGCCGGCTTGACCCCGTCCTCGACCCAGCCGGCGAGATCGTCGAAGGCCGTCGTCAGCTCGGACTGGGTGAAGTCGCAGTGACCGACGCCGCGGATCGCACGCTGCACGAGCAGGTCGGCGCTGCTGCCGCCACCCTCGCTGCTGTCGTCGTCGGAGCCGTCGTCCGAGCTGTCGTCGTCGGAGCCGTCGTCGCCGCGACCCGTCGCCGACGCGTCCTCGAAGTACTCGACCTGGTTGTGGAAGGGCACGAACAGGTCGCCGAGGTTGTGCAGCGACATCACCGGTACCCGGAAGTCGCCCTCGACGGCTCGCACGTTCTTGGCGCCCCGGATCCGCCGGGCTTCGGGGTCGAACGCGACCCGGAGGATGTCGTCGTTCAGCGCCTGCTCGGACGCCGAGATCGCGGGGTCGAGGTCGGTCTGGTACACCGCGTCGACGTTGTCGACGACGACCCCGTCGCGACCCGGCAGCGTGCCGTCGCCGAGGCCGAGCTCGAACAGGAAGTCGCCGGCGAGGAAGTTCCAGAAGAACCACGCTTCGTCGAAGTTCGGCCGGTCGCCGCCCGAACGCAGCTCGGTCAGTTGCTTCAACGCCTGACCGTCGGCGTTGAGGACGTTCGGCCAGCCGCCGGGGACCGCCTCGAGGTTGGCCTTGATGGCCGGGACGTCGACGCCGATGTACTGGGCGGGGTCGACCGGGAAGCTCGACGTGCCGAGCCCGATCTGCTGCGCGGCCAGGTTGAAGTCGAGGAAGTAGTCGAACAGCTCGAAGTCGCCGACCACGCCGCAGATCGGCATCGCCCCGTCATAGAGGCGCGGCCACTGCTCGATCGAGGCCGCGGTGATGTGACCGCCCATCGAGGCACCGGTCAGGTAGATCAGGTCGGGCCGCTCGCCCGTGATCCGCTTGAACCGCTTGGCGAGGCGCCGGGTGTCGACCATGCCCGCTTCGACGTCGTAGTCGTTGCGGGTGTAGCTCGACGCCGCCCACGCGTATCCCTCGGCGATGAGGTGATCGCGGATCGGGTGGTTGTCGACGGTCAGCTCCAGACCCGTACCGCGGAACCCGTGGGCCCACATGACCAGATGCCCGTTCCAGTCCTCGGGCACCTCGACGCGATAGCCCGCACCGCGGAGCACGCCCCAGTAGGCGTCTGCCCCCGGCAGCGGATCGAACGGCAGCTTCGACTCGTCGACGTAGTACTCGGGCGGCGGCTCACCGGCTCCGCCTCCAGCACCTCCGCCACTGCTGCTGTCGTCGTCGTCGGCGCCGGCCGGCGCCGTCATCGTGACCAGCAGCGCGGCTGCGATCGTCACGATGCCCGCCGTGCGAGCCCAGTTCCTGTGTGGTCGAGTCACCATCACGAACCCCCTCTGATGATGTGTGCCCGCACAGTGTGTATCACATGATTCCACGGCCGGTCTCCGGCCGGACGTCCCGAGGCGCCGCGCTGGCACGATGCTCGAGCGGGGTCGAGCACGGGGCGCGCCGCATCCACCTCTCGATCTTCGGGATGGCGGGGCGGACCTGGACGCAGCCCCTATCGTGACGCATGGAACCGCCGCTCGGCGCGAGCGGCCGGGCAGGAGTTCGCATGGTGGCCAGTTCGCAGAACCTGACGCTCGAGGAGATCGGCAAGCGCGCGGGTGTCTCACGGTCGACGGTCTCGCGCGTGCTGAACGATCATCCCGACGTGAGACCGGCGGTCCGCGAGCGGGTCGAGGCCGTCATCGCCGAGACCGGCTACCACCCCAACCAAGCGGCACGTGCCCTCGTGTCGAACCGCAGCGGCCTGATCGGCCTGGTGATGCTGACCGAGGTCGACGAGCTGTTCGGCGATCCCTACTACTCGGCGCTCGTCACCGGCATCCAGCAGGGTTGTCTCGATCACAACCTGACCTTCTCGATCTTCCCGGTCCTCGGCACGGGCAGGCGGGCCGACGTGGTCACCGGCCAGATCGCGCAGGGCTTCGTCGACGGCGTCATCGTCACTGCCGGGCCGCGAAGCGAGCAGGCCATCACGACGCTTCGTGACCGGGGGACGCGGCTGGTCGTCGTGGGGCATCCTGTGCACGACGACGGTCTGATGCGCGTCGACGTCGAGAACCGCGTCGGGGGCGCGGCGGCCGCGACCCACTTGATCGGCCACGGTCGCCAGCGAGTCGGGTTCGTCGGCCCCACGTCCGACTTCGTGTTCGGTGTCGAGCGGCTCGAGGGTTATCGCGAGGCGCTGCGCGCAGCCGGCCGCGATCCGAGCGATCGCTGGGTTCGTCTCGACCAGCCGAACCCGGCCGGCGGCTACCGGGCGGCGCTGGCACTGCTGCACGAGGAGCCCGACGCGATCTTCGCCGCGACCGACCCGATGGCCGAGGGTGTCTTCCGTGCGCTGGCCGAGCGGGGTGTGCGGATCCCCGACGACGTCGCGGTGGTCGGCTTCGACGGACTACCCCGCCGGCCGAAGATCGATCCGCCGTTGACGACCGTCGTCCAGCCCGTTGGCGACGTCGGTCGGACGGCCGTCGACATGCTGGCGGGGGAGGCGCAGGCCCCGCATCTGGTCCTCCTCCCGACGCACCTCCACATCGGTTCGTCGTGCGGCGCGGACGACGCGCTCCACGGCGCCGGCTGATCCCCGCCGAAATTCCTCGCTCATCTTGACCCTGTCGACGGGGCGTCGTACAGTGACGACTGGGAGCGCTCCCAGGAGCGCTCCCAGTCCACGAGCTGGAGAGAGGGGAGTGCCGTGCGAAGCACGCTGGTTCAGCAGAGCCGACCGGTCGCGCCGACGCACGTGCTCGCCGTTCCGCTCGGTCGTGGCGGAGCACGCCGCGATCACTCGGGCGCCGACGCTGCCCTGATCACACGCGACGTGAACACGCATCCACGCGATGCGGGTCGTGCGTGGTCGATGGAACGGGTGGCGATCGCCACGATCAACGACCCTCGGAGGGGGAACACGACATGAAGCACACGCGCAGGAAGATCCTGCCGATCCTCGTCACCACGGCGTTGCTCGCCGCAGCGTGTGGCGACGACGACGACTCGGCAGACGACGCCGCGACCGACGACGCGGCGACCGACGACGCCGCGACCGACGATGCCGCGACCGACGATGCCGCCACGGACGACGCGGCGACCGACGACGCCGCCGGCAGCGGCTTGGAGGGGACCCTCCGCGTCCTGATCCACCAGAACCCCTCCGGCGTCGAGTTCATCGAGAACTTCAACGCCGACTTCGAGGCGGCCAACCCTGGCGTCACGGTCGACCTGCGGATCGTCAACGCCGATGACATCCCGACTCAGAACCAGACCCAGCTGACCGCGAACGACATCGACATCACGACGATCAGCGTCACCGGCTTCGCCAACCCGGTGCAGGACTACATGACCGACGCCGAGCCGCCGTACTGGCAGCAGCTCATCGACGCCGGTCTGCTGATGGACATCAGTGACCAGGCCTATGTCGCCAACTACGACGACGCGGCCAACGACAGCTCCTCGTACAACGGCAGCCAGTACGCGGTCGCTCTCGGTCGCACGACCTACAGCGGCATGTTCGTCAACGAGGACATCCTCGGCGAGGCCGGCGTCGAGATCCCGACGACCTGGGACGAGCTCGTCTCCTCCTGCGGCCCGATCGAAGACGCCGGTTACAAGTGCATGATCGCCGGCGGTGCCGACAGCTGGCCCGTGTTCGTCGGTTCGTACGGTCTGCTGGGCGCCCTCTACCCCGACCAACAGGCGCTCGTCGAGGGACTGTGGACCGGTGCGGCCGCCTGGAACGACGAGCAGGGTCTCGAGCTGTTCGACCGCTACGCCACGTACGCCAGCCTGCTCGACGCCGAGTCGGCCGGTCTGGGCGGCGATGCCGCAGCGTCTCGCTATGCGATCGGCGACGTCGCCTACGGCCCGATGGGTGGCTGGAACGCCGCGCTCGTCGACGAAGCCACGTTCGAGTGGGAGTACATCCCGTTCCCGGGCAGCAGCGACGCCGCCGACAACCAGACGTTCTTCGGCAAGGTCGACATGAGCCTCGCAGTCGCGGCCGACACACCGGTGCCCGAGCTCGCTCACGCCTGGATGGCAGCGTTCTCGGAGCCCGACACGTACAACGCCTTCGCCAACGCAACGAACTACATCCCGACCCAGCCGACCGCCGCACTCGACAGCAACCTCGGCGCGTCGATCGCTCCGCTGCTCCAGCAGGGCAACTTCGCGATCGGGTTCGAGCAGTGGTACGTCGGGCCCACCGGCGCCGGCCAGTGGGCCAACGGCTCGCAGGCCGCACTCTGGCTGTACACCGGCGACTTCGGCAGCGGTGCCGAGGCGGCAGAGGCGTCGCAGGCTGACCTGGCGTCCGGCCTCTGACCCCGATCACTTCACCGACATGACCCTCCAGGGTGTGTGCCGCCGGCGTGCGGCGCACACCCCGGGGTTGTTCCCACGTGCGACATCTGGTCGTACATCGGTGGCGTGAGCCCCGCCGGGGTCGCGCCACACACTCCAATCACCTGACAAAAGGGGGACGGTGATGGCACAGAGTTACCTGTTCGGAGGGGGGCGACGACGGTTCTATCCGTGGCTCTTCCTCCTCCCCGGCCTCGGCTTCTATCTCTTCATCGGGGTCGGCCCGTCGCTTGCGACGATCTACTACTCGTTCACCGACGTCACCGGGCTCCGTGGTCTCCCGGTCAACTGGATCGGCGTCGACAACTACGACGAGTTCCTCTTCCAGGGCGCTCGCTCGCGCGACAACCTCGACGCACTGTGGCGCACCCTCCAGTTCATGGCGCTCGTCACGGTCATCCAGTTCGGGCTCGGTCTGATCATGGCGCTGCTCGTCAACCAGAAGCTGCGCGGCCGCCTCGTGTTCCGCACCCTGTTCTTCGTCCCGTTCATCCTGGGCGCCGTCGTTCAGGGCCTGATGTGGAAGCTCTTCCTGCGCCCTGGTGGCGGTCCGATGGACACCTTCTTCGGCTGGTTCGGCATGGAGTCGCAGTTCCTGCAAGGCAACAACGCGTTCTACTGGGTGATCGTCGTGCAGATCTGGGCCAACGCCGGGTTCACGATGGTGATCTTCCTCGCCGGCATGCAGACCATCCCGGCCGATCTCTACGAAGCGGCCGCCGTCGACGGCGCTCGCGGCTGGTCGCTGTTCAGGAACATCACCTGGCCGCAGCTCACGCCGGCCGTCAACACCAACTTCCTGTTGAACATCGTCGGCTCGCTCCAGGCGTGGATGCTCTTCCTCGTGCTCACCGGCTACAAGAACGGCACCCAGGTGCTCGGGTACGTCGTCTACGCCGAAGGGTTCGGGGCGCAGGGCACCGGCTCGTTCCGGCAGGGCTACGCCGCCGCGGCCTCGGTGGTGCTGTTCATCCTCGTGCTCATCTTGGGCATGACGGCGAACTTCGTCGTCGCCCGTCGTGAAAGGAAGTACCTCGGATGACTGTTCTCTCCGTTCGGGAATCCGACGTGGTCCGCACCGACGATTCCGGCGCCCGCCGGCGCCGCATGATCCGCATCGGCGGGTCGTACACGCTCTTGATCCTGTTCGCGGTGATCTACGTGTTGCCGCTCCTGATGCTCGTGTTCGCGTCGTTCAAGACGCTGCCCGAGTTCTTCGCCGACCCCACGGGCACGCCCGAAGGCCTCGAGTTCGAGAACTACTCAGAAGCGTGGAGCCTCGCCAACTTCCAGGGCTACCTGGTCAACTCGCTGATCTACACGGTGGTCGCGACCGCGCTGTTCGTCGTGATGTCGGTGTTCGTGGCGTTCCCGATCGCACGTGGGTACGTCAAGGGCGCCGGCGCGCTGCTCACCCTCTACGTGGTGGCGCTGTTCCTCCCGCCGGCGATGATCCCGCAGTTCCAGCTGATCCTCAACATCGGCGGCTGGCCGGTGATCGGCGACATCGTCCCCTTGTTCGGCGGCAGCGAGGCGCAGGGTCTGTTCAACACCCGCACCGGCTACATCATGCTGTTCCTGATGAACCCGATCGGGCTGATCATCCTGGTCAACTACATCAAGTCGATCCCGAGAGAGCTCGACGAGTCGGCGGCGGTCGACGGGTGCGGGTACGTCCGGTTCGTGTTCTCGATCCTGATGCCGCTCATCCGTCCGGCGATCGCGACCGTGACGGTCATCCACGCGATCGGCATCTGGAACGAGCTGATCCTCGCCACGATCTACCTGACCAACGACGACCTCTACCCGATCACCCGTGGTCTGATCGTCTTCGACGGTGTGTACGGCGACAACTACGTACAGCTCGCGGCGGCGGTGTTGATCCTGATGCTGCCGATGCTGGTCCTGTTCATGTTCCTGCAGCGGTACATCATCTCCGGCCTGACGTCGGGCGCGGTCAAGGGATGATCGTGCGCCCTCGCCACCGACTCCCCGTGCGTGCGGCGGCGGCGTTCGTCGCCGCCGCCGTGGTGGTGGCCGCGTGTGGCTCCGACGACTCCGACGACCCGGCGGCCGAAGCTGCGGAGGCGACGACGCCGTCGACCGCCGCGCCGGCGAGCACGTCGGCACCGGAGACGACGGCGGCGCCGACGACGACGATCGCGCCGCCCGAGCCGATCCCGCCGTCACCCCCCGACGGCATGGAGCTCGTCTGGAGCGACGAGTTCGACGGTCCCGAGATCGACCTCGCGAACTGGACGTACGACATCGGTGGCTGGGGCTGGGGCAACGGCGAGGCGCAGTACTACACCGATCGCCCGGAGAACGCCCGGATCGAGAACGGTCTGCTCGTCATCGAGCTCCGCCAGGAGAAGTTCGAGGAGTCGTTCTACACGTCGGCCCGCCTCAAGACCCAGGGACTGCAGGAGTTCCAGTACGGCCGGCTCGAGGCCCGCATCAAGGTGCCGCCGGGCAAGGGCACGTGGCCGGCGTTCTGGATGCTCGGATCGGGCTTCGAGGAGGGGTCGGAGGATCCTGCGAAGCAGTGGCCGACCATCGGCGAGATCGACATCATGGAATACGTCGGCCGGGATCCCGATCTCGTGCTCGGGACGATCCACGGACCGGGCTACTCCGGCGCCGGTGGCAGGTCGACCTGGTTCCGGCAGGAGCACGAGATCGCCGACGAGTTCCGGACGTTCGCGATCGACTGGGACGAGAACCGGATCCAGTGGTTCTACGAGGGTGAGATGTACGCCGAGATCGGCCCGGACGATCTCGCCGGACTCGACTGGGTGTTCGACCAGCCGTTCTTCTTCATCCTCAACTTCGCGCTCGGCGGCACGCTCGGTGGCTTCATCTCGCCCGAGCTCGAGTACCCGATGCACTACTACGTCGACTACGTGCGGGTGTACCAGGACGTCGCGGGGACGGACGGATGAACACCGTGACGAACTCGCCGGGGAGATCGTGGGCACGGCTTGGCACCCCGCCACGGCGGATCTAACATCGAGAACTGGGATCGCTCCCAGGAGCGGTTCCGAAAGGCGGCAGAGGGGATGCAGGGGAACATGCTGGGCGTCACGCCCGAGGCGGGGGACACGTTGATCGCCTCGTTCGCGCGCCCCGCACCCGCCGCCGACGTGGTCCAGCTCCTCGTGAGCGAGATGACGCTCGAGGAGAAGGCCGCGCAGATGACGCAGGCCGAGCTCGGCAGCGTGACCCCCGACGACCTCGCCCGCACCGGCCTCGGCTCCGTCCTGGGCGGGGGCGGCGGCAACCCCGGCGACGGGTCGGCGACCGCATGGCGGGACGCGGTCGATGCGTTCGTCGAGGGCTCGCGCCGCAGCCGGCTCGGGATCCCGATCCTCTACGGCGTCGACGCCGTCCACGGCCACAACAACGTGCTCGGCGCGACGATCTTCCCCCATCAGATCGGACTCGGCGCCACCGCCGACGCTGCGCTGGTGCGCGCCGTCGCTCGCGCCGCTGCGCTCGAGACGCTGGCGACCGGTGTGCGGTGGTCGTTCGCGCCCTGCCTCGCCGTGCCCCAGGACGTCCGGTGGGGTCGGACCTACGAGGGCTTCTCCCAGGACGGGGTGCTCGCCGGCCAACTCGGCCGCGCCGCCGTCGAGGGCTGGCACGGTGACGACCTCCGGCGGTCGGGCGTGCTGGCGTGCCCGAAGCACTTCGTCGGTGAGGGCGCCATGGTGTGGGGGACGGCCGGCGGCGAGCACCACCCGTGGATCGACTGGTGGGACGGCTGGGGCGCCGCCTGGCAGATCGACCAGGGCGACGTCCGATTGTCCGAGGACGAGCTGCGCCGCGATCACCTCGCCCCGTTCGTGGAGGCGATCGACGCCGGCGCGCTCACGATCATGGCCGGCTATGCGTCGTGGCACGGCGAGCGCGGCCATGGCAACCGGTACCTGCTCACCGATCTGCTCAAGCGCGAGCTCGGCTTCGAGGGGTTCGTCGTCTCCGACTGGATGGCGATCGATCAGCTCGACGAGGACTACGGCGTCGCAGCCGCGATGGCGATCAACGCAGGGGTCGACATGGTGATGGTCCCCTTCGACTACGAGCGGTTCATCGGAGCGGTCGTCGACCAGGTCAGCGCCGGCAACATCCCGCTCGACCGAATCGACGACGCGGTTGCACGTGTCCTGCTCGCCAAGCACCGGATCGGGCTGCTCGACGCCGAGGGTGCTGACCGGGCGCCCGACGTGTCGATCGACGTCGTGGGGTGCGCCCAGCACCGGGCGCTCGCACGTCGGGCGGCGGCCGCGGGGACCGTCGTGCTCGCCGATCGTGGTGCGCTCCCGATCGCGCCCGATGCCGATGTTCTCGCGGCCGGTGCGGCGATCGACGACATCGGGCTCGCCTGCGGCGGTTGGACGATCTCGTGGGCCGGCTCGGCCGGCGCGATCACGACCGGGCGGACCGTGCTCGACGGTCTGCGTGACGCGCTCGGCTCCGACCGCGTACGGCTCGATGCGCACGGCGACGCGGACGGGGCGACCGCTCGCGTCGGCGTCGTCACGGTCCACGAGCCACCGTACGTCGAGGGTGGCGGCGATCGCGCCGATCTCGCCATCCCCCACGACCAGCTCGAGGTCGTCCGGTCGGTTCGCGACCGCGTCGAGCAGCTCGTCGTGGTCGTGATCTCCGGCCGGCCACTGATCGTCGAACCCCTCCTCGACATCGCCGACGCCGTCGTCGCGGCCTGGTTGCCCGGCAGCGAGGCCGATGGTGTCGCCGACGTCCTCGTCGGGCGCTCGCCCGCCACCGGCACGCTGCCGGTGGCCTGGCCTCGGAGCCAGGCTCAGGTCGACGGGCGGCCCGACTCCGCTCCACCGCCGTGGCCGATCGGACACGGCGTCCCGCTCGGCTCCGCGGTCGCGCCCTCCCGATCGGGGGGCGGCTGACATGCGCCGGCTCACCCACCGCCCGAACGGGCGCTCGTTCTCGCACACCCTGTCCCACGTTCCACACGTACCGGAAGGTTCCCGATGAAGCACCTACACCACCCGCGTCGACCGATCTCTCGGCGGCGACGTTCCGCGCTGGTGGCCGCCGCCCTCGGCGTCTCGGCTGTCGCGTTCACCACACCCTCACCGTTGGAGGCGGCGCCGACCTCGGTGCTGGCGGACTTCGAGGGGGCGATCCCGGGGACGTACTTCTCGTACAACGGCGGTGGTGCCGGGGTCGGT
>NZ_JASJCS010000088.1 GCF_030065885.1 Ilumatobacter sp. | reverse complement strand
CCGCAGGATCGCCGAGTTCGGCACGAACGTGTTCGGGAAGAAGTTGACGACCGATGTGTCGCCCTCCTGGGCACCGGTGCCGAACGCCCGCAGGAAGCCGATCTGGTCCGGCGCGATGACGGTGATGGTGACGGCGACCGCGAGCACGTTGTCGTCGGCGCCGTCGCCGTCGACGTCCTCGAACGCCGGCAAGCCGCCCTCGCCGACGACCTGGACGTCGAAGAGCCGGCTCAACGCCTCGGGCACGATGGCCTTGGCACCGAACGGCGCGACGTCGAGGTCGCGCTCGCGCGAATCGAAGATGCGGGCCGGCTCGAGACCGTGGAACTCGCCGCCCGCGCCGAGCTCACCGACCGCCTGCACCGTCGAGTCGGCGCCCGGCGATGCGACCACGCCGGCGACCGCGACGCCGGCCACCAGGGCGACGGCGACCAGCACGCGACCGGCTCGGTGTCGGAGTCGACTGACGCTCACAGCCTCGGATCGTAACGTCTTCGTCATCTGCTCGCTGGTCAGGTGCCGGTCTCGAAGGTCGGAGCGATCCGCTGCTCGGCGACGAGGCCGTTCAGACGTTCGAACTCGGCGTCGTCGAGCGCGTTGGACTCCTCGATCAACATCACGGGGATCCCGTCACGCACGTCGTACGTGCGACGCAGACGGGGGTTGAAGAGCACCGACTCGGACTCGATGTAGAACAGCGGGCCCTTGTCGTCGGGGCAGGCGAGGATGGCGAGGAGGGCTGGGGCGAGGCGCATCGTGGCTCCGGTCTCGGGGTCGTGCACACCGTAGCGGCCTGCAGGTGGTCAGGGTTGGGTGATCGACGCGAGCAGCTCGGCGACCCGCCGATCGCACTCGTCGCGGTCGACGGCTTCGAGGTTGAGGCGCAGCAACGGCTCGGTGTTCGACGCTCGGAGGTTGAACCACCACTGGCCGCAGTCGACGCTCAGACCGTCGAGCCGATCCTGCTCGTCGCCCTCGAAGGTCGCGCTCACCCGCTCGATGACGGCGAGCGGGTCGTCGACCTGGGTGTTGATCTCGCCGCTCGCGGCGTAGCGCTCGAACGGCTCACGCAGCACCGACAACGGCTGCTCCGCGCGGCTCAGCTCGGCGATGACCAGCATCGCGGCGATGAGCCCGCTGTCGGCTCCGAAGTTGCGGGCGAAGTAGTAGTGGGCCGAGTGCTCGCCGCCGAACACGGCGCCGGTCTCGGCCATCTGCTGCTTGATGAACGAGTGGCCGACCTTGGTGCGCATCGGCACCCCGCCGCGCTCGTGGATCACCTGCGGCACGGCGCGCGAGCAGATCAGGTTGTGCAGGATCGTCGCCCCCGGATTCGACCGCAGGATCGCGGCGGCGAGCAGCGCCGTGGTCGTCGAGCCGCTCAGGCCGTTCCCGAGCTCGTCGACGACGAACACCCGATCGGCGTCACCGTCGAACGCCAACCCGAGATCGAACGACCCGGACATCACCCGGGCGCAGAGGTCGCGCTGGTTGGCGGGCTGCAGCGGATCGGCCGGATGGTTCGGGAACGTGCCGTCGAGCTCTCCGTACATCACCTCGAGCTCGATCATCGGCAGCCGCTCGAAGACGGCCGGCACGACGAGGCCGCCCATGCCGTTCGCCGTGTCGGCGACCACCTTCATCGGGCGGACGGCGTCGACGTCGACGAACGACAGGACGTGATCGACGTACCTCGGGAGGATGTCGTCGCTCGCCATCGACCCCGCCGTCGCAGCATGGGCCGGTCCGGCGCCGTCGAGCACCGTCGACGCGGTCGCCCTGATCTCGGCCAGGCCCGTGTCGATGCCGACCGGGCGCGCCCCGGCCAGGCAGAGCTTCACACCGTTGTACTGGGCCGGGTTGTGCGAGGCGGTGAACATCGCCCCGGGCGCGTCGAGCACGCCGGCGGCGTACGAGACCATGTCGGTCGACGCGAGACCGAGGTCGAGCACGTCGAGGCCCTGCTCCATGACGCCCTGCGAGAACGCCTCCGCGAGCGACTCCCCACTTCGCCGCATGTCTCGGGCGACGAGCACACGCGGCGCATCGACGAACCGGGCGAAAGCGACACCGAGCGCGTGCGCGACCTCGCCGTGGAGCTGGTCGGGCACGGTGCCCCGGATGTCGTAGGCCTTGACGATCTCATCGAGCACTGACATAGGCGCGGGCCAACGCTATCGGCCTCAGCGCTCGGGTTCCGACTCCTCGTCCGAAGGATCGGGCGAATCGTCGGGCGCTCCGTCGGGGCCGGCGGCATCGACCGGCGCCGACCACGCCGAGTCGGCCTCGCCGCAGTCGTCGGCCACGGCGTGGTCGATATCGCGATCGACGTCGCCGCCGGAGACGTCGTCGGGCGGCGGTGCCGGCTTGTCGCCGGGCTCGTCGCGCGATCCGCCGGCGAACGCCGCCGGGACCTCGCCGGCGTGCACGACGTCACCGCGGACCCGCCAGAGGACACAGAGCCCGACGCCGATCAGCGTGAGGAGCAGCGTGAGGTAGTCGACGCCCGAGCGCCCGTAGTCGAGCTCGACGCGCGTGTCGCGAGGCACGACGACCATCATGTTCGGCCCGACCCGGTAGGGACCGTCGGCACCGCTGGCGTTCCAGTTGGGGAAGTACCCGACGCGCACCAGCACGGGCACGCCGACACGATCGACGTCGAACGCCAGCGACTGCTGCCCGATGTCGACGTTGGACACGGCGACGTCCGGCAGGGCGATCGGCTGGATGGCCTCGACCGGCGTCACGATGTCGACGCGGCGGCCGGGGTCGCCGGGCTCGCCCTCGCGCCGCGACAGGTCGACCTGCACCGAGATCCGCTGCCAGTCGTCGGGGCCGTCGTCGGCCGGCATCGCCGCCCATTCGTCGGGATGCTGGAACCAACTCGTGCCGAGCTCGAGGTTGCGCTCGCGGGCGTCGCCGGAGCGGCCGCGAACCACGACGGGCTGCGTGTCGAGCGGCACGACGATGTCCGCGCCGTCGACGAGGTAGATGTCCCACGGCGCCGACGTCGTGATGTACGACAGCTCGGCCTGGCCGGCCGCTTCGGCCTTCGCCTCGGGCGTGCGGACCATCAGGTACCGGACACCGAGGTCCTGGAGGTGCCGGACCCCGGTCTGGGCGTCGTTGTTCGCGTACCGCAGCTCACGGACCGGGTTCGACGACTGCTTCGAGATCGCGGCCGCGGTGAGGAAGTGGTACGGCGTCGTGCCCGACGCCTCGAAGAAGAGCCCCTCCATCGACCCGATGCAGCCGTCGGTCCAGTGGGGCAGCAGCATCAGCGCCATCGTCGTGCCGTACTGGCCGTTGTCGCCGTTGTTCTCCCACATGGCGCGACCGCAGCCGAGCTGCGGGTCGTCACCGATCCGCTCCATCGTGGTGACGACCTGGTGGTACTCGGTGTAGTACTGATCGCGACCCTCGTAGCCGCGGAAGTTGTACGTCGACCAGCCGTCGCCGAGGGCGTCGGTGTTGGTGTCGGTGGCGTGGAACGGCCCCCACGTGTAGACGGACGAGCCGTCGACCTGCTGGTTCTCACCGAACGGCAGGACCTGGAACATGAACCCGAGCACGGCAAGGGTGCCGAGCGTGGTGGCGCCGGCGAAGGTGGTGCCCTCCCACGTGGAGGGCAGTGCGAGCGCTCGGCGGTCGCGGATCGCGTTCCAGAACAGGCCGAGGATCTCGACGGCGCCGACCATCATCAGCAGGTAGCGGACGAGGTACACGAACGGCAGCAACCGCGGGTTCCACAGCAGCCCGATCACCGGCAGGCTGTCGCGGGCGAGGTAGACGCCGGCGACGAAGACCAGGCCGACGACGCCGAGCGCCGCGCCGTTGAGGTGCCGCCGGACGATGCTCATGACGAAGCCGATCACGGCCAGGGTCGTGATCAGGACGTCGAGGGGCGCCGTGAGCGGGAAGAACATGTCCCAGAACGAGTCGTCGGCGCCCGAGGGTCGGGCCCCGTACTTCATGTCGGTCATGTACTCGTGGTCGAGCAGGAACGGCCCCGCCCACCACATGATCAACAGCAGACTCGTGATGCCGACGGTGAGCGCGTAGACGAGGCGGGTGCGGTCGATCCAGACGAGGCAGAACACGAGCGCAGCCGCGACGACGAAGATCAGCACGATGCCGTGCGACACGCAGGCGGCCGCGATGAGGACCGAGGCCCAGACGCGGTACTTGCCGGTGCGCAGGCCGGCCGCCAGCAGGCCGAGACCCAACATGCCGAGCGAGAGCGCGATCGAGAACGAGAACTCGCCGGCCATCGTCGACTTGAGGTTGCCGCCGTAGATGCTGAAGCTCTCGTCGAGCGCGAACGCGAGGCCGCCGACGGCGAACAGCTCGGGCATCGGGTACCGGAAGTCGGCGAGCCGCCCGAACGCCCAGCACGCGGCCGGGAGCGTGATCAGGCCCAGCACTGCGACCAGCTTCATCGCGACGCCGTACGGCAGCACGATGTCGACGAGCAGGATCGCCAGCGCCGGCAGGACCATGTAGAAGCGGTACGCCGGCATGCCGCCGTACCAGTCCATCGTCCACCCGTTCAGGCGGAAGTCGCCGAGCAGGTGGTCGCGAAGGTACGCCGGGCCCCACACGTGGGCGCCGAAGTCCCCGCCCGTCGGTGTCGTGTCGTCGAAGATCAGGTCGCGACCCGGGAACGGGCTGAGGTGGACGACGTTCATCATCACGTAGGTCGTCACGCTCAGCGTCACGAACGTCACGACGTACCGCAGGATGCGGTCGGGAGGCCACGGCCGGTTCATCCAGGCGGACGGCCGGCGGACGATTCTGCGACCGACGCGCGTCAGGAGCGGCGTCTGGCCGTCGTCGTCGGGCTCGGTGACCGGCTCGTCGGTCGAGCGATCGGTCGGCGCGGCCTCGATGCGTTCGACGGTGGGCGCGGCGGTCTCGTGCTCGTCGGGTGCGCCGGGGGTCGTGCGCCCGACGCCGGCATCGTCGCCGAACTCGCTGTCGAACCACTCGCCGAACCCGTCGGCCGGGACGACGTCGGGATCGAGGTCCGCGTCGGGTTCGTCGATTCGGTCGGTCATGCGGTCGGTCGTTTCGGGCTCGCGAGCCGCTCCATCTTGCCAGCTGCGGCCGGCATCGCCTCGTCACCGGCGGCGCTCGGCCGCGGCGCCGGCCGGCGAACGCTCACCAGGTGCTCGCGAGGACGAGGCCGAGCCCGGTCGCGTTGAACGAGGCATGCGTCACGATCGCCGGGCCGATCCGACCCGTCAGCGTGAGGCACACGCCGAAGGCGAGCCCGGCGAGGAACAGGCCGGGATACTCGACGGGCGCGAAGTGGATCAGCGAGAAGAACGCCGACGTCACCAGCAGGCTCGGCCAGGGCCCGATCGACGCGGCCGCCGAGCGCTGCAAGAGGCCGCGATAGACGAGCTCTTCCACGATGGGCGCTCCGACCACGACGATCAGCGCCAGCAGGATCACCATGCCGCCGTCGGCGCGGTCGGCGAGGTCCTGCGCTCGCTCCTCGAGGCGTTCGTCGGAGAACGTGTCGGGCCAGATCGCCTGCAATGGCACGTACAGCAGCGGCACGAAGATCAGCTGGGTCACCACGCCGAGCGGCACGCCGACCAGGTCGGCCGGCCGAAACCCGATCGCGAAGTCCGCCATCGGCCGCCCGCTCCCGGCGCGGCGGGAGACGACGACCAGCCCCACGCCGAACGCAGCCCAGGCGACTGCGGAGGCCGCCGCGATCTCGGGGATCGTGAGGTCGCCGCCGAAGTCGGCACCCATCGCGGCCAACACGACGGAAGCGAGCAGCACGGTGCCGGCGATCCAGGCGACGGTCCACGTCGCGACCGCCGCCCGCGTCGGGATCACGGCGGCGCCGCCGGGGTCGAGCTCGATCGACATCGCGGCGGAGGGTAGCCGCGCGGCGCTCAGACGGCGATCAGGGCGGCGGGTGCGGTCTCACGCCGGTCGCGGACGTGCCAGCCCTGAGGCGCAGTGAGCCGGCCGGCATGGCGGGAGCACAGGTCGTAGCCGTGTGGATCGCGCTCGGCGGACAGGTGATCGAGCCACACCTGCGCCAGCGCGTACTGGTAGGTCAGCGTCACCGCTGCGTCGTCGCTACACCCGGTCCTCGAGCACTGCCTCGCCACGGCGGACACGGTACGGCCACGACGGGGGCGCATCGCGGACCCTCGCGAGGGGGCGCCCGGCGCCGTCGCCACGCCCGCTCGACGCCGCCCCGATCCCGACCCTGCACCCGCCGCGCCGGGGTCCGCGACGCAGACGTGACGAGCACGACCTGGCAACGGCGCTGTCGGGCCGTAGCATGGAGGGATGGACAAGCTGCCACCGCCCCCACCACCCCCACCGCCGGGGCGCGGTCGCTCCGGCGGTCAGCAACCCAACCGCGACCGTCGGCCGAGCTTCGACGGCGGCGGCGACGGCGACCAGGCGTCTGCGCCCAACTGGCGGCGCTGGCTGCCGTGGATCGCCATCGGCATCTTCCTCGCGATCTTCCTCGTCCCGTCGCTGCTGTCCGGCGACAGCGGCGACGAGATCAGCTACTCCGAGTTCATCGAGCGCGTCAACGCCGGTGACGTCCGCGAGATCGAGATCGACAACTCCAACGGCAAGATCACCGGCGAGTTCGACGACGAGACCAAGTTCCGCACCACCGGCGGCGGCGACCGTGGTCTGTCCGAGGCCGACGAAGAGCTCGCCCGCGGCAAGGGCGTCGAGATCGGCTTCAAGACGCCGAGCAACAACTGGTTCCTCAGCATCATCGGTCTGATGCTCCCCGTGATGCTCATCATCGGCTTCTTCGTGTGGATGCAGCGTCGCGCCCAGGGCCAGATGGGCAACGTGATGTCGATCGGGCGAAGCCGTGCCAAGGCGTACTCGACCGACAAGCCGTCGACCACGTTCGCCGACATCGCCGGCTACGACGGCGTCAAGCAGGAGATCACCGAGGTCGTCGACTTCCTCCGCATGCCCGAACGCTTCAAGGAGATCGGCGCCCGGGTCCCGAAGGGCATCCTGCTCGTCGGCCCTCCGGGTACCGGCAAGACGCTGTTCGCCCGCGCCGTCGCCGGCGAGGCCGGCGTCGGCTTCCTCTCGGTCACCGGCTCCGACTTCATGGAGATGTTCGTCGGCGTCGGCGCCAGCCGGGTCCGCGACCTGTTCCAGCAGGCCCGCCGGATGGGCAAGGCGATCATCTTCATCGACGAGATCGACTCGATCGGCCGCAAGCGTGGCGCCGGCCTCGGCGGCGGCCACGACGAGCGCGAGCAGACCCTCAACCAGATGCTGTCCGAGATGGACGGCTTCGAGACGTCCGAGGGCATCGTCATCATGGCCGCCACCAACCGGCCCGACATCCTCGACCCCGCACTGCTGCGGCCGGGTCGCTTCGACCGTCAGATCGTCGTGCCGCTCCCCGAGCACGAGGAGCGCAAGGCCATCCTCGAGGTCCACAGCCGCGACAAGCGCATGGGCCCCGACGTCGACCTCGACACGATGGCACGCGCCACGCCCGGCATGGCCGGCGCCGACCTCGCCAACCTCGTCAACGAGGCCGCACTGATCGCCGTCCGCCGCGGCTCGAAGCAGGTCGAGCGGATCGACTTCGAGAACGCCCGCGACCGGGTCGTCCTCGGCGCCCAGCGCGAGTCGCTCATCATGAACGCCGAGGAGAAGAAGGCCACCGCCTATCACGAGGGCGGCCACGCGTTGCTGTCGGTCGTGCTGCCGCACGGCGACCCCCTGCACAAGGTCACGATCTTGCCGCGCGGGATGGCGCTCGGCGTCACGTGGAGCCTCCCGCAAGAGCGCCACACGTACTCACAGGAGTACTTCCTCGACACCATCTGCAAGGCGATGGGCGGCCGGGTCGCCGAGAAGATCGTCTTCGGCCACCTCAACTCGGGGGCTGCCAACGACCTCGAGCAGGCCACGGGCATCGCCCGCCGGATGGTGCGCGAGTGGGGCATGAGCGACCGGGTGGGCCCCATGGCATGGCATGGCCAGCAGCAGGTGTTCCTCGGCGAGGACCTGATGTCGCAGGGCCGCGAGTACAGCGACGAGACCGCCAAGCTGCTCGACGACGAGATCGGCAAGATCCTGCACGACCAAGAGGAACGAGCGCACGAACTGCTCGAGAAGCACCGTCGCGGGCTGCAGCTGATCGCCGAGTCGCTGCTCGAGCACGAGACGATCGACGGTCCCGAGGTGGCGAAGCTCATCCAGCAGGGCCTCGACGAAGAGGGCGTCGACGAGAAGATCGACGCCAATGTGCTCGGTAGTCCCGAGTAATCCGGTTCGTTCGTTCGCTCGCCGACGCTCGCTCTCTCCACTCACCGGAGCACCCTGAGCGCCTGCGGCGCACCCAGCTGTGATCGACCGACCGACCGAGTCGGATCGGTCGATGGTGGAGGGGGACCCGGAGGCTCCCCCTCCACACCTCCCCCGCCGGGCTAACCCGTGCTCCGGGTCTCCCCACCGGCGGTGTCGTCCTTGCCATTCAGTTCTACGTCGTCGATACAGCCGGGCTCTCGGGCTTCGGCGACTGCAGCCCAGAGGTCGGTGGCGGTGACGGGGCCGAGGAACGCACGGTGCACGACGCCCTCGCCGTCGGCGATGAGCAGGCTCGGCACGGCATCGATGTCGTAGCGCTCGTGCAGGTCACGTCGATCCTGGAACGCCACGATCTGCACCGTGACCTCGTCGCTGGCGACGACCTCGGCCTTGTGCACGACGTCGGCACACGTCGAGCACGTCGTCGACGTGAACACGGCGACCAGCCATCCCGAGCCGTCGAAGTCCGCACGGTCGAGCTGATTCGGCAGCTGGTGCCGAGCCTGAGTGGGCACGTCGGTGCCCCGTCGCCGCCGCACGATCTCCGCGACGATCGCCGCCACGGCGACCACGGCGAGGGCGACGAGCAGGCGTTCCACGTCAGCCCGCCGGCACCGCCCACGACGACGACCGCGTGTCACCCCGACCCGTCGGGAACGAACGCTCGACGAACACGCGCGTGGTCGACTCGACGATCAGCTCGCGGTCGATCACGAGCGGATCGGTGAGATCGATCGCAGCGACCCCCGCCGGGCCGACCTCGACGTCCTGCAAGCCGTCGATCGGCACCGGACCCGAGCGGCCGACGGCGAGCACGCTCACGAACCCGGGCGAGTTGTCGGCGTTGTAGACCACCAGTCCCTCGGTGACGGGCTCGGACGGCCCCGACGCGAGATGCCACGTCGTGGCCACGTGGCCGTCCTGGCGCGGTGTGGCGCCGGCGATCACCGACGTCGCGACGACGTCGTCGACGATGCGCGTCATCGCCCGTTCGACGACGACCGACGGTTGCGCCAACGTGGAGAAGACCGTGGCATGGCGCCCCTCGGGCAGGTCGGCCTGCGGTCCGGGGTCGAAGGTGACGACCTCGCGCGGGGGCACCTCGATCGGATCGGCGGCGACCGCAGCGACCCGATCGAAGTCGGAGCCGTCGTCGGGGAGCTCGACGCCGAGGAAGATCACATCGACCTCGACCGCTTCGGCTGTGGGGTTGTAGATGGAGAAGCGCTCGGAGACGCCGGGGCCCTTGGCGCCGTCGGCGAACCACCACTGATCCCGCAGCTCCGGCGAGGCCAGCGTCACCTGCGTGCCGAGCCGGCCGCCGCCGAGGAACCGCTGCGACCGGCCGACCACGAGCCGCCCGCGCGTGGTCTCGACCTTGACGGCCAGGACGGGTTCGTTCTGCGCGCCCGCGCCCGGAGCGCCGAGGTCGACGACGCGGATGCTCTGGGCAGGGACGGTGAGCCCACGGTACGACGCCGGACGCCGTGAGCCCTCCTGCGTCGCGAACTCCAGGTTGACGACCACGGTCTGCTCGTACGGGTTCATCATCACGACCTGGTCGAGGCTGCCCTCGACCGTGAAGCCGTCGGCGAGGTACCAGGCGTCCGACGTCGCGTTCGCGCACGCCGAGACGCTGTCGCCGCTCGGATGGAAGGCCAGCTGCTCGACGACCGCGCCGCCGCCGTCGATCTCGATGACGGCCCCGACCATGCTCCCCGGCAACGTCTCGTCGAGATCGAGCCGCGCCGACGACCACCCGTCGATGGCCAGATCGAGTGACCGGGTCTCGCGTTGGTCGTTGACGAGCAGGATGGTGCCGACGAGTCGCTCGGCGTCGCGATTGGCGATGACGATCTCACCTTCGACCTCCTCGACGCCCGAGGCCGGAACACCGGGGCAGAACCACGTCTCGGTCAGCGAGGTGCTCGCCGGTGCCGAGGGCATCCAGCCCTCGGCAGCGGTGCTGAAGTTCGGGACGTCGGCGTCGACCGTCGAACGCGCCGTCACGACGATGGCGACGAACGCCGCCACGACGAGGAGAAGCGCCGGGTACCGACGCCTCACCGCTGCTCCCCCTCGGCGGTGTCGGGCTCGGACTCGTCGACGCTGGCCACCAGCGACGCGAGATCGACGCCGTCGTCGTCGGCTGCATCGGAGGGCTTCGGTGCCGGCGCGCCGCCGGGCGCCTCGCCCGGGCCGGCCGCCTGCCCGGCGCGGAGGTGAGCCCGGGTCGGCACCGTCTCGACCTCGGGATCGTCGGCCGGATCGTGGGGCTGCGGCCCTGCCGCGGCCATCTCGACGATCTCGGAGATCTGGTCGTCGGCGTCCGCCCATGCGGGTAGTCCGAGGGCCTCACCGGCAACCGTGCCGTCGGATTCGACGGACTCGCTGAGGTCGATGAGCGTCTCGTCGTGCAGTTCGACGACGCGACGTCGCCCGAACGGTGATCGCGCTCCGGCAGCGACGATGACCACGGCGACGAACAGCACGAACTGCGACGCCAGCCACCATCCCCGCGTCTCGTCACGGTCGTACGTGAGCGTGCCGACGCCGCCGGCGTCGATGTCGAATGCCGTCGTCATCCCGAATCCGGTGCGAGATGCGACGGGTCGGCCGTCGACCTCGAGTCGGATCCGGTCGTCCTTCGGTACGGCCACGTGCAAGACGCCGGGCGCGACCTGGTTGACCGCCTCGGGGAACCCGTCGACGCCGATCATCGACGGCACGGCGTCGGTGAGGTCAGCCCTGACCAGGACGTCCTCCCCCGCCGACCGCGATGCATCCGCGGTCGCTCCGCCCAACTGCGCTCCGACCGGCAGCCATGCACGGTTGACGAAGACCTCGAGCGAGGGCTGACCGGGCACCGAACCGATGTCGAGCTGGTTCTGCACCGATGCGAGCAGGCCGTCGGGGACCGGGATCGGGTCATCGGCGGTCGACGACACACCATCGGTCTTGGGGATCACGACGAACCGGATGCCGAGCGGAGCGAGGATCCGGCCGGCACGCAGCGTCGAGCCGTCGGCGATCAGGTCGAGCGCTCGCTCGACGGCCCGGTCCCCGGCGCTCTCGGGCAGTGCGAACCGATCGGTGAACTCGAGCCGGCCGGCGTCGGTGACGGCGTAGCCGACGCCGTCACCGTAGAGGCGGGCCGGAACGGGGAGCACTGCGGGATCGCCCAGGTACAGCACGCGGTAGTCACCGGCGGCGGGGTCCTCGGGGAGCTGGGCCGCGAGGAGCTTCGGCAGCGGCGATCGTGGTGTGTGCCACGCACCGTTGCCGATCGAGAAGACCGCCGGGATCAACCCGATGACGATCGCCGCGTTGGCCAGCACGGCGATCGGTTGCCGCCAACCGAAGCCGCGTCCCAGCACATCGGAGCCGAATCCACCGACGATCGCCGCAGCCCCGAGCGCGAGACCGAGCGCGACGGGCACGGCGAGCAGCGACGGCGGCGGCAGGCGAACGTCGAGCTCGCCTCGGTCACCGAAGACGAGGAGCGCCCCGAACGCGAACACGAGCGAGGCGGCCCGGATGCTCCACGTCAGGCGCCAGGCCCTGGTGATCGCGACGGCTGCCAGCAGCGGGAGGTAGAGCGCGAGCGCCAGCACGGCGAACCGGTCGCTGTCGGGCGCCAACGAGGCGACCTCGGCGAGCCCACGCCCGTCGGCGGCCGACGCGTCGGGACCGATCAGGGTGTCGCGTGACCACTCGAGCGACCACGGCAGGTTGAGGACCGCCGCCAGGACGAGCGACACCGCCGTGCTCACGAGGAGCCACAGCGCGACCCGCCACGAGCCGGCGGCGAGCACGGTCGAGACCGCGAGGAGGGCACCGACGGCGGCCCAGACGACGAGGACGGCGGGCACGAACGCGGCCGTCGTCGCCAGGACGAGCACGAGGAACGCGAGTGCGCGCAGTCGATGACGGAGACCGACCGGTGCGATGCCGTCGGTGAGGTCGAGGTCGGCTGCGGCGGGGTCCGCCGCCTCGAGACCGGCCGCTCGCCGGAGCAGGTGCACCAGCCACGGCAGCGCTGCGTACCAGATGAGCGCCGACCAGTCGCCGCGGCTCAGCAGACCGGGCACCAGCGGAGTGCCGACGTAGACCACCATCCCAGCGATACGGGCGCGGTTGACCGGGAACACCGTGGCCAGGCGCCAGGCACCGAGCGCGCCGAGCAGGAACAGCCCGACGATCGACGCGGTGAGCAACGCCCCCATCCGGAACAGCGTCAGCACGCTCAAGATCGACAGGACCAACCAGCCGGTCGGGTTCGACGCCGTGGCACCGAAGGACCGGCTGTCGAAGCTCGAGCGATAGTCGGCGAGCAGGTCGTTCGGGCTCTCGGGGAACGGCAGGAACTCGCCCACCGACGGCACGCCGTCCTGGATGAACGACCGGCTGCCGATGACCACGGCCAGGATCACCAGGAACCACGCGAGCACCGGACCGAACGAGGCCTCGCGCCATCGCCTGACGGTGCTGTCGGCACCGACGAACGTGGCGGTCTCCTTGCCGCGCAGGTACGACGTCAGCCGCGAGCTGCCCCGGTCCTGCAAGCCGAGCACTTCTCGCTCGGGCACGACGCGCTGGCCTCGGATGGCGCGTCGGCGCCCGATGACAGCTGCGCTCCTGGGCAGCAAGCCGATCAGCGCCCGCAGGGACGCCAGCGACTCCCCGACACGGCCGGTGAAGAGCCCGACGACGAGCTCGACCAGGGTGAGGAGTACCAGCTGGAGCGACCGGACGAGCAGCCGCGACCCGCCCGTCAGCGTCGCGACGGTCCTGATGCGATGGCGGCTCTGGAGTCCGCGATGGTTGAGGTCGGGCCGTCGCTCGTCGAGCCGCTCGCGATGACGCACCCGGGCATCGGGCGCCACGATGACGCGGGCGCCGGTCAGGTGGGCGCGCCAGCAGAGATCGATGTCCTCGCCGTGGAAGTCGATGGTGGGGTCGAACCCGTTCAGCGCTCGGAAGAGATCGGCCCGAACCAGCAGGCAGGCCGAGGGCAGGACGAACACGTCGCGGACGCCGTCGTGCTGCTCCTGGTCGACCTCACCCGGCTCGACGAACGGGTCGACCTCTCCGAAGCGGTCGAGGCCGAGACCGACGTGCTGGAGCATCCGCGGGTCGTCCCATTCGACGAGCTTCGGGCCGACGATGCCGGCGTTCGAACGGAACAGCTCGGCGACGAGTGTCCTGACCGCAGTCGGGTCGAGCGCCACATCGTCGTGGCAGAAGAGGAAGAACCCGTTGTCGCCCTCGACCAGTCGCAACACCTCGTTGCAGGCCGGGCCGAACCCCGGGTTCGAACCGACCGGGCGAACGAACGCCGTCGGCAGGACCGCTCTGATCCGTGCCGTCAGTGCCGCGACCTCCTCGTCGTCGGACGACGTGGCGAGGAACAGCGTCCGGAAGTTCGGGTAGTCCTGCGCAGCGAGGGACTCGATCGTGTCGTCGAACCAGTCGCCCGGCTCGTGCACGACCATCACGGACACGACCGACGGCACGAGTTGGGGGTCCGTCTCCACGATGGATCGAGGCTAGCGGCGCGAGTCTTCCGGCCCTCGTCACTCCGGATGCACCCGGTTCGCGTGTGCGCCATGCGTCATACTGCTTGCTTTTGTTAGCACTCGACGGTACATTTGCAATCGTCCCCGTTCGACATCGGCCCGAGCCGATCCCACCCGAAGGAACCACCATGATCAGCCTCGACGACATCAAGCACTTCGATCTCAGGCGCCTCGACCCGACCAAGATCGACCTGACCAAGGTCGATCTGCGCAAGGTCGACCCGCGCAAGGTCGAGCTCCCGACCGTACGCCTGCCCGAGCTGCCCACGTTCGAGCTGCCCTCGTTCGACCTGCCGAAGTTCGAGCTCCCCGACACGCCCGAGCTCCCGGTCGACCGGATCGCCGGCTTCGCCCGCGACGCGGCCTACGTCGGCGTCGGCGCCGTCGTCGTGACTGCCCAGCGAGCGGACGAGCGTCGCCGCGAGCTCACCGACGACGTCACCACCCGCGTCCGCAAGCTCATCGACGCCGTCGCCTGATCTGATCGGGCCTCGCCGACCGGCAGAACCGGCTCGGCTGGGCGAACACACCGAGATCGCCGGTCCCACGGCCGGCACCGGGCCGTCGGCGCCCCCCGCCGACGGCCCTCCCGCAGGAGCGCGGGAGAGGCAGGTAACCTCGACACCCTGGTGTCCTCGCCTGCATCTCCCGTGCTTCGCCGCGTCCCGCTGCCCGAGGGCACGCTTCCGGTCGGCTTCGCCCTGCTGATCGCAGGCATCGCCACCTACGCGTTCTTCAAGATCGGCAACGTCGCGCTCGGCGGCGACGAGGAGTTCGCACCGATCGCCTCGCTCTGGTTCGCCACGTTCTCGTTGGCGCCCGGCTTCTTCCTGCCCCTCGAACAAGAGCTCGGGCGCGCCGTGTCGCACCGCAAGGCCAGGGGCGAGGGCGGTCGGCCGGTCGCCCGCAAGGTCCTGATGCTCGGCGCCGGCATCACCAGCGCCGTGCTGCTGGCGATCATGATCGCCAGCCCGATCATCACGTCGAGCTACTTCGACGGCGACTGGTGGATGCTGGCGGCGCTCGCCACCGCGTTCGTGGCGTACGCCCCCGCACACCTCGCCCGCGGCGTGTGCGCCGGCACCGGGCGATTCCGGTCCTACGCCGTGGTGATGGGATCCGACGGCATCATCCGCATCATCGCCTGCGTGACCTTGGCGGTGATCGGGATCAGCGCCGCCGCCCCGTACGGGTTCGCCGTCGCGCTGGCGCCCCTCGTCCCCGTGATGTTCGTCGGGCTGCGCGGCAACCTACGGACCGAACCCGGTCCCGAGGCCGACTGGCACGAGGTCACGCAGAACCTCGGCTGGCTGCTGATGGGCACCGTGTTCGCGGCCGGTCTGCTCAATGCCGGACCGGTGATGGCCAACCTGCTCTCCGAGGACGGGCAGGAGGAGGTCGTGACCCAGTTCGGGTACGGCGTGCTCCTGGCCCGCATCCCGCTCTTCCTCTTCCAGGCCGTGCAAGCCGCCCTGCTCCCGCGTCTGTCGCGGTTGGCGGCGCGCGGCGAGCTCGACGAGTTCCGGAACGGGCTCCGCAAGCTCCTCCAGCTCGTCGCCGTCGTCGGCGTCGTCGGGACGACCGGCGCGTTCCTGATCGGCCCACTCGTGATCGAGTTCGTCTACGACAGCGAGCTCGGTGGACGAACGCTGGCGATGCTCGCGCTCTCGAGCGCGATCTACATGGCGGGGCTGGCGACGGCACAGGCGGTCATCGCGCTCCGCGGTCACGCGCTCGTCGCCCTCGGATGGGGCGTCGGTGTGGTCGCGTTCGCCTTCGGGACCTGGTTGTCCAGCGACCAGCTCTTCCGGCGGATCGAGATCGGCCTCGTGTTGTCGAGCGGCGCTGCGCTGGCGACGTTCGCGCTCAGCCTCCAGCACAAGCTCCGCGTCGGCGCCGAGCCGACACCCGGATCGGTGATGGACGCGATCACCGACCGTCCGCTCGAGGCGTGACCGTCCGCCGGGTCGGGCGTCAGCGTTCGATGCCGGCCTTCGCGGCCTCGACCTCGAGGTCGTGCTGCACCATCATCGACACGAGCTCGGGGAAGTCGACCTCGGGCTTCCAGCCCAGCTGATCGTGCGCCTTCGACGCGTCACCGATGAGGAGGTCGACCTCGGCGGGCCGGAAGAACTTCGGGTCCTGGCGCACGTACCTGCGCCAGTCGTCGATGCCGACCTCGGCGAACGACCGCTCGACGAGCTCTTCGATCGAGTGCGTCTCGCCGGTGGCGATCACGTAGTCGTCCGGCTGATCCTGCTGCAGCATCATCCACATCGCCTTGACGTAGTCGCCCGCGTAGCCCCAGTCGCGCTTCGAGTCGAGGTTGCCGAGCACCAGCTCGTGCTGGAGACCGAGCTTGATCCGGGCGACGGCGTTCGTGACCTTGCGTGTGACGAACTCGATGCCGCGGCGGGGTCCTTCGTGGTTGAACAGGATCCCCGAGCAGGCGAAGAGGTCGTAGCTCTCGCGGTAGTTCACAACGATGTCGTGGCCGAACACCTTGGCGCACCCGTACGGACTCCGGGGGTGGAACGGCGTCGATTCGTTCTGAGGCGTCTCGCGGACCTTCCCGAACATCTCGGACGACGAGGCCTGGTAGAACCGGATCGGGTTGTTCTGGCTGCCGCCGATCATGCGGATCGCCTCGAGCATCCGCAGCACGCCGAGACCGGTGATGTTCGCCGTCAGCTCGGCCTGGTTGAAGCTCAACGCCACGAAGCTGATTGCGCCCAGGTTGTAGACCTCGTCGGGCTGGGCCAGCTCGAGCGCGGCGACGAGCGACGGCAGGTCGGCCAGGTCGCCGGGCACCGTCTCGACGTACGGCACCTCGTCCCGCAGGGACGCGATCCCGGGGTTGTTCTGGCCCTTGACCATGCCGTACACGTCGTAGCCGCGGCCATGGAGGAACTCTGCCAAGTGACGGCCGTCCTGGCCGGTGATCCCGGTGATGAATGCTCGAGGCACGAACGCTCCCTCTGATCTGTCGTGATGCTGCGGATGCTTCGTGACGTACCGGCGCCGGCGGCCCGGCGATGGCCTGGCGGCGCCGGCCCGGAGACCGAAGACCCGGCGAGTTTAGGGTCCAGCTAGCGTGATCCGGTCCGAGCGACCCCGACGACCATGACCCCTCTCCGCCTCGCCATCGATGTCGGCCCCCTGTACGGGCACCGGACCGGTGTCGGCACGGCCGTCGCCGGCATCGTGGCCGCGCTCGACGGTCGCGCCGACGTCTCGCTCGAACCGTACCTCGTCAGCCGTCGTGCGACGCTGCGAGACGGGCACCGGCGACTGCCGCTCCCGGGCATCGTCGCCTCGCACCTGTGGTCGCGTGGTCGTGGCCCGACGGCGGACCGGTGGTTGCGCGACGCCGACGTGCTCCACGGCACCAACTACGTCGCGCCTCCCAGCTCGCTGCCGACGGTCGTGTCGGTCTACGACTGCTGGTTCCTGCGCCACCCCGAGCTCGCGTCACCCGTCGTGCGGCGGGCGGGCGCCACGCTCCGTCGGGCCGTCGAACGCGGTGCATGGGTGCACGCCAGCTCCGACGCCACCGCCGACGAGGTCCGTTCGCTGCTCGGCACCGACCGGGTGCGAACGGTGTTCCTCGGTGCGCCCGCTCAGGTCGAACGCGACGAGGCGACCCCGCCACCGCTCGCCTCCGAGCTCGGCGGACGGCACTACGTCGTGGCGATCGCCACCGAAGAGCGACGCAAGGGCCTGCCGCTGCTCGTCGAGGCCTTCGAGCACCTGGCCGGCGATCATCACGATCTGCTCCTCGTGCTCGCCGGCGCACCTGGCGACGATTCGCCCGGGATCGACCGGTTGATCGCCGACGCCGGTTCGCACACGCGCGCGCGGATCCACCGGCTCGGACCGGTCGATGAACCCACGAAGCGGTGGCTCGTGCGGCATGGCGCCGTGCTCGCCTACCCCTCGCTCGACGAGGGGTTCGGCTTCCCGATCCTCGAGGCCCAGGCGGCCGGCACGCCGGTGGTGGCCACGAGGGTCGGTTCGATCCCCGAGATCGCTGGCGACGCTGCGTTCCTCGTCGAGGATCGCGATGCCATGACGCTGGCCGAGGCGATCGATCACGTGCTGTCCGACGGTGCCGCCCGGCTGGGGCTGATCGAGGCCGGGTACCGCAACACCGGCCGGTTCAGGTGGGCGACGACCGCCGACCGGCTGCTCGACCTCTACCGGACGGCGGCGGCATGACCCTGCGCGACGCGAACATCGCCGTGCTGGCGGGCGGCGTCGGCGCGGCCCGCTTCCTGCGCGGGTTGCGGCTCGTGGTGCCGCCGCGCATGATCGCAGCGATCGTCAACACCGGCGACGACACCGAGCTCCACGGCCTGTCGATCTCACCCGACCTCGACACGATCACCTACACCCTGGCGGGCGCCATCGATCCCGAGCGCGGGTGGGGGCTCGCCGGCGAGACCTGGCAGACGATGGACGCCCTCGGTCGCTTCGGGCCGGTACGGCCCGAGCACTCCGAGGCCGGCGCCACCTGGTTCAACCTCGGCGACCGCGACATGGCGACGCACCTCTACCGGACGGCGCGGCTCGCCGAGGGCGCCCGTCTCACCGACGTCACGGCCGAGATCTCACGGGCCTGGCAGCTCGAGACCCGCCTCCTGCCGATGACCGATCAGCGCTTCCGGACGATGATCACACTGGCCGACAGCGGCGACGACGTCTCGTTCCAGGACTACTTCGTCCGGTTGCGGCATGCGGTGCCCGTGGCCGCGGTGCGGTTCGAGCACGGCGGTGCCGAGCTGACCGCCGAGGCTGCGTCGGCGATCGAGCACGCCGACGCCGTCGTGATCGCGCCGTCCAACCCGCTCGTGTCGATCGGGCCGATCCGGGCGCTCGGCCGCGTCGACGAGTTGCTCGCCGCCCGCCGGGACAGCGTGGTCGCCGTGTCGCCGATCGTGGGCGGATCAGCGCTGAAGGGACCGGCGGACCGCATGCTCGCCGAGCTCGGCCTCGAGCCGTCGGTCGTCGGCGTCGCCGAGCTGTACCGCCCCGTGGCAGCAGCGCTGGTCGTCGACCCCGCGGACGCCGAGCTCGCCGACCGGGTCGAGGCGGCCGGCGTGCGATGTGTGATCGAACCCTCGATCATGTCGACGCCCGAGCGGTCGCGTGCCCTCGCTGCCCGCTGCATCGATGCCGCTCTCTGAACCCGTCACGCTGGGCCCCGCGACGACCCCAGCACGCGCGATCAGCGCAGCCGCGCCAGACCGTCACTCAGCTCGGTCCACGGCGACCAGGACAGGTGGATCCTCGCCCTGATCGGCGACACGGCGAAGCGCGCCACCTCGTCGTCGTCGGGTTCGGCGAACTCGGGTTCACTGCCGATCGAACCGGTCATCGCCGCCCAGAGCTCGCGCAGCGATGTCTGCTCGCCGGTGCCGACGTTGACGACGAGGCCGCTGCCGCGCGTCCCCGCACGGACCAGCGCGTCGACGGCGTCGTCGACGTAGAGGAAGTCCCGGGTCTGCCGACCGTCACCGGTGATGGTCGGTGCGCGTCGTTCGGCCGCCGCCGCTGCGAACGCGGCCACGACGCCGCCCTCAGGGCGCTGCCGCGGGCCGTAGACGCTGGTCAGGGCGAGCGCAGTGAACTCGAGCGCGTCGTGTTCGCGGTACGTCGTGAGCAGGTCGACGGTCGCCCGGGAGATCACGCCGCGGACCCCACGTGGCTCGAGCGGGCGCTCTTTCAGCGGGAGGTCGCGGGCGGCCGGGCGGCCGTAGAGCGCCGACGCGGGGAGTGCGACGACGACCTTGTCGACGTGGTGGTCGCGGGCGGCCTCGACGAGGGCCATGGTGGCCGAGAACGCCCGGGCCAACTCGGCGGGCGCAGGTCGACCGCGAGGGATCGCCGCCAAGTGGTACACCACGTCGGGCGAGCGCATGCCGATCAGTGACGCCGTGTCGGGTCCACCTGCGTCGAAGTGGTGGATCTTGAGGGTGCCACCTGCCGATCGAGCATCGGCGAGGTTGGCGAGGCTGCCCGTCGACAGGTCGTCGACGACGTCGACGGCCTCACCATCGGCGAGGAGTCGATCGACGAGGTGCGAGCCGACGAACCCGGCTCCTCCGACGATCATCGCATTCATGGCGCCCCCATCATGCCCGACGGGTGCGCGCTGGGGTCATGATCGTGCGCAGCGTCGGAGAGCGGGTGACCGGGGCACCCGAGCGATCACGGCGGGGGCAGACGCTCGCCCGTCACCGTCGCGCCGGGCGCGACGGCATGACCGCTGCCGATCACGCTGTGACGTACCACGGCGGCCGCGCCGACGTGGCCGGCGACGACCGACGACTCGACCGTCGCACCCGAGTCGACGCGGGCGCCCGGGAGCAGGATCGACGACGTGACCGCAGCCGCTGGTGCGACGATCGCGGCGGACTCGACGACCGATTCGATCACCAGCGCCTCGTGGTCGACGACGGCGTCGGCTGCGATCGCCTCGAGCGCCGAGCCGCGGACCCCGTTGACGAGGTCGAGGCCCGCCCGGAGGTACAGCTCGGGCCGGCCGGCATCGATCCAGTAGTCGCTGGTCGCCAGGCCGACGAGCGACGCTCGATCGACCAGACGCGGGAACGTGTCGCGTTCGATCGAGAGCGGTCGGCCCGGCTCGATCAGGTCGAGCACCGCCGGCTCGAAGACGTACGTGCCGGCGTTGATCAGGTTGGAGTCGGTCTCGCCGGGGGCCGGCTTCTCGAGGAACCGCCGGACCCGGTGGTCACCGTCGAGCTCGACGACGCCGAACGCCGACGGGTCGTCGACCGGCGTGAGGTGGAGCGTGGCGTCGCCACCGTGCCGGCGGTGGTGGTCGACGAGACGCGCTGCGTCGAGGTCGGTCAGGACGTCCCCGTTGGCGACGAGGAACGTGGCATCGACACCGGCCTCGCGTGCGGCGAAGGCGATCGCGCCGCCGGTGTCCAGCGGCTCGGGCTCGACCGCGTAGTGGACCCTGATGTCGCCGTGGCGATCGGCGGGAAAAGCCTCTGCAAACGGCTCGGGGCGGAAGCCGAGGGCCAGGACGACGTCGGTCACCCCTGCCGGCGCGAGCCGGTCGACGAGCCGCACGATCATCGGCCGGTGCACGACCGGCAGCATCGGCTTCGGGATGTCGTTGGTGAGCGGCCGGAGGCGGGTGCCGAACCCGCCCACCAGGATGACGGCGTGCATCAACCGCCGGTCGTCGTCGGTGTCTCGGCGTCGCCGTCGTCGGTGTCCGTCTCGGCGTCGGTGTCCGTCTCGGCGTCGGTGTCCGTCTCGGCGTCGGTCTCACCGTCATCGGTCGTGTCGTCGCCGGCTGCGGGCAGCGTGGCGACCGAGCCGGTGCCCTGCAGCAGGTCCTCGGGACGGATCTGGCCGGTGTCGATGGCGCCCAGTTCGGGGAGCTGCGAAGCCCACGGCGGCATCGGCTGGTCGGCGTCGTCGGGTGTGAAGTACACGGCCATGACCATGGCGTCCTGATCGACGTGGACCTCGTCCATGTTGGCGATGAAGCGGCGGCCGTCGTCGGTGTCGGTGAAGTTCTGCCACACCCGCACCGAGAGCTCGGCCTCCTCGCCGTCGCATTCGGTCTCGCCCTCGACGTACTCCTCGAGGAGCGACGAGCCGCCCGACGACGGGAAACCCGGGTTCTGGGTGACGGTCCCCGGCCGCGGGAACGTGAGCTTGTCGTTGGTGAGCTCGATGTCGTACGTCTCGAGGAACACGCCGAACGTGGCGTTGCGGCCCACGGCCCGGGATGTGTACGGGTGCCAGTGGATGATGCCGTCGTCGTGGCTGTGGATGCCGGTCTGCAGGAAGTTCGTGTTGGTGAACTGGCCCTGCGAGTTGCGCTCTTCGAGATCGCCCTGCACCTGGTACCAGGTGTCGCAGAGGTAGAACCCGTGGGCGATGTGCCAGTGGTCGTTGATGGTGGGTGGTGAGGAGTCGGCGGCCGGGAGGCTCTGACGGGCGTACACGATGAGTGCGAGGCCGAGGATCAGCGTGGCGGCGACGGCCAGCGGGAAGATCGTGCCACCCTGGAACCGGACGCGCTGGCCCTGCCCCTTCTGCGCCAGCTTGGCGGCCTTCTTGGTCGACGAACTACTTGCCACGGCACGCGAGGCTATCGCCGCCTCGGCCGCATGGGCGGTCGCCCGAGAACGGCGTCATCGCCGCGTGAGCGAGCGGAGGAGCCGGTCGTAGGCCGCCCCGATCGCGGCCGGCGAGGCGTGCTCGACCACCCACGATCGCCCGGACCGGCCCAGCTCGGCGCATCTGAGCGGGTCGTCGATCAGCTCCTTGATCGCCGCGGTGAACGCGTCGACGTCGTCGGGTGGAACGCTCACGCCGGCGCCCGCGTCGTCGAGGAGACGCGGGATCGCGGTGCCGACGTCGATCGACGCCACGACCGGTCGCGCAGCGGCGAGGCTGGAGTAGGTCTTCGACGGCACGCTGACGTCGCCGAGCCCTCCGCGCAGGGGCACGACGTGGACGTCGCCGCTTGCGAGCACCTCGGGCAACCGTTCGACCGGCTGGTAGCCCGCGAACTCGACGTTCGGTCGTCTGGCGGCGGCCCGCTCGAGCTCGTGGCGGGCGGCGCCGTCACCGTTCACGACGAAGGTGACGTCGGGGCAACGCTCGGCGGCACCGACGACGAGGTCGAGCGACTGCGAGAAGCCGACGTTGCCGGCGTACAGCACGACCGGCTCGGCACCGATGCCCAGCTCGGACCGGTAGGGCGTCATCCGGTCGCCCGGCACGATCGCGTCGGTGTCGACGAAGTTCGGGATGACGTGGACGCGGTCGCGCCGTCGAGGGTCGATCTTGCCGGCGACGTTCGACCGCAGCTCGTCGCTCAGCACGGTGATCGCGGACGCCCGACGGTAGCTGAACCGCTCGAGCCACGCGGCGACGGCGAGCACACGAGGGTTCGAGATCGCCCCCGTCCTCGCGGCGGCATCGGGGAACACGTCCTGCACGTTGAACACCAAGGGGGCGCGCCGCAGCAGGCCGACGATCCACCCCGTCGGGGCCAGCGTGAGCGGCGGTGACATCGCCAGGACGGCGTCGGCCCGGCGGAACCATCCGCCGGCGCGCAGCGCGGCACCACCAGCCAGTACGGAGAAGCCGACGAATCCGAACGCCCTGCGTACGAGCCGGCGCTTGTCGCCCGCCGGGAAGGGATGCACGCGGGTGACGCTCCCCCACGGTGTGATCTCGGTCCGCAACCAGCGGCCGGTCCATCCGGTCTCGACCGCGTGCTCGCGGTACCACGGCAGGGCCGTCACGACGTGCAGTTCGTGGCCCAGCGCCGCCAGCTCCCGCACGATCCGGGTCATCACGGTGCCGGTCGGGGCGGTGTCCGGCTCGAAGTGCGGGCAGACCACGACGAGCTTCACGCCGCTCCCCCGTACGCCGTGCGGTACACGCCGGCGAGGGCCTTCCCCGCGACCTCGGGCGTGAACCGGCGTCGGCGCGCGGCACCGGCCGCCACCAGCGCTGCACGGTCCGACCGCGCCCGGTCGACCGCCTCCGACCACGCCCCGGGCGTCGGCGACGACACGACCACCGCCGCATCGCCGACGACCTCGACCATCGCGGGGTGGTCACCGCAGACGACCGGGGTGCCCAGATCCATCGCCTCGACGAGCGGCGCGCCGAAGCCCTCGTACTCGCTCGGGAACACCAGGGCCTCCGCGCCGGCGATCAGCGCGTCGCGCCGACCCGCCGCGACACGCCCCGGACGGACGACGCGGTCCTCGACCCCGGCCCGCGCCGCAGCGCGACGGATCTCCGGCTCGGCCGAGCCTGCGCCGCCGATCATCAGGACGGCCAGATCGGTGTCACACGACGCGAGCATCTCGACGAGCAGCCGGTGGCGCTTGTGCGGGTGGGTGATGGCGGGGTACACGACGTACGGACGGTCGCCGAGACCGAACCGGCCCCGCACGTCGGCGACGTCGGCGGCGTCGACCGGGCCGAGCTCGGGGATGCCGTGGGGCACCACGACGACGCGCTGGGGTTCGACATCGAACGCCTCGATCACCGACGTGCGAACGTACCCCGACGGCGCCATCACGATCGCCGCCCGCCGAACCGACCGCGGCATCATCAGATCGAGGTACCGCCGACGCGCCGCAGAGAAGTACTCGGGGAACCTCCGGTACTGGAGGTCGTGCACGGTCACGACCGCGGGCCGGCCCCCCAGGGCGGGCACCGTGCCGCCGCCGTGGTGCACGACATCGGCCGATAGCGTGCGAAGCGCGAGCCAGCTGTGCTCGGCGGCGACGCGGACCGCACGCCAGTCGCGGCCGAACGGTTGCACCACGAGCTCGAAGCGATCGGCGAGTGCGGGATGGGCGGCTGCGAAGGACGACTGGACGTAGAGCGTCACGTCGATCGACGTGTCGACCAGGCCGCCGAGCTGGCGAACGAGGTGCTCCTCTGATCCCCCGACCCGGCCGGGCGCCAGCCACGTCAGGTTGACGGCGACGTCGATCGGCGCGCTCACGCCGCGGCCTCCCGGTACGCCTCGATGGTCCGCTCGACCGCCGCATCCCACGTCATGATCGCCGCCCGCTCGCGACCGGCTGCCGACAACCGGCTCGCATCGTCGATGGCCGCGGCGAGACCCGCGACGATGCTGGCCTCGTCGGTGGCGTTGACCAGTACCGCCGCCCCGTCGGCGACCTCCTCGGTCGCCGTTCCCCGACTGGTGACCACCGGCGCGCCCTGGGCCATCGCTTCGAGCACCGGCATGCCGAAGCCCTCCTCGAGGCTCGGGTACGCCATGACGGCGGCGACCGCGTAGATCGCCGGGAGGTCGAGCGCTGCGACGTGCCCGAGGAACCGGACGTCGCCCGGCACGGGCGACATCTCACCCCATCCGGCCGGGCCGACCACGACCAGCGGCATCGGCAGCCGAGCGGTCGCGAGCGCGAGGCGGGCGAGGTTCTTGCGGGGTTCGATCGTTCCGACGAAGAGCACGAACCGGTCGGGCAGGCGGTAGGCGTCGACCACCCGGGCCCGATCGCGATCGCTGACCTCGACCGGCGTGACACCCCACGGCACGTGCCGGAGACGGCCGGGGTCGAACGCGAGGTCGACAAGCCGGTCGATCGTCGCCGTGCTCGGGCACAGCACGAGATCGGCGTCGCGGCAGCGGTCGAGGCCGGACCTCATGACACGTGCGCCGTGCCGGGTGAAGCGCT
>NZ_JASJCS010000087.1 GCF_030065885.1 Ilumatobacter sp. | reverse complement strand
CAACCCGGCCCGTCGGGGTGGACGGCGGGTGCGTCGAGCAGCCAATCGTTGCCCGGCGATGGTGAGGTGAGTTTCCGGTTCTCACAGGACTCGGGGCACCCGATCATGGTCGGCCTCAACGACACCGATACCGGCACCGGGTACGCCGAGTTGGACTACGCGATCTACCACAACGCCGCTGGCAACATCTACATCTACGAACACGGCACCAACACCCACATCGGCCCCCCAGCATCACCTGGCGACGTGTACACGATCCAACGCACCGACACCCAGATCGACTACCTCATCAACGGCACGCTGTTGTACGCCTCGACCCAACCGGCATCGGGCAGCTACCTCGTCGACACCTCGTTGCACACCGGCACCGGCGGCATCACCGACACCACCATCACCACCCACGCCAACCACACCCGCCACGTCTACGACACCGGTGGCCAACGCGTGCTGCGCGTCGACCCCGACGGCACCAAAACCATCTACCTCGGCGCCACCCAACTCCGCTGGACACCGAACGACCCCACCATCGACGTCGCCCGCCACTACCCCGGCGGCACCCACCGCGGCTTCGACGGCACCATCACCCACACCATCGCGGGCCACCACAACAGCATCATCGCCACCGTCAACGCCACCACCGCAGCGGTCACCCACAACCGCTACCACCCCTACGGCCAACTCCGCCACGGCACCACCGTCGACGACACCGGCTTCCTCAACCAACCCCACGACCCCACCGGACTCGTCTACCTCCACCACCGCCACCACGACCCCACCCTCGGCACCTTCACCTCCGTCGACCCCTTGGTGGCGATTACGGGTGAGGCATACATCTACGGATCAGCGAACCCCGTGTCGTTCTCTGACCCGGATGGGTTGTGCACAGGCAGGACCTGCAACGCCGAGGACAACCAGGCGGTACGGGATGCGCAGAGGCGGCGTTTCGCTGAGTGGGAGGCGGCGTTGCTGGAGGCTGAGTCACGTGGACACGGTGGCGATGTGAGGGCTCAGGGGTTCTTCATTGCTCGTGTGCTTGACGCGTACCATGATTCAGTCGGGATCTCGATCGCCAATCAGAGTGGAGCGAGTTTCGAGATCGGATGTGCGATACCAGGGGGATTACCTGATCTATGCCGTCCGGGGATGAATCCGAAGCCGGTCGGCGAACTGAAGTACGGCACACCGTGGAGCGAGGAAGCAGGACAGCGACAACTGTCCGGGTATCGGGCCACTCCTGGCGTTGAGGTGAATCGGGCTGAGTTTGGTTCGGCTGGTTCGACGTTGGCTGGAGTTATTCGGTTGAACTGGTGGGAGTCGACGACCGCAGGGTTGTACTTGTATCGAGTCGATAACTGGAGTATTGGTCAGCTGTTGGCGGGGATGGCAGCGACGTACGAGGCGAATCGGGCGGCTCAGAACGCTAGCCGGACGAACGGCCCGACAGCGACGGCGACAGTGCCAGTCTTGGTGAACTCGTCGACCGGGTGGTTGCCGAGTGTGTCGATACCGCGTATTGAACCGGGGATCTCCACGAACATCGCGGTGATGTGGCTCGGTATGGCATCGATGGCTGGCGGGGCGATGTTGTTGCACGGGCGATGAGTGCCACAAGGGGTCTACAGGGCTGTTCGTCGGCCCGCGATACAGGGGAGTTGTGGTGAGCGGAGCAGCTGAGGTGATCGACTTGCGGCTGTCAGTGTCGTTCCAGACAGATCAGCTATCTGACTGCGAGTTGGATCGACTCTTCGAGGTCCTCGAGGGCCCTGGGCTGCGGAGGGTCGGCACCGAGGTGTTGAAGGCGGTGGCGCCACGCCGGAAGCTCGACACGATGAGCATCTACGGCGTGCAACGCCTCGGAGCGAACAAGATCAGGTTCTTCCGAGGTCGCGAACACGACGAGGCGTTGGCCTATCGCGAACAGCTCCGTTCCCAAGGGAATCTGCGCCTCACATCAGCGGGGTTCGGTATTCGGCCCAGCGATCGAGCCGAGCAGATCGTGAGCTGCGATGCTGCGCTTCAAGTGAGGCCAGATGGGGGTTCATCGATGCCCTTGGCATTTCGTGCCTCGTGGACGTTCTGGGGTGAAGCGTGGCGAGAATGGGCACCAGCAGCATCGGACGCGTTGTTCGACCTGTTTGTCGAGGTTGCGGAGGCGGCCGAGCTGATTTCCGGGTTGGCGACTTGGGCCGACGATCCGAACGAGACCTACAACTACGCTGCGAATTTGTGGCGTGATCGGGGTTCGGAACCATTTGTACCTGGCTATCGCACCATGGTGTTCTTGCCCCCGGAGGCTGCTGCTCGGTTGGGTGGTAGTGAGCGGGTGGTGAGTGAGGCACCGGTGGAGAGAGTTTCGGTGCTTGATAGAGGCGGGGTGGTGGCGATGTTGTGCCATTCCCCCGATCAGCTCACGGAGAACGCGTTGAGTTCGTGGCGCGACTTCCTGCTGCCGGTTGTCACGTTGCCGGACTTCGAGCACGCTCGATCGACTTGGACGCCGACCACCCCGACACGACGACCTCTTGACGTCCTCGCATCCGATTGGCCGCATGACGATTGAACCGCCCTGGGTCTGATGGAGACTCGGGCTATTGGTTTCCAACCCCGGTCGGGGCGGTCTGTTGGGCAGCGTAGAACGCCGCTTCGGACTCTGCTGGCGGGATGTCCCCGCAGTGGCTGTGAAGCCGTTCCTCGTTGAACCAGTGCACCCAGCTGAGCGTGGCGAGCTCGAGCTGGTCGACGTCGTCCCACACCGTCGGCGCGTCAGGTCCTCGGACGCACTCGGTCTTGTAGAGCCCGTTGGTCGTCTCGGCGAGGGCATTGTCATATGAGTCGGCGACGGTGCCGATCGAAGGCCGAGCACCGATCTCGTCGAGCCGTTCGGTGAATCTCACCGATGTGAACTGCGACCCGGCGTCGGCGTGTGTGACGAGCCCGATCAGCCGGCGCCGACCGCGAGAACGGCGAGCCATCTCCAACGCGTCGAGCACCATCGAGGTCTTCATGTGTGACGCGACGCGCCAACCCACGATGCGACGGGAGAACGCATCGACGATGAAGCACACATACGCCATCCCGGTCCGAGTGGGCACATAGGTGAGGTCGGTCACCCACAACGCGTTGGGGCGGTCGGCGGTGAAGTTCCGGTTGACCAGGTCCGGTGCTCGCACCGCATCTGGATCCGAGATGGTGGTGAACACCTTGCGCCGACGCCGGCTGACGCCCTCGATCTCCATCTGGCGCATCAACCGTGCGACCCGGTCGCGGCCGATGTCGTGGCCGGCACGACGCGCCGCCTTCCAGAGCTTGTGAGCGCCGTAGACCTTGCGGTTCGCGACCCACAACACCATCAGGACCTGCATCATCACCGCATCACGGACGGCGCGTGCCGACGGTGCGGTCTCGCGACGCTTGGCGGCGTAGTACGTGCTCGACGCGATCGGCAGCACCCTGCAGATCGACTCGACGTCGAACTCGTCACGATGATCGTCGATGAACCCGACCATCAGCGCGGTGGGCGGTCGAGTTCCGCCTGGGCGAAATACGCCGACGCCTTGCGAAGGATCTCATTCGCCCGCCGCAGCTCACGCAGCTCCTGGTTCAGCTCCTTGTTCTCCGCTTCGAGCTCGACGACCCGCTGCGCGTCCGGCCCAGCGATCCCATCGGCGACGTCGGCGTCTCGCCACCACTTGCGCACCGACTCGACCCCGTAGCCGAGGTGGTCCGCGACACGACGCACCACCCCATGCGAGGTGCCCAACTCCTTCTCGAGCTGTCGGCACATCCGCACCGCCGACAACCGTTCCTGCTCCGAGTACCGACGCGTGGTCGGCTTCCCCGGTGACTGCTCATTCGGCATGACTCCAACCTTGTTTCCAAGATCAGGAGCCTCCAACGAACCCAGGGCGGTTCAAGCAGACGGGCGTGGCGAGCTGCTCGATCAGCTCCACGACGTCACCGCCCAGCGCGACCAACTCGCCGCCGAAGTCGAGGTGTTGCGGGCTCGGGTGCGGCGCCTAGAGGCCGAGCTGCGACAGCATCGCGCCATCCCGCCGCCACCGTCTCCGCCGTCTCGTCGGAGCACTCCCGCATCACCGCCGGTGTTCGACGGGCCGCGGTTGTCGCGGGCCGAACGACGCCGACTCGAACGCGAGCAGCGTCGACGCAAGAGCACGTAGGCTTTGATCATGTCGATGACCGTGAACGTTCCTGACGATGTCGCCCGTCGTCTGGAAGCAGCCGCGGCAGCACGCGGGGTCACGGTCGAAGAACTCGCCGCCGAAGTGCTCACCCAGAACGCCCCAGCGGTCGAGGCGGCACCACGGCGCCGACGGCTCGGTTTCGTCGGGATCGGAGCCAGCGAGCACGGCATCAGCCACCGCGTGGACGAGCTCCTCGCGGACGGTTTCGGCCGCGACTGAGCTGTCGTGTTGATCGTTGACACCGGTCCGCTGGTCGCTGCCGCTGACCGATCCGACCGGCATCATCATGCTTGTGTGGAACTGTTGGAAACGGCGACCGGGCCGCTGGTCACCACCGCGATGGTCGTCGCGGAAGTGGTCTATCTGGTGACACGAGAACTCGGTGCGCATGCCGAGGCGGCGTTCTACGACGCAATCATCGACGGCACCTTGACCGTCGAGCCGATCACCCGGCACGACTGGCAACGCGTCCGCGAGCTCGTCGATCGCTACGCCGACCTGCCTCTCGGCGGCACCGACGCCAGCTTGATCGCGATCGCTGAGCGCCTCGAGGTGACCCGCGTCGCAACCTTGGACCGCGCCCACTTCCACGTCATCCGACCGGCTCACTGCGACGCGTTCGAGCTCGTCCCCTGATCAACAGCTCCCGCCTCGCTGCGCTCGTTGGGCTGATGACCCGCCCTACGGGCGGCCATCGCCGCAGACACCGCCACCCGTCGGCGGAGCTTGTGCGACACTGACCGACGTGACCACCGCACCTGCGCTCGAGTTCCGGGCTGAGAATGCGCGTCCGCGCGTTTTCGGCTCGAACCGGGCTCAACGACGGGCTGCGCGACCCGGCCGCCGGCGGCGTTCGGCCTGCTCACGTGGACTGGCGGGTTCGGGCGCACGAGCTGCCTCGATACGGCGCGTGATCTTCTCAACAACGAGGTCGGGGGCTGTCTGTACGTGTGTGCCGGCGTGAGCTATCAGGATGGACACGTTATGCCGTCGGTAGGAGAGTTCGGCTTCTCCGCCAACATCGGGCCGTCGATCGGCTGGGCCACGAAGAAGGCGGACGAGCGCGAGGGGGCCACGGTTGGTGGGAGCGTCACCTACATCGTCGGCACCGGTGGCACGATCGGGGCTTACTCCGACGACCCCAAGTCTCCCGGTGTCGACTATGAGCAGTACGTCAACTTCGGTCTCGGGTTCTCATTCGGCCCGGCGAAGGTCTGGAACATCAAGCTGTGGTAGCGGAGATCCTAAGGATCATCGCGGGCGTTGCTCTACTTGGCTATGCATGGTGGCGGCGTCGGCGTCGCCCGGACGTCGACATAGGGGGAGCTCGGTTCTGGACGTGGCAGCAGTATGCGGGAAGCGGAGTCATGGCGGCCTTCGGCCTTCTGCTGGTCGGCTCCGGGTTGCGGGACTCGTGTAGCCGGTGACCGTGCAGCGAGTGATCGATGCGAGGAGGTCGGTGTCGTTTGCCTCAACAACCGCCACCACGACCCCACCCTCGGCCAATTCATCTCCGTCGACCCACTCGTCACACAGACGAGTGAGCCCTACATCTACGCGAGTGGCAACCCGATCACTTGGTCTGATCCGTCGGGGCTTGAGACCTGCCGGCTGGACGAGAACAACCAGCCAACGGTCTGTTTCGACGACTTCGAGTTCTATGTCACGCAGGTTGCGTTGGCAGTCGGACAGCAGACCATCCAGGAGTACGATCAAGTCCGAGTCGAGAACGGCTTCGTGCCGACGATCGATCAGACGTGGCTTGATCTTCGAGCGATCAACGAACAGCTCCAAACTCAGCTCAACACGTTCTACCCGCCGGACGAGCCGGTCGACGTCGTTGACTTGGCGAAGAACGTGGGGAAGAACGTTGTCGTCGGTGGCGGATCCGCCGCAGCCGGGGCCAAGTGGTGCCCCGGCTACTGGAAGATCGCCTGCGCAGCTGCCTTCGGCACGGTGGCAAACTATGAACCTCACCGGGTAGTGCGCAGGCTCGATCCCCTGGGAGGATTGGGCCATGACAGATCAGCGACGACCGGGGAAGTATCCCGACGAGCTGCGTGAACGCGCGGTGCGGATGGTCTTGGAGGCGGAGCGCCACACCGGGAGTCAGTGGGAGGCGATCTGTTCGGTCGCCGACAAGCTGGGTCCGACGCCCGAGACGGTCCGCAAGTGGGTGCGCCGGGTCGAGATCGACGAGGGGCAGCGTCCCGGGTTGACGAGCGATGAGCGGGAGCGGTTGAAGGCGCTCGAGCGGGAGAACCGGGAGCTGCGTCGGGCGAACGAGATCCTCAAGTCGGCGTCGGCTTTCTTCGCGGCCGAGCTCGACGGCCCTCGACGATGATCGCCTACATCGACGCTCATCGTGATCGTTTCGGGGTCGAGCCGATCTGCCGCACGTTGCAGTTCGCCCCGTCGACGTATTGGTCCGCCAAGCGCCGGCCCCGTTCGGCGCGTTCGCTGCGCGACGACGAGTTGCGCATCGAGATCGTGCGGGTGCACCGGGAGAACTTCGGTGTCTATGGGGCGCCGAAGATCTGGGCCCAGCTCAACCGCGAAGGCCACCGTGTCGCGCGTTGCACCGTTGAACGGCTGATGCGTGATCTGGGGTTGCGGGGTGCGGTGCGCGGCAAGCCTCGTCGCACGACGATCGTCGATGACGCTGCTGAACGGCCGCAGGACCTGGTCGATCGCCAGTTCGCAGCAACGGCACCCAACCGGCTCTGGGTTGCGGACCTGACCTACGTGCGGACCTGGTCGGGGTTCGTATATGTCGCGTTCATCACCGACGTGTTCTCGCGGCGCATCGTCGGCTGGCAAGCCTCACGGTCGCTCAAGACCGACCTCGCCCTGCACGCCTTGGAGCAGGCGATCTGGGACCGCAACCGTGCCGGCGGTGACCTCGACGGCCTCGTCCATCACTCGGATCGGGGCGTGCAATATCTCAGCGTCCGCTACACCGAGCGCCTCGCCGACAACGGCGTCGTCAACTCCGTCGGCTCACGCGGTGACAGCTACGACAACGCCCTGGCCGAGTCGATCAACGGGCTCTACAAGACCGAACTCGTTCGCAACAAGGGACCATGGCGCGGCCTCGACGACCTCGAACTCGCCACCTTGGAGTGGGTCGACTGGTTCAACCACCGCCGCTTGTTCCACGAACTCGGGCGCATCCCGCCCGCCGAGTTCGAAGACCTGCACTACCGTCAACAACTCTCAGGCCGCGAGGCCGAGACTCACACCAACACGCCTGCGTGAAACCCGGTGAGGTTCATGGCGATTCCGGGTCTTCGGGACGTTGGTGCTCAGATCCTGGCGTCGGTGGCGCCGCGGCGAAGGCTGGACTCGATGCGCATCTTCGGCGTCCAGCAGCTCGGGGCCAACAAGATCAGGTTCTTCCGCAGTCGTGAACGCGAAGAGGCGATCGACTACCGCGCCAGGCTCCGTTCGCAGGGAGCGCTGTGCTACTCGACGGAGGGTTTCAACGTCAGGACGAGTGACCGAGCCGAACGGATCGTCAGCTGCGGAGCCAGTCTGCAGAGTCTTCCCGATGCGGGATCCATGGCGCCACTGGCGTTTCATGCGTCGTGGACGTTCTTCGGTGACTCATGGCAGGAATGGGCCGAGGCGTGTTCGGATTCGTTGTTCGAGCTGTTCGTCGAAGTGACCGGTGTGAGTCAGGTGATGGCTGGCCGAGCGACATGGACCGATGACCCGAACGAGACCTACAACTACGCGGCGAACCTGTGGCGCGACCGCGGTTCAGAACCGTTCGTGCCCGGCTACGGACGATGCTGTATCTGCCTCCAGCCGCGGTAGACGAGTTGGGTGGCGTCGACCGAGTCGTCAACGAGGCACCAGTGACCAAGGCGGTGCCGGTGCGTGGAGGCGTCGCTGCGATGCTGTGTCGCTCGCCAGATGCGCTGACAACCGGAGCCCACGCCGCTTGGCGGGAGTACCTTCTGCCAGTCGTGACGCTGCCGGACTTCGAACATGCTCGAAAGACTCGATCCCCGACCACCCCAACCAGACGACCGCTGGACGCCCTTGAATCCGATTGGCCCTACGGCGAAGACAGCGCCACATAGGCGACGGCAACCACTCACTCCTGGCGACACCCAGTTGCACCGGTCATCCGGTGAGAGGAAGAGAGCAGTCCGTGGTGGTCGAAGGCGTAACGAGTTCGTCGATGACCTCGAGAGTGGCTTCCAGCAACTACTCGGTCCGGTCACGTGCGGGCTGAACGGCATCAATCCCGTCACCGGTGAGTCTGGCAGCTGCAGCCGTGAGCAGCTGGAGCGGAGGGATGCTCTCGGGGAGGCCGGGGAGGCCGTATGCGAAACATCACGAGCGCCGATCATCGGCAGTGCGTTTCCCGAGCCCAACAGGGAGAGCGTCGGTTGGGGTCTCGTAGGCAATTGGTGGGCTCCAGGTGCTCTGCGCCTTGGGGCCGTGGGTGGTGTTCGCGGTGCATCAGGGGCCGCCGCCGGGGCAACCTATGTGGCCGGTGCCGCGACCGCGGTTGATGCCTACTGTCGTTGGGGCCAACCATGATCAGCGGGCTCATTGTCGTGTTCGGCCTAGCTAGCCTGGCGCTCCGATTCTGGGTGTTGTGGAATCGGGACGATGAGTGAGACCGGCGGCGAGTGGGACATCAAGCAGGATCTTGATGCCGACTTCTACGAGACCACCTGGAACGGAACGACGTGGCAGATTCCCAAGGACGTGTTCGGGAACATCCACGACGGTGCGGTGCTCGATGAGGCCGACCTCACCTCGACGGAGGCAACGCACCTGGCCGGGCTCGGCAAGAAGAACACACGGTGGGTGTGGGAACCGGCGGGACGACCGGTCACTGGGGTGAAGAACCGAACTCACCTGGCGTCGACTACGAGCAGTTCGGCAACTTCGGACTTAGGCATCTCATTCGGCCCAGCGAAGACCTGGAGCATCAAGTCGTGGTGACGGAGATCCTCAAGGTCCTTACCGGAGTGGCACTGCTGGTCTACGCGTGGAGGCGTCGCACCGGTCGCCCGGACATCGACATCCGCGGGTCACAGTTCTGGAAGGTTCACCGATACAGCGGCACGCCGCCCAACGGAGCCCCGTTTCAGTATTGCGGTCACGCGGGATGTCCGACGCCTTGACGAAGACTCGATTCGAAGTTGTCGGTGGTGTCGTGTTCTTGGCGATCTTCGTGGGCTGGCTGGTGTGGGAGGGCGTCGTTCCGAAGTTTCGGTCGCTGGGCGCGGATGGGGCGGTGGTGACGTTCGACGTTTCGTTCGACGGTGCTGAGGCTGGATCGACGATCAACGACCGGCTCGCTGGTTCGTTGATCGTCCCGGAGTTGCTGCAGGACGTGGCGGTGTGCCGGAACGGTCCGGACTGGATGAGCGACATCACGTTGAACAACAGAGTGATCGTGTCGACGCGTCCCGATCGGGTTCGGGCCGCTGAGCTCGGTGATTCGGGAAGGTTCGAGTGGGAACTCGTGGGCCAGGTTGAGCGGAATCTGTGGAGGGGCGTCCACCCGCCGAGCCTGCCAGCGTTCCTGGAGGCCGAGGGGCTTGATCGCGACACCGTCGAGGAGTATCTCGTGGCTCGTGAGGTGTCGCCATCAGTTGAGGCGCAGTCACGTTTCGTCGCATATGCGGCCGCGACGGATCTACTCGGGCACGGGCAACTCCGGATCATCGATTCGACGCGGCTCGATTCGGGGACGATCCGTTCGTTCGCGGACGACGTCGGGAGCCCGATGATCTTCGTTGCGGGCGTTGGAGCAGAGCCTCGTCGGTTGCCGCCGTCCTCGTGCCGGGCGGCACTGAGTGAGCTGGAACGCGTGTGATCGAAGATGGCAGTATCTCGGCCGCCAGAAACGACGTGAAGCGATCGGATGAGCTCATACTCCGACGAGTGCGTCTGACCGACCACGACCCACTGCGGAAGATCCGACGCTTGCAGCGTGCTCGGTCGGCGGTGTCGTCACCGATCCCTGTCTCGCACGACGTGCTAGCCGCACGTGCGTTCTATCGGAGGCCATCGGCGCCGGTGTACGGCACTCGCCCGAACGCTGTCCTTCCACAGAACGACAGCAATGGGCATTACTGATGTCGCAGGGCGTTACTCGATGGGGCAATCCGAATCCGCTGATTCAGCGGATCGCGGCAGGCGTCGCTGCTCTAGCGGCGGCGTCCATGCTTGTGATCCTCGGTCTCTTCGCGCTAGCGGGCGGCCTGCGAATCCGTACTCCGATCGGCTCGATGAACGGTGCCCTTGACCGTCTTGAGCTCCCGCCTGCGCAGGTGGTTGCGGCCGAAGAGCGTGGCGAACATCTCTGCTTCGTGCAATGCGAGGAATGGGCGGTCGTTCGCTACTTCGTACTCGAGGAGCGATCGCCATCCGGCGACGACATCGAGGAGCTGTGCTCCGAGCTGGAGACGATGGCCGCGACTTGGTTCGAGGAAACCCCCGTCGGAGGGGTCGCCTCAACAGCGGATCAGCGACGCTACTACGAGTGTGGGTACAGCGTTCAGGGCCTCCCCGAGCATCCCAATTGGTGCGCGGAGATCGATCTCCTTCCCCTTGCGTACGGGGCCCCATTCGAGGCGGACATCAAAGCGGTGGTTGGCATCGACTGCTGACTTCGTCGTGACCGGTCTGATGTATCCCAGCACCGATAGGTATGTATGCTGATTCGCATGCAGAGCACGAGTGTTCGGATCGACGAGGCGACACACGCCGAGCTGAAGCGTCTGGCTGCCGACCTCGGCGAGACCGTGGGTCGCACGGTCACCTTGGCGGTGCGGGCGTTGCGGCAAGACCAGATCGGTGCGGAGCTGGCGGCACCGCTTTCCGAAGCGGAGGAGCGCTGGCTGGATGCTCCAGTCGGGTGACATCGTCGATATCGATCTCGGCGTCCCCGAAGGACGGGAGGCAGGCTTCCGGCATCCCGCCGTGGTCGTGACGGCACAACGAATTCTCGACGCCGAGCCATCGGTGCTGCAGGTCGTGCCCGTGACCACGACGCTGCGGGGCTTTCACTCCGAGGTGGAGATCGAACCTGACGAGACGAACCTGCTGGAGGCCGTTTCCGCCGCCCAGTGCCAGCACATCCGTTCGGTCGCGCGGCAGCGGATCCTTGCCGGCCGCGGGAACGTGGGCGTCGTGGCGTTGAGTCAGATCCGAGACGTCATCGCCACCATCCTCGACGTCGATTCGTGATCGCGCGCCATTCACGAACGAGCGCCAGCCGTCACTGGGCGGCAGTGGTGCGCAGCAGTGCCGAGAGCGGCGATCACCGGTGTGGTGTCATCGGCCCCAGTGGCGGTTTCGGTGAGCCACTGGACGTGGTCGCCTTCCGAGATCTCGTCCTTCCGAGCATGCCCACCCGCAACCAGTGGGCCAGCCCACGTCCGTCTGTGCCCGACTGGCCCCAGAGGAATGCCAGCGCGCCGTCGACCACCACGCACACACCCCAGATGATGATGAAGGGGAGCCACCAGCGGTCGTCCCCGCGGACAGCCGTGACGATCACGAGCGCGAGGCTCACCGCCACGTAGACGAGCACGTGGACGAAGAACCCACGTCTCAGCTCGACGGCGCTTCTCGCCATCCTGGCCATCGCGGTCCTCCACCTTCATCGTACGCCTCCGGCCGACACGTGGACAGATGAGTCGCCACGAGGCCGTGGCGAGCCCTGTACGGCTGTGGCGTCAGCCGGCGACGGTCTCGCGGTGGTCCTGGGGGCTCACGCCGCGAACTCGTTTGAAGGCCGAGCTGAGCGCGAACGGCGTGCTGTAGCCGACCTGCTGGGCCACCGCACCGAGCGTGAGGTCGGGCTTGCGCAGGAGGTCGGCGGCGAGGTCGATCCGCCAGTTCGTCAGGAAGGTCATCGGCGGCTCGCCGAGCACCTCGGTGAACCGCTTCGCCAGCACCGCCCGCGAGACGCCGGTTGCCGACGCGATCGACGACACGGTCCACGGCTCAGCCGGGTTGGCCTGCATCAGCTGGATGGCGGTGCCGACCACCGGGTCGCTGAGGGCCTGGTACCAAGCGGGCGGCTCGGCGTCGGGCCGGTCGAACCACTCCCGGAGGGCGGCGATGACGACGAGGTCGAGGAGCCGGTCGAGCACGGCGACCTGGCCGGGATGGTCCTTGACCACCTCGTCGTCCAGCACGGGCACCAGCGGGCACACCCACTGCTCCTTCGGCAACACCACCACCGGGGGCAGCGTGCGCAGGAGCCGGTCGCCGATCTCGCCGAAGGAGTGGTACGCGCCGACCATCATGATCGTCTCGCCCTCGTGGTGGTTCCCCCAGCTGCGCACCCCGAGCGACATCGACTCCTCGACCGTCTCGCCGTGCTCGTCGCGGCAGTCCTGACCCGGGAAGATCGTGATGGTCGGCTCGGTGTCGGGGTGGTCGACGACCGAGTAGTGGTCGGGGCCCCGGGTGATGGCGATGTCGCCGGCGCCCACGCGGATCGGACGGCCGCCGTCGGGGAGGATCCACAACTCTCCACGGGGCACGGCCAGCAGGGTGAGGGGCGACTCGGCGAGGATCCGCAGGCCCCACTTCCCGCTCCAACTCGAACGGAGCAGGAAGGCCCCCCGGGCCCGGGGCCCGTCGAGGAGTCCGGCCAGCGCGTCCATGGATGGCGAGCCTATGGCTGCCCCGACACCAAGTACAGACGGTCGCGCATGCCGCCGAGCGTCTCGGCGATTCCCAGATCGGACGCCATCGCGGACACTCGTCGCATGGACACCGCACACACCCACACCGCACACACCCACACCGCACACACCGACACCACCCGCACCACCCGCACCACCCTCGTCATCGGCGCCACCGGCAAGACCGGCTCCCGCGTCGCGGCTCGGCTCCGCGACCTGGGCGTCCCGGTCAAGCCGGCGTCCCGATCGAGCGAGACCTACTTCGACTGGACCGACCCCACGTCGTGGGTCGAGGCGCTCGACGGCGTCGACGCCACCTACATCACGTACTTCCCCGACCTCGCACTGCCGGGCGCCGCCGAGACGGTCCGGTCGTTCGTCGACGTCGCCCTCGCCCGCGGCGTACGCCGCCACGTCTTGCTCGCCGGCCGCGGCGAGGAGGGGGCCGAGCGGGCCGAGCGCCTGCTGACAGAGTCGGGCGCCGACTGGACGATCCTGCGCTGCGGGTTCTTCGCCCAGAACTTCAGCGAGATCTTCGCCGACCCGATCCGGGCCGGGATCATGGCCATGCCCGAGGCCGCCGGCCCCGATCCGTTCCTCGACATCGACGACGTCGCCGAGGTCGCCGTCGCCGCACTGACGGACGACTCGCACATCGGCCGGCTCCACGAGCTCACCGGACCTCGCATCATCACGCTGGAGGAGGTCGCCACCATCCTCGGCGACGCCATCGGGCGACCGGTGCAGTACCTCCCGATGCCGCACGAGGCGTACACGGCCGAGCTGGTCGACGCCGGCCTGCCCGCCGACGTCGCCGGTCACCTCACCGACGTCATCGCCGAGGCGCTCGACGGGCGCAACGCTCGGGTCACCGACGGCGTCGAGCAGGTCCTGGGCCGCCCCGCGAGGGACTTCGCCGACTACGCCAGGGATGCCGCTGCTGCCGGCGCGTGGGACCGGCCCACCGTCGTCACGGCGTGACGGGAGGCCGAGCGATGAACGCGAACGACCTCCTCCTCGCCACCGGCGTCATCGGGACGGGTCTCGTGGCCGGACTCCTCTACGGCTGGGCCGTCTCGGTCATCCCCGGCACGACCCGGGTCGGCGACCACACCTACGTCGAGACGATGCAGGACATCAACCGGGCGATCATCAACCCGGCCTTCATCGTCCCGTTCATGGGCATGCCGCTCGCCCTCGGCGCCGCGTCGGTCCTGCACTTCCGGAGCGGCGACGTCCGCCGAGGGTGGCTGCTGGCCGGCGCCACCGGGACCTACCTCGTCGGCGTCCTCGGCGTGACGGTGCGAGGGAACATCCCCCTCAACGACGCCCTCGACGCCTTCGACCTGCCGGCCGCCGCCGGCGACGACCTGTCCGAGCGGCGCCGCACCTACGAGCGGCCCTGGAACCGGCTCCACCACCTCCGCACCGCGGCCGGCGTCGTCTCGTTCGGTCTCGCCGCAGCGGCAGCGATGGTCGCCGCCGACTGAGCTCCGCCGACGCCTCGCCCGTCCCCGGTGCCGTCTCGCAGGGCGCCGGGGATCGGCGCGCTCCGTCGCCAACACCCGCTCGTGCGGCGTGGTGTCGGTGACGGGTCCCAGGACTCTGGTCACGCCCACCGGGCGGAGCGATCATCAGGGTAGGCAGGTGAGAGGGTTGCCGTGCGTCCGCGAATCGCACTCCTGATGGTGGTTGCCCTGCTGGCCGCCGGGTGCGGTGGCGGTGAGGAGGACACGACTCCTGCGCAGTCGGCGACCACGCCGCCGACGATGCCGACGACGACGCCACCCACGACGCAGCCGGCGGCCGACGTCGCAGCCGAGACGGGGACCGACACCCGGACCAGCACCGAAGTCGACACGATCGAGATGAGTCGGGAGGTCGACCCCGATCAGCTGCAATCGATCGTCGACACGTGGGGTGAGCAGCTCGGCGTCCCCGTGCTGGCGGCGTCGGTGCGGTCGCCCGACGGGACCGTCACCTCGGTCGACCACTTCGCCGATGGTCAGGCGCCCACCGAACCGCCGCAGTTCCTCATCGGCAGCATCGGCAAGACGATGACGGCGGCCACGACGATGCTGTTGGTCGAGAACGGCGTGCTCGACCTCGACACGCCGATCGAGCGCTGGCTCCCCGACTTCCCCCGGGCCGATGAGATCACGCTCCGACTCCTGCTCGCGCACCGCTCGGGGCTGGCCAGGAGAGACCTCGTGAGCGGTCTCGAGCCCAGTCTGGCCGCGCTGGCCACGTTCGAGGACATCCTCACCCCCTCCGAGCTCCTGTCCGTCGCGGCTGACTCGGTCGGAGACGAGCCGCTCCCCGCGCCGTTCGCCTACTCGAATCCCGCGTACCACGTGGTGGGTGCGGTGATCGAGGCCGCCACCGGACAGTCCCTGGCCGACGTGATGGAGGCCCGGATCTTCGAGCCGCTCGCGATGACCGACACCTTCCTGGCATGGCCCGAGCAGGTCGACCGACTCGTCCCGGGTCATCTGCTCGTGCCCGAGGACATCGTGATCCCGCTGTCAACAGCGGCAGCCCGCGGCGCCTCATCGCAGTCGTGGGCATCGGGTGGCCAGGTGTCGACCACCGCAGACGTGGCGACGTTCTTCGGCGAGATCGACGGCGATCTCCTGTCGGCGGCGTCGGTCGAGGAGATGACCACACCGCTCCCAGGGGCACCTCACATCGGGCTCGGGATCGACGAGTTCGTGTGGCCCGACATCGGAACAGGGTGGGGCCACGCCGGCGGCGGTGTGACCGGGCAGACGTGCGTCGGCGTCGTCACCGGCGACGGGTGGAGTGGTGCCGTGTGCATGAATCGCTTCGACGTGGAGAGCATCGCCGACCCCGACGCCTCGGAGATCTGGGACATCTACCGCGAGCTGATCGCGTCGACCGGCCCCCAGAGCTGAACTGCCGTCACCTCCGAACGAGCGATCGTGTCGGCTCTCGGGCGATCGATCAGAACTTGCCGGAGTTGACGTCGTCGTCGGGGACCGGCTCGGCGTTGTCCCAGTGCTCGACGATCTTGCCGCCGTCGACCCGGAACAGGTCGACCTGCGCCATCGGCTGCCCGTCCCACGAGGCCCGGCACAGCGTGGCGACGAAGTTGCCCTCGCCGACGAGGAGCACGATCTCGTCGTACCAGAGCGAGCGATCGGGCGCCACGGCGAGCTCGGCGAAGGGCGCCAGACCGTCGGCGACCTCGGCGTTGTGCTGCACATAGCCGTCCGCGATCCACTCCGAGACCCGGCTCGGGTCGCCGCCCCGCATCAGCACCTGCTCGATCATCTCGCACACCAGCGCCTTGTTGGCAGTGGTGCGATCCCGGTCGACCACCTCGGTCGGGCCGTCGACCGAGGTGTGGCCCGACGGCGTCTCGGCCGAGTACGGAGCGATCACGTCCCAGTGCTCGACGATCCGGTCGTGCTCGTCGGTGTCGAAGAAGTCGGTCGTGACCCATTCGGCCTCACCGTGGTTGAGGTTCTGGTACACGTGCAGGAACACCGTAGCGACCGTCCTCGATCGCCCGGATGATCCGGATGTCCCTCGAAGGTGTGCGCTCGACGAACGGTTCGAAGAACTCGACGAAGCCCTCGACGCCGTCACGCACCCCCGTCGAGTGCTGCGTGTAGCGGTCGCCCGTGTAGCGCTCGACGGCCGGACGGACGTCGCCGTCACGGATCCCCTCGAGGTACAACCCCATCGCATTGTCGAGCTTCCGGCCCATCGGCGGTGACCCCCTCGCTGGTTCGACGCGGCGAACCTACCCGGCGTGAACGGCGCCGCACACGTGCTCGCGCGAGAGTTGCGCCAGTCGTGCGACCGGGTCACCGAGGTGGCAGCGGGCCGAGTCTCCTGATTGCACCGCGCCACGCCGGCGCGGTCGATTGGGTACGTTGCGGGTTCGTGCGCCGTCGATCGTTCTGGTCCGCTGTCCTCCTCGTCGCCACCGCCGGCATCACCGCCGCGGCGGCACCTGCGTCGAACGTGGCCGCGGCCACCGTGCCACCCGGGTTCACCGATGCGCTGGTCGACACCGTCTCCCGACCGACTGCGGTCGAGTGGTTCCCCGACGGCACCATCGTCGTCGCCGAGCAGAGCGGGCGGATCAAGGTCGGCCGGCCCGGCGAGGCGCTGACGACGGCGATCAACCTGAGCGTCTGCAACAACGCCAACGAGCGCGGGCTGATGGGCGTCACGCCCGACCCGGGCTACCAGGGCAACGGGCTGCTGTACGTCTACTACACCCGGTTCTCGGGCAACACCTGCGTCAACCGGGTCAGCCAGCTGCGGATGAGCTTCGCCACCGGCACGATCGACCCGGCCAGCGAGTGGGTGATGATCGACGACATCTCGTCGGTCAATTCGAACCACAACGGCGGCGACCTCGACTTCGGCTCGGACGGCAACCTCTACGTCAGCGTCGGCGACGCCGGCCGCGACCCACGCGGCAACTCCGGTTCGGCCGGGAACAACGACGCCGCCCAGGACCTCTCCCTCCTGAACGGCAAGATCCTCCGCATCGGGCGCGACGCGTTCCCGGCGCCCGGCAACCCGCTCAGTGGACCCGGCACCGCACGCTGTGCGTTCCGCGGCAACACGTCGGCCACGCCGTCGACCTCGTGCCAGGAGCTGTTCTCGTGGGGCCTCCGGAACCCGTTCCGCATTGCCTTCGACCGCAACGACGGGTCGGACCGGTTCTTCATCAACGACGTCGGCCAGAGCAGCTTCGAGGAGGTCAACGTCGGCGCGATCGGTGCCAACTACGGCTGGAACTCGCGCGAGGGCTCGTGCCCGCAGGGCTCCAGCCCGCCGTGCGCCGGGCCACCGGCCGGCATCACCGACCCGATCACGTCCTACGGTCGCGGGCTCGGCACCTACATCGCCGCGGGCGCGTTCACGCCGAACGGCCTCTGGCCGGCCGCGTACGACGGCACCTACTTCTTCGCCGACGGCGGCACCGGCCGCATCTGGATCCGGCAGCCGAACGGCGCGGTCGACTACGACAACCCGTTCGCCACCGGCGCCAGCACGATCTCGGACATGACGTTCGGCTTCGACGCCGCCGGCCGGATGGTCCTCTACTACGTGCGCAGCAGCGGCCAGCTCCGGATGATCAGCTCGACCGCGCCGCTCACCACCAGCACGGCGAAGGACCTCAAGATGATCCCGACCACGCCGTTCCGCGCCTACGACACCCAGGGCATCGGCGTGCCTGCCGGGCGAGTGGTCGGCGGCACGACCCGAGTGGTCGACCTCGACCCGCCGGGCGCCTACGAGGCGGCGCTGGTCAACCTCACGTACGACGCCACCGACGGCCCCGGCTTCGTGCGCACCTGGGCGACCCGCGGCGCGCGGCCCGAGACCTCGTCGCTGAACGCCGACCGCCCGGGTTCGATCGTCGCCAACGCGGCGGTGGTCCCGCTCGACGACGACGGCACGTTCATCCTCGAGTCGACCACGACCGGGCGTGTGATCGTCGACGTCATGGCGTGGTTCGACGACACCGGCGGCTCGTCCGACGACGGTCGCTTCGTCGCGCTCGAGCCGCTCCGGCTCGCCGACACCCGGATCGCGGCAGGCACGGCCCTCGACTCGGGCAGCACCAACCCGTGGACCCGCACCGGTGACCGCATCGACGTCGAGGCGCTCGGCCAGCTCGCCCTGCCCGACGACGGCACCGTGCAGGCGGTCGTCTTCTCGGTCGGTGCGATCGCCGACCCGAACGCCGCCGGCTTCGTGGGCGGCTTCCCCGGCAACGGCACCTGGCAGAACACCTCGAACGTCAACGTGCTGCCCGCCGACGTGCGGGCCAACACGCTCGTCGTGCCCCTCAACGGCGGGACGTCGATCGGGCTGCAGGCAGTCGGCGTCGACGACGTCGTGGTCGACGTCCACGGCTACATCACGTCCGACGCCGCGCCGACGTCGACATCGGGCCTGTACACGCCGATCGACCCCGTCCGCATCGCCGACTCGCGCGAGAACCTCGGGTTCGGACGGCTGCAGCCCGAGATCCCGGTCACCGTCGGTACACCGCTCGCCGGCACCACGTCGGGCGTGGTGCAGAACATCACGGTGACCGAAACGAGCGCTGCCGGCTGGGTGGCGACGTTCCCGGGCACCGACCCGCCGCTCGTCTCGAACGTCAACTACACGGGCGCCTTCCAGACTCGCGCCGCGCTGGCGTTCTCCCGAGTCGCGGCGAACGGCGACGAGCGCTTCACGTCGCTCGTCGGCACCGACCTGGTCGTCGACATCGTCGGCGTGTTCTCCGACTGAGCTGTGTCCTGATCAGGCGACGCCCCTCGGGTTCGCCACCTCCCGAGCTCGCCGCCACCGCTGCGCGTCGGCACTCGCCCACCGCACACCGGAGCACTCGGTCGGAGCGATCCGAGCGTCCGACGGATCGCCCCCCGGCAGCGCGGACCTGGCCCCGAGCGCTCGACGGATCACTGCCACAGAGGACCCGGCCCCGGCACCGCCAGTAGCCTGGACGTGTGACCGTTCTGCTCATCGCGCTGGCCCAGCTCAACCCGACAGTCGGCGATCTCGACGGCAACCTCGCGAAGCTCGTCGACGCCTACCAACGAGCCGACGCCGCCGGTTGCGACATCGTCGCATTCCCCGAGCTGTCGGTCACCGGCTACCCGCCCGAGGACCTCGTGCTCAAGCCGGGGTTCGTCGCCGACAACCGGGTCGCGCTCGACAAGTTCGCCGCCGGCACGGGCGACTGCGTCGCGGTGGTCGGCTTCGTCGACGCCGACCGTGACCTCTACAACGCCGCCGCGGTCTGCGTGGGTGGCGAGGTCGTCGGCACCTACCGCAAGCGGTTCCTGCCCAACTACGCCGTGTTCGACGAGCAGCGCTACTTCACGCCCGGCTCCGGCGAGGTCGGCGGCAACGACCCGCTCGAGCTCTACGAGATCGCCGGCGTCAAGGTCGGCGTGTCGATCTGCGAGGACATCTGGTCGCCGGTGGGCCCGCTCGCCACGCAGGCCGCCGGCGGCGCCGAGCTGAGCGTCAACATCAACGGCTCGCCGTACCACTGGGAGAAGGACACCGGCCGCGAGCGCATGGTCGCCACCCGCGCCCAGGACGCCCATACGCCGATCGTGTACGTCAACCAGGTCGGCGGGCAGGACGAGCTCGTGTTCGACGGCGGGTCGTTCGTGGTCGACGCCGACGGCCACATGCTTGCGCGAGCACCCCAGTTCGTCGAGGACCTGATGATCGTCGACGTGCCGGTCTCGCCCATCTACCGCGGGCGGCTGCTCGACCCGCGCGGCAAGCAGACCGAGCCCGAGCTGCCCGTCGTGCACGTGAGCGCACGCAGCCGGCGCGACGAGACGCCGGCCGACGCGCCGATCGCCGAGCCGCTCGACGAGCACCGCGAGCTCTACGACGCGCTGGTGCTGGGCACCCGCGACTACCTCCGCAAGAACGGCTTCAGCGACGTCGTGATCGGCCTGTCCGGCGGCATCGACTCGACGCTGGTTGCCTGCATCGCCGCAGATGCGCTCGGGCCCGAGCACGTGCACGGGGTCTCGATGCCGTCCCGGTACTCGTCCGACCATTCGAAGAGCGATGCCGAGCTGCTCGCCGAGAACCTCGGGATCGACTTCCGGACGATCTCGATCGAGCCGGCGTTCCAGGCGTACCTCGACATGCTGGCGCCGTCGTTCGAGGGGCGCGAGCCCGGCTTGACGTACGAGAACCTGCAGTCGCGGTGTCGCGGCCAGATCCTGATGGCGCTCTCCAACGAGATGGGCTGGATGGTGCTCACCACCGGCAACAAGAGCGAGATGGCGGTCGGCTACTTCACGATCTACGGCGACTCGGTCGGCGGCTACGCCGTCATCAAGGACGTGCTCAAGCTCGAGGTCTACGAGCTGTGCCGATACGTCAACCGGGCCGCCGGTCGCAACGTGATCCCGCCGAACGTCATCACCAAGCCGCCGTCGGCCGAGCTGCGACCCGACCAGCGCGACGACCAGTCGCTGCCGCCGTACGAGGTGCTCGACCCGATCCTCGAGCTCTACATCGAGCACGACCGTACGGCGAACGAGATCGTCGAGATGAGCCACGACGCCGACATCGTCCAGCGGGTGACCCGGCTCGTCGACATCGCCGAGTACAAGCGGCGTCAGTCACCCCCGGGCGTCCGGGTGAGCTCGAAGGCGTTCGGCAAGGACCGCCGGATGCCCATCACCCACGCCTACCGCGGCTGACCGTTACAGAGGGTGTCTGACACCTTCTGTAACACGGGGGGTCAGCCGCAGCAGACCGACTCGGTGCTGCCGGGCGTGGCGGTGTGGCCGACGACGACGTTGTCGAGCTGGGACTCGTGGTCGGCCTGCTTGACGTACCACTCCCAACGGTTCCCGTCGGGGGCATGCACCCACGTCTCGACCTTCTCGGCGAAGCAGCAGATGGTGTCGTCGATGCCGGTCGTCTCGAGGCCGGACGAGGCCAACCGGGCCTCCGCAGCGACCACCTCGTCGGCGGACTCGGTCTCGACGCCGAGGTGGTTCAACGAGCCGGGTTCGGCGGTGGCGTTCTCGAACACCACCAGCTTCAGCGGCGGGTTCTCGACCTCCCAGTTCGCGTAGCCGGGCTTCACCTTGTACGGCTGGGCGTCGAACATCTTGCTGTAGAAGTCGATCGCTTCGTCGAGGTTCGGAACGTTGAGGGCCAGCTGGAGGCGCATGTGTTGACTCCTGGTTGGGGTGCTTCGGGTGCGATCGGCCGCTCGCCCGAGCCTACCCGCCCCGACGAATCGACGATCATCGATGTATTGATCTCGATCGATAGATTGGCACATCGAATCGACATCTGTCAATATGAAATCCATGAACGAGTTCTGCCCCCCAGGGTGCTGCGTCCTCGAGTCGACGCTCGACGACGACGAAGCCGCCCAACTGGCCGCGCAGCTCAAAGCGCTGGCCGACCCGACCCGGATCCGGATGATCTCGATGCTGGCGACGAGTCCCACCGGCGAGCTGTGCGCCTGCGACCTCCCCGAGGCGGTCGGCAAGTCGCAGCCGACGACCAGTCACCACCTCGGACAGCTCGTGGCCGCCGGGCTCGTCGAGCGTGAGCAGCGCGGCAAGTGGGCCTGGTTCCGCCTCCGCACCGACCATCTCGCGGCACTGCGGGTCGCCCTCGGTGAGGGCGCCGAACCGGCGGCCGCCGACTCGTCGGGGCGCGGCTGACGTTGGCGTCCGCCCCCGCTCACCCGTCATCCAGCGACCTGATCCGTCGACTGACCGGGGAGTTCATCGGCACGTTCTTCCTGCTCGCGGCGGTGGTCGGGTCGGGCATCATGGCCGCCGACCTCACCCGCGACGAGGGGCTCCGGCTGCTCCAGAACGCGATCGCGACGGGTGCCGTGCTCGTGGCGCTGATCCTCGCCTTCGCGGCCGTGTCGGGCGCCCACTTCAACCCGGCCGTCACGCTGACCGATCTGGCGCTCGGCGGGATCGACCGCACGACGGCGGGACTCTACGTCGCCGTGCAGACGGCGGGGGGCATCGTCGGCGTGATCGCCGCCAACCTGATGTTCGACCTCGCCGCGGTCGACTGGTCGAGCAAGGACCGATCGGCCGGGCACCTCGTGTTCGCCGACGGCGTCGCCACACTGGGCCTGCTGCTGATGATCTTCCTCACCGTGCGGCGAGGCAACCCGCAGGCCGTGGCGTTCGCGGTCGGCGGCTACATCGCCGGCGCGTACTACTTCACCTCGTCGACGAGCTTCGCGAACCCGGCGGTGACGGTCGCCCGGATGTTCTCGGACACCTTCGCCGGCATCGAACCGGCATCGGTGCCGATGTTCGTCGTCGCCCAGCTCATCGCAGTCGGTGTCGCCGTGCCGCTGATCCGCACGATGACGCCCGATGAGCAACAGCTGCCGGCCAGCGCACCGGTGCACGCCGACGCGACGCTCGAGCCGGAGTGATCGGAGCGCTCAGGCCGCAAACCCGACGCGTCTCGGCCATCGACGGCGACCAGAATCGTCGGATGGGCCTGAGCGACGGGACCATCCGATTGCGCAAGCCGGTGGTGGCCGATCTGCCGGCCCTCGCCGACGCGATCCGCTCCTCGCAGACCGAGCTGGCCCCGTTCATGCCGTGGGCCGTCGACTACGACGAAGCGGGCACCTTGGGCTGGATCCGGGCCGAACACGGCGACGAGGACGGCTTCGTGATCGTCGACCCCGACGAGACGATCGTCGGCGCGTGCGGCCTGAACCGCTTCAACACCGAGAACGACTTCGCCAACCTCGGCTACTGGATCCGGACGTCCGAGACCGGCAACGGCTACGCGACGCGGGCGACGCGGCTGCTCGCCGCGCACGGTTTCGACCACCACGAGCTCGCACGCGTCGAGTTGTTGATCGCCGTCGACAACGCGGCGAGCCGACGGGTCGCCGAACGCTCCGGTGCCACGTTCGAAGGCGTGCTGCGCCGTCGCCTCCGGCTCGGCAACGGCCACGCCGACGCGGCGCTCTACTCGATCATCCCGGCCGACCTCTGAACGGGTCCTGCCACCCGGTCAGCGGTCGAGGTACGCACGGTGCTCGTCGCCGAGGTCGACACCGGCCAGACGGACGGCCTGCGCCTCGCCGAGCGTCGTGAACGACGCAGCGGCCTCGGCGCGCACGCCGCCACGGCGGTCGACGATCGTCGCCGCCGTCCGCATCGTGGCGTCGACGTGGTCGACGACCTCGGCCTCGACGCGGTAGTGGCTGCCGACCCGTACCGGTCGGTCGAAGCGGGTCGACGTCTCCGTGGTCACGGCCCAGCGGTGGCCGACCGCGATGCACGCCCACGCCATCGCCTCGTCGAGGATCGCCAGCGTCACGCCGCCGTGCACCATCGTCGGCGCACCGCTGAACCGGTCGGGGAGGGAGAACTCGGCGACGACGACGTCGCGGCCGGTCGCAGGATCGTGCTCGTGGAAGAAGCGGAGGCGCAACCCACCCTCGTTGCGCTCCTCGCACACGAAGCAGTTGGACTCGTACCCCCAGTCGTCGTTGTGGAGCCGGACGAGCGTCACGACGAGGCCACGCCGGTGTGGCCGAAGCCACCGACGCCCCGCTCGGACCCGCCGAGCTCCTCGACCTCAGCGAAGGACACCGACGGGAGCTCGGCCACGACGAGCTGGGCGATCCGGTCGCCCGGCCGGACCACGAAGTCCTCGGTCGGGTCGGTGTTCACGAGCACCACCCCGATCTCGCCGCGGTAGCCACTGTCGATCACGCCGGGGGCGTTGAGGCAGGTCACACCGTCGCGCAGCGCCAGCCCACTCCTCGGCATCACGTAGGCGACCATGGCCGGGGGCAGCTCGATCGCGAGGCCGGTCGGCACGAGCGCCCGCCCGCCCGCTGCCGCCAGCTCGATCTCGGCGACCGAGCACAGGTCGGCACCGGCGTCGCCCTGGTGCGCCGGCCGGGGCAGCCGTGCGTCGGGATGGAGTCGGACGATCCGGACCTGGGTCACGGGACGAACCCTAGATGGGCCACTCGGTCGGGCGGCCACGCTCCGACGTCGCCCCGACGAGCCCAGACGTCGGCCGCTGGTACGGTTCCGTCAGATGTTGGCCTGGATGGATCTGGAGATGACCGGTCTCGAGCCGGATCGTCACGTCATCGTCGAGATCGCCACGCTGATCACCGACGACGACCTCACGATCATCGCCGAGGGGCCCGATCTGGTCGTGCACGCGACCGACGAGCAGCTGCAGGCGATGGACCCCGTCGTGGTCGACATGCACACCCGCAGCGGGCTGCTCGAGTCGATCCGCACGTCCACCATGTCGCTCGAGGAGGCCGGGGCCCAGACGCTGGCCTTCCTGAAGCAGCACATCCCCGAGGCCCGCACCGTCCCGTTGTGCGGCAACTCGATCGGGACCGATCGCCGGTTCCTCGCGGCGTACCTCCCCGAGATCGAGGACCACCTCCACTACCGCAGCGTCGACGTGTCGTCGGTGAAGG